>CAJULJ010000083.1 GCA_910587395.1 uncultured Oscillospiraceae bacterium | reverse complement strand
GCTTGACCCCTGCCTCTTTCGCCCCCCTGTCCATCTCCCGGTGAAGATAGGATTTCGTTACCGCAAAAATGCGGTCTGTCGGCTCCACGGCGTACAAGCTCCTGATGTAGTCCTCCATTTCCTCGCAGAGAAAAGCGGGCATTTGAATGACCCGGTTGCTCTTGGCCGTCTTGGGGTCGGTGATAACGTCCTGGCCCTTGATACGCTGGTAGGATTTCGAGATGGAAACCGTCTGCTTCTCAAAGTCGAAGTCCGCCGGGGTGAGGGCCAGCAGCTCCCCCTCCCGGATACCGCACCAGTAGAGCATTTCAAAGGCGTAGTAGGAGAGGGGCTTGTCCATCATAGCGTCAGCGAATTTCAGATACTCCGCTTTCGTCCAGAACAGCATTTCCCGGCCCTTGGCCTTGCCCATGTTGCCCACCTGGGCGGCGGGGTTGACTTTCAGATTGTAGTGCTTCACCGCATGATTGAAAACGGCGCTCAACTGATTGTGGAGCGTTTTCAGATACACGGGGGAGTAGGGCTTGCCGTTCTTGTCCCGGTAGTTCAGCATTTCACTTTGCCACGCCATGACCTCCTTGGAATGGATTTCGCTCATTTTCCGCTTTCCAAAGTAGGGCACCAGCTTCTTGTAGAGGATATGCTCTTTCGTTCCCCAGGTGTTCTCCTTGATACGGCCTTTCATGTCTGCGGCGTAGAGCGCCACGAAGCTCTCAAAGGTCATATCCAGGTCGGCGGTCTGCTGTTGCAGGAACGTCCGTTCCCACTCCAGCGCCTCCCGCTTGGTCTTGAAGCCCCGCTTCATCTTCTTTTCCTTTTTCCCTGTCCAGTTCTCAAAGTAAAAGGACGCATACCATGTTCCCTTGGCCTTGTCTTTGTACGCTGGCATTTTCTTCCCTCCTTACTGATTTTCCCGCAGTCCATAGAACTTTTCCTCGAAGTAGCGCCTGCTCACCCGTCCGGGGATGGTGAGGAAACCCTTCTGCTTCAGCTCCTCGTTCATCTCCCGCACCAGCTTGTAGGCGTAGGGCTTGGAGATACCCAGCGCCCCGGCCACTTCCTCGGCTCGTACAAACAGCTCTTTGCTCAAATAAAACACCTCCTTATTGATGGTTCGCAAAATTATTAATGCTGACATCCTTATTATACATTCGCATGGTTGTTAATGTCAAGAGTTTATTTCGCAATTTTGTTAATTTTCTTCTTGCATATTTCGCTTATTTGCGCTATACTATTTTCAAAGGCGGTGGAACATATGACAGTAGGAGAAAAAATCAAGAAAATCCGCACATTTCGGGGTATGACGCAAAAGGAATTGGGGCTGGCTATCGGCTTTGAGGAAAAGGGAGCGGATAACCGTATTGCCCAGTACGAAACGAATTACCGTGTTCCCAAAAGGGAGCTGCTGGACAAGATTGCCCAGGCCCTGCGGGTAGAGTGTCAGAACTTCTATACCCTCCGACCTGGCTGCGCCGAGGACTTCATGCGGACGTTCTTCTGGCTGGACGAGGACAGCCCCGGCTCCATCCGTCTGTTTCAGCTTGTCCGCAACCCCGGCAAGACGGGGGCCTCCGATGATACCGCCGTCCGCTACAACGACACGGACGACTGGCCCGCTCAACCTCCCGTGGGTATCTACTTCAACTACGGCCTTGTGGACGAGTTTATGAGGGAATGGCTCTTGCGCCAGCAGGAGCTGCACGCCGGGGAGATCACCAGGGAGGAATACTTTGAATGGAAACTCAACTGGCCGTGTACCTGTGATGACAGCAAACGATTTGACAACTATGTACCCTGGAGAAAAGAAAAATAGGGCAAGCAAAACCGCCCTGCTGAATTTGTCGTTCAGCAGGGCGGTTCGCTTGCCCTTTGCAATCATTCTCCTGTGTGACCGGGTTGAAACGAATAGTATCAAACCAGTATCACAAGGCAAAGTGACAGGTCAAAAAGCCTGTATTCATGCGGGTTTGCGCCGTTTTGACGGTCATTCCCACTCAATTGTTCCGACCGGCTTCGGTGTCAAATCATACAGCACCCGGCACACGCCCGGCACCTCCGCCAGGATACGATCGGTGATTTTTTTCAACACCGGCCAGTCGATCTCGGGCACCGTGGCGGTCATAGCGTCCACCGTATTGACAGCCCGGATGATTACCGGCCAGTCGAAGGCCCGTTTGCCATCCCGTACACCAGTGGAGCGAAAATCGGGAACCACGGTAAAAAACTGCCATACCTGCTGTGTCAGCCCTGCCTTGTCAAATTCCTCCCGAAGGATGGCATCAGACTCCCTCAGTGCAGCCAGCCGATCCCGGGTGATGGCGCCCAGGCAGCGCACGCCCAGACCGGGTCCTGGGAAGGGCTGTCGCTCCACCATGGATGCGGGCAGACCCAAAGCATGGCCCACTATCCGTACCTCGTCCTTGAACAACAGGCGCACCGGCTCCACCAGTTCAAAGTCGAAGTCATCGGGCAGCCCACCCACGTTGTGATGAGCCTTCACGCCGTCGCTTTCCAAAATGTCAGGGTAGATGGTTCCTTGGGCCAGATAATCGATGCCCTCCAGCTTACGGGCCTCCTCTTCAAACACCTTGATAAACTCGCCGCCGATGATCTTCCGCTTCCGCTCCGGTTCGTCTATACCGGCCAGCAGGTCCAGGAAACGGTCGGTTGCGTCCACATAGATGAGGTTGGCATCCATCTGGTCACGGAAAACGGACAGCACCTGCTCACTCTCTCCTTTGCGCATGAGGCCGTGGTTCACATGGGCACACACCAGCTGCTTGCCGATGGCCTTAATCAGCAGCGCCGCCACCACCGACGAGTCCACCCCGCCGCTGAGGGCCAGCAGCACCTTCTTGTCCCCCACTTGAGTGCGCACTTCCTTCACCTGCTCCTCAATGAAAGCTTCGGCCAGCTCCGGGGTGTTGATTCGCTTCATGTCTGCGGGACGCATGTTGTTTTCCATAATCCATCCTCCATTTTTATTTACGTCATGGATATCATTATACAGCAGAAACGTCCCAGGCGCAAGCGCGTGAGGCATTCAATTTACTCAAATTCTCCAAGACACAATAAATTTCTAATCACTATAGGAACTAAAGCTCTCGCCTGCCAAGTGTGTGTCAAATAAATTAATTGAATTGTGCTGAGGTGGCATAAAAGAACACTTCATATATCGGTTGAGAACTGCGATGGAAAAATAATTTATCTACGTGCGATGATCATTCCTAATAAATGGTGGCTCAATTTTGTGATCAAGCAGGAGTCCATATTTCTGCGGGCGCCGGAATGCGTTGCCATGCACCTCGCTCTCACGATAGCGCCGCAGCTGCTCCAAATCAAGCTCTGCGAGATAGATTCCCTCTGCTCCGTCCGTCTGCAAAATGCAGGTATCTCGGGAACCGTCCAGCTCCGGGAGGTAGGCCACGCCGTCGAAGACACTGGAGCCGCCGTTGCAATCGGGTACAGAATCCGGGTAGTTACAGGTGGCGATGGCCAGCATATTCTCATAGGCTCTGCCCCTCAGCTGAGAAAGGCGATTGATCTCCATGGGGCAGGCATTGGGCACCAGGATCAGTTCCGCACCTTTGAGCATCAGGATTCTGGCGCTCTCGGGAAATTCCCTGTCGAAACAGATCATGGCCCCGACTTTGACCTCCCCACAGGCTGTATCCAAGGTGGTGACGTAGAAATCCTCACCCGGTGTCAGGTTCCGCTCCACATTAAAATCACAGGTGTGAACTTTGGCGTAGGTGATTTTCCGCTCTCCAAATCGATCAAACAAAACTATCGAATTGCGGGGGCCACCCTCGTACTCTTCCAAAAAAGTGACACCGATGGCCATGTCGAGTTGCTTGGCAAGTTTTCCGAAGGCGTTGACAAATTCGCTGCCAGCGGGAATTGCTTCCACCTTCCACTGGTCAACAGGGCGGTTGTAGATGTTATAGCCGTTGCTCCACATCTCGGGGAACAGCGCGATATCAGCGCCCAGCTCTTTCGCTTTCCGGCAGGAGCTGATCCCTTTTTCGAGATTCTCCTCCAGTGTGCCACAAGGCGCGATTTGCAGCAGGGTGATTTTCAAAGTGTTCATGGATTCGACATCCTTTCGTCTGAGGGGGGGGGAAACCGTTTCCCTATTTTACCATCTCCGGGTTGGATATGCAAGGTTGTTGTGCCGCCGTTCGGAATATATGTCCGACCTGATGAGCGGAGGGGGACAAGATACCGCAGGTCGTGGAAGATTTAAAGGGGGACATGTTCAAATGGAAGGAAAAAGAGGCGGCCCAGAGTATCCCAACCGGGATATTCTGGGCCGCCTTTTTTCATTTTGCCCCCAAGGAGGTAAATTGCCACGAGACAAAGCACAGCTCCAGCCTTCCGTTTTACAGACGAGAATGGGGATTGCTAAGGGGACAGACCTGCAGGAGCTCTGCGGGAAGGGATTCCGGGAGGCCGTGACCCATCTGCCTGCGGCGAAAGCTCTGCTCACTTCCGTGCCTTTTCTCCTTCTATGATCTGGGCGGTTCCAGCTTCAAGTGGAACGCCCCTGGCAGCGACATGCGGTCCTCTGGCCGCATTTTCTTTAGCCGCTCGGCATACTCTTATCGATCTAATGCTGATTTGAATCGATTGACACTGGCCACGCTCAGCACAATGCTTGCCAGCAGTAGAGCGGTGAGCGCTGCCACCACGCCCATCCCCGCCTGGATGCCCGCCCGCTCGGCCACCAGGCCCACTAAGGCAGGGGTGACGATTCCGCCCACGCTGCCGGTGAAGATCATGATGCTGTACCCCAGATCGTTCCCCCGAATGCAGTCGCTGCCAAAGGCAAAAGCGGTGGGATAAATGGTGGCCATGAATAACCCCACGCCAATCAGTCCCAGAACAATTGGCCCTGGTGTGCGGCTGAAAAACATCACCAGGAAGCACGTGAAAAAGCCAACGCCGTCCACCAGCAGCAGCTTGCTCCGGGATACCTTTCCGGTGATGGCCGCGCCTATCATTCGCCCGATGAAGATGACCAGCCACAGCAGGCTGTTCATCAGCTGAGAGTAGCTGGCGTTCAGAATGCCTGTGTCCTGGAAATAGGTTACCAGCCACCCCACGATGGCGTACTCCGCTGAGATGTAAAACAGCAGCATGGCGCTGCCCAGCCAGAACAGCTTTACCTTTAAAAAGCTCCGGTCTGCGGAGGATACACCCTTCCGGGGCGGTTCGGCGGGCAGGGGCATTTTTGCGTATACCGCCAGCTGGCACAGGCACAGCGCGCACAGCAGCCCCGCCATTACCCGCCAGCCTGTTCCCGGCCAGTGTCCGGCAAAGAACACCAGAAGCAGCGGCGAAAGCAGCGCCCCCACCGCAAAGCAGCCGTGGAGCAGGTTGTAGCCCTGGGCGGCCTTGTCTCCAGGGAGGGTGGAGATCATGGTGTTGGAGAAGTTGGAATTGCCGCCCCGTGCGATTCCCGTCATGAGGAACGCCGCTACCAGCAAGGGCGCGGTCCCCAGCCCGGCGGCGAAGATGAGATAGGCCACCGTCATCCACACGGCGGTGAGCAGGATAGCCCGCCGCCGGCCCAGCCACAGTGGCAGGAATCCCGCCGGCAGCACGGCGATCAGGTTGCCCACCGATTGGCAGGACAGTAGTATGCCGGACAGGTCGTAGCTGAATCCGTAGGTCTCCCGAAGGAAGGGGATGAAGGATCCCAGAGGCTGGGAAGCGGCTCCGCTGACAAAAAAGGTGAAGAGGACACAATACAAAAGCTGGTTCTGGCGGCGCTCCGCTGGAGTGATGTCACTCATAGTTTTCATATCTCCTTTAAATTCAGATCATAACAGGGTTTGCCGGTCTGCCGGGACCCATCGCCGGATTAAGGCCCACAGTTCGTCCACACCGTCCCGCACACAATCGTGGGGGATCAGGAATGCCCGCTGTGGGGTGATGTAAAAATAACTGGCGGTTTCGCTTCGATAGACGTGAAAAATCTGCTTCCATGGATAGGCTGCGTGCTCGTTTCCGTTATCCACAGTGATTCCCTGTCCGTCGTCGTGCAGATCCAGCGTATAGACATGTTTTCCTCCGCCGAGTCCGGCGCTCTGCCTGCGCAGGGAGAGGAAAAAGCTTAAAAAATAGGCCGCGGGCAGGCCCAGCGCCACCACGAGAAGTACGCTTCCCAGCAAAACGGCCCCGCGCTGCTTATGCAGCACGAAGCAAACTTCGGCGGCGGTGCCCAGGATCGCGGCAAACAGGGCAGGACGGCGCCAGATTTTTTTATGCCGAAGGGCGTCAAACCAGCTGAATTTCATAAACTCCCGCCCATCGAGCCGGACCTGGATTTTCACGCAGGCATACCCCCTTGTCCATAATATAACAGCATAGCACATCTGTCCCAGGCAATCAATTTCAAAAAGATTGCAAAAAGTCAAAGAAAATGCTATCATTATATCATTAGATTTTTATCAGCCGTGGAGGAGGGAGCCTATGGGCCGCATCAGATGGCCGCGCATGACGCTGCTGGGCCGCATTGCGTTGTTTCTGGCGGCCTTTGGTGCGGCGATGGCCCTTCAAATCGGCATCGGTTACTACCAGACGAAATATGTGCTGGAGCCGTTGGAAAAACGCAGCGAAAGCATCCAGACCATCAGCCAGTTTTTGAACGACGTGGAGGCGTGTATGACGGCGCTGGAAAACCACCGCTGGGACTACGGAGACACGGCGGCGCTGATCGAGACCATCCAGGAGAGCCGGCGGCGGTCCGCCGCTCATCTGGGGAACATCGAGATGGACCTGCGGGTGGTCAGCGAGGAGCAGTATCTGCTGGCCAACGCGGCCCAGACCACCTATCGGACGCTGGGCCGCACTCTGAATTCCATCGTGGCGGAGCTCCAGTCCGGCCGGTCGGCCCAGGCATCGAAATTATACTACAGCAGTGCGGAGCCCTGCGGAACTTATCTGCGCCAATACACCCAGCAGCTTTTGGAGCGTGCCTGCTTTGACAATCAGGACGCCCACATCCGCCTGACACAGCTGAACGAGGGGTTGAAACAGGCCCAGACCGTGGTGGTGCTTCTCTGCTTTATGACCGGGACCATGCTGGTGGTGTCGCTGGCGCGGCTGCTGCGGTCGGCGGCGGCGCTGGCCCAGGCGTCCCAGGCCATCAGCCGGGGGGAGTTTGATACCCCCGACTTGGACGAGAGTCCACGGGACGAGACCGGCCACACGGCCAGGGCCTTCAACGAGATGAAGCGCTCCATGAAGCGGCAGGTGGAGCTTTTGAACGAAAAGAACGCCGTGGAGAGCCGGCTTCACGCCAAGGAGCTGGAGGCGCTGGAGCTCCAGACCCTGATGGAGCGGGAAAAGCTCCAGCAGCTGCGCAGCCAGATTAATCCCCATTTTCTGTTCAACACGCTGAACGTCATCATGTACACCTCCCAGAAGGAGGGCGCGGAGCGGACCCATGCGCTCATCGGTTCCCTGAGCCGTCTGTTCCGCTACGCCCTGGGCAGCAACGAGAGCCAGGTGCCCCTGCTGCGGGAGGTGCAGATCGTGGACGAGTTTTATGCCCTGTACCGCGCCCGTTTTGGGGAACGGCTGGGGATGCGCTGGCACATCAGTCCTGAGGTGGATCTGCCGGACACCCTGGTGCCCTCCTTTATCCTTCAGCCTTTGGTGGAGAACGCGTTCAAGCACGGTATCGCCCCCAAGGAGGAGGGCGGATGTGTAGACATCCACATTCAGGAGGAGGGCGGCGCTCTGAAAATCACTGTGGCCGACGACGGCGTGGGTATGAGTCCGGAAACGCTGGAGGCTTTACGGAACAACCTGAAAAATCCGCCCATCACAGGGGAGCACATCGGAGTATACAATGTGGCCGCCCGTCTGCGTCTGTGGGGTAAGGAGTACGGCATGGAAATCGAATCCGAGCAGGGGAGGGGGACTGCGGCAGTGCTTCGCCTTCCTCAGATTCTATCCTGGGAAGAAGAAGGTGATGAGGATGATTAAAATCCTGGTGGCGGACGATGAGGGCTACGAGCGGGAAATCCTCGCGGAAATTTTAGATCAGCGGTTCGGCCGGGATGTGGAGGTCCGCATGGTTGAGAACGGACGCCTTGCGGTGGACGCGGCGGCGCTGTGGGCGGCGGATGTGGCGTTGCTGGACATTGAAATGCCGGGGATCAACGGCATCGACGCGGCCAGACAGATCCAGGCCCAGCGCCCGGAATGCAAGATCATCTTCGTCACGGCCTACAGCCTGTTTACCTATGCCCATGAGGCGGTAAAGCTGGGGGCCTGTGATTACATCCTCAAGCCCGTTGACCCCAACGATGTGGAACAGGCTGTCCGGCGGGCGTCGGCCCAGGCTGACGCGCAGCGTCAGCTGGAGGCCATGGCCTCTAATGGGGAGCTGTTGGAAATGGACAGCTATGACAAGACCAATCTGCTGATGGGCAAGGTTAAAAAGTATTTGCAGCACAACTACATGCTGTACGATATTTCCCTGGACTCCGTCAGCGCCATTTTGAACCTAAATCCATCCTACTTTTCCTCTTTGTTCAAGCGGACCTTCCAGGTGAACTTCCTGGATTATCTCACAGAGCTGCGCATGGACGCGGCCAAGGCGCTGCTGCGGGACCCTCTGCGCTCCACGGCGGAGGTGGCCAGCATGGTTGGCTATGAGAGCGCCAACTATTTCACCCGGGCCTTCAAGAAAAAGGTGGGCATGACCCCCACGGACTACCGCCGGAACGCCGCCCGGGACCGGGCGGGAGGGATGTCGTGAAGCGGTGTGTCTGCCTGGCGCTGTGCGTCCTGCTGCTGTTGTGCGGCTGCGGGGGACCGGCAGAGAATAAGGCCGTGCCCCTGCTGATCCTGCGCTACGGCGAAAACCAGCCGGAGGACTACCCCACCACCAGGGCGGCGGAGTATTTTGCCCAGCTGGTGGAGGAGCGCACCCAGGGGAAGATATGCATCCGGCTTTACTGCAACGGGGAGCTGGGGGACGAAAATCAGGTCCTGGAGCAGGTGCAGTTTGGCGGGATCGATATGACCAGAGTGTCTATGGGAACGCTGGCGGAATATCATCCGGAGATGGAGGTGCTCCAGCTCCCCTTCCTGTACGACAGCGCGGAGCATATGTGGCGGGTGCTGGATGGGCCCATCGGCGAGCGGTTCCTCACCAGCGCCCGGCAGGCCGGCATCATTGGGCTGAGCTGGTTTGACGCCGGAGCACGGAGCTTTTACACCCGTGAGCCCATCGGTGGTCTGGAGGACCTGCGGGGACTGTCCATCCGAGTCCAGGAGTCCGCGCTGATGAGCCGCATGGTGGAGCTTTTGGGGGCAAAAGCGGTCCAAATACCCTACAACGATGTGTATTCGGCATTGCAGACCGCGAAGATTGACGGTGCGGAAAACAATTGGCCCAGCTATGCCGCCACCGGCCACTTCCAGGCCGCAGGCTACTACCTCCAGGACCAGCACTCCCGCCTGCCGGAGATGCAGATTATGAGCACGGTGGCCCTGGATAAGATCGCGGAGATCGACGAGGACTATGTCACAATCGTCCGGCAGTGCGCCAAGGAGTGCGCCATCTACGAGCGGGAGCTCTGGATTCAGGAGGAGAAGGCGGCGGAGAAGCTGGTGCGGGACTACGGCTGTGTGGTGACCACACTGACCGAGGAGCAGCGGGAGAAGTTCCGCCGGGCGGTACAGCCCATGTATGAGGAGTACTCCGACGAGCAGCAGGCGCTGATTCAAGAGATTCGTGACAGCTGACAGCGGAAGGAACCGCTCCGGCACGGGCCGGGGCGGTTCTGCTTTTTCCTCTGGTCAAACTGCCAAAATGACGTGGGCTTGAATTGTAGGGAATTGACAAAGACCATTTTCAAATCTTTTAGATGGTGTCGTCAATAAACGAGGAGCCAAATGGCAATACAACGAATTTGGA
>CAJULJ010000082.1 GCA_910587395.1 uncultured Oscillospiraceae bacterium | reverse complement strand
GGGCCACCTATGAGCCGGAGGAGAAGGGCGTCATGATCGTCTACGCCTCCATGTACGGCAACACCGAGGCCGCCGCCGAGGTGCTGGCCGCCAAGCTCACCGCCCGGGGGGTCACCAACACCCGGCTGTACGACGTGTCCTCCACCCACGTCAGCTACCTGATCTCCGACCTGTTCAAGTACAGCCATCTGGTGCTGGCCTCGGTCACCTACAACCTGGGCATCTTCCCGCCCATGCACAACTTCCTCATGGACATGAAGGCCCTCAACCTGCAAAAGCGCACCGTGGCCATCATGGGCAGCGGTTCCTGGGCCCCCCGTTCCGGCGCGCTGATGAAGGAGGAAATTGAGTCTTTGAAGAATATGACCGTCCTGGATGAGGAGATGACCGTTACCTCCTCCCTTAAGGCCGACAATGAGTCCGAGATCGACGCTTTGGCAGACGCCATTGCCAATTCCGTCCTGAAATAGAAAGGGAACCACCAGGATCAGCGAACTTTCTTTGTATAGGCATCCAAAGTGTTCGCCTCTGCCAACTTACATTGACAAAAAAGACGCAGGCAAAAATCCCGCACTTCGGTGCTGGATTTTTGCTGCTAAATGCAGAAAATGGCGAAAGTCCAGAACAATATGACGTTATTTACAAAATAAGGAATCGTAAAATAACGAGCTGGAGATGCAAATCCGCCGGATTTGGGAGTTTTTAGGAATACGCATGACTCGAACTCTCCAGCACTCAAAACAACGAAAAGGCTGTCCACAGCCTGCCAATTTTCAGGCAGACCAGTGGACAGCTTTTTTCGTTCCCCTTATCTGTTCACTTTGGTGATTATGTTTGCTTTGTCTCTCAATCATTGTTGGTAATGGTGAATAGCTTTCTCTATGCTTTCCAGGAGTTCTGCGGCAAGGACTTCCGGGAGGCGGTGAACTACCTGCTGGAGTTCAACGGCAAGCGTTCCAGGGACTCCCCCACCCCGCGTCCCAAATCTGTCCCGCAGGAGGAAAAGCCGGCCTTCGCCTTGCCCATCTCCAACCAGGACCAACGGCGGGTGTTTGCCTATCTTCAAAAGAGAGGCATCGCCGCCCAAGTGATCTGGGGCTTCATTGACTCCGGCCTGCTGTATGAGGACAGACTGCACCACAACTGCGTCTTCGTGGGTCGGGAGGTTGGCGGTAAGCCGGTGTTCGCCAGCAAGCGCGGCACCTACGATCTGAACGGCTCCGGCTTTAAGGCAGACGCGGTGGGCAGCGACAAAAGCGTAGCCTTCCGGCTCCCCTGCGACCCGACCCTGGATTGGGTGGCGGTGTTCGAGGCGCCCATCGACCTGATGAGCTTCTGCACCCTGCACCGGCAGGTGCGGAGCAACGCCTTGAACAATGCTATTGACGCGGTGAGCAAGCTGCCAGAGGGCGAACGATTCATTTCCTTATCCGCAAAATGCACGAATGGGATGCTCATGCTCCATGTGGAGAACCCGTTTTGTGGGTCGCTTACAATGGAGGATGGCCTGCCCAGATCCCCCCGCGATGAACGTTACCATGGGTTTGGCATGAAAAGCATGAAACGGATTGCGGAAAAGTATGACGGAACTTTGTCGGTACAGTCAGAAAATGGAATTTTTGGCCTGGATGTTTTGTTGCTTAAACCATAGTTACAAGTTTTGATGTAAAATATACAGGTTTTGCGGTTCCCCTTTACGGGGAACCACTTTTTTGCTATTTTGCACATATCAAACAGCTTTTGGAGGGATGGAAATGAAAAAAGTACCAACACTGTTCCTTGCGCTCCTGCTCCTGTTCAGCCTGTTGGCCGGGTGTTCCGGCGGACCTTCGGCCGCCACCGCCAAGCCCAGCGCGGCCCCATCGGCAGAGCCCACTCCGCCGCCGAGAAGCGAGGAGATGTGGTTCCAGAACGGCGAGAAGAAAATCTACGCCAAGATGTTCCTGCCCGCAGAGGAAAAGGACAAGTACCCTGCTGTGGTCATCAGCCACGGCTTCGCCGGTTCCTATGAGGACAACGTGAGCCGGGCAGAGCTGTTCGCCGGGAACGGCTACGCCGCAGTGGTGTTCGACTTCTGCGGAGGCGGCCGGGGCTCCAAGTCCGACGGCGAGATGACGGAGATGAGCGTTCTCACCGAGGCGGAGGACCTGAACGCCGTCATGGACGGGATGCTGGCCCTGGACTACATAGACGGCAGCAATTTCTTTCTCCTGGGGGCCAGCCAAGGCGGGTTTGTGTCCTCCTATGTGGCTGCCAACCGGCCCGATGACGTCAAGGCCCTGATGCTCCTGTTCCCCGCCTACGCCCTCCAGGATGACTGCTGGGAACGCCACGGTTCCATTGAAAACATCCCCGAGACCGAGTCCCTGATGAACAACACCCTGGGCGCCATCTACAGCCAGGACGCCATGTCCTTCGACATCTACGACGTGATCGGCGGCTACAAGGGCGACGTGCTGATTTGCCACGGCGACAAGGACGAGCTGGTGGACCTGTCCTACTCCGAGCGGGCCGTGGAGGTCTATGAGAACGCGGAGCTGAAGGTCATCAAGGGCGCCGGACACGGCTTCCAGGGCAAGCCCCTGCGGGAGTCCAACGGCTACCTGGTGGAGTTCCTTCAGGCCC
Source organism: uncultured Oscillospiraceae bacterium (assembly GCA_910587395.1). Taxonomy (GTDB): domain Bacteria; phylum Bacillota; class Clostridia; order Oscillospirales; family Oscillospiraceae; genus Enterenecus. Next base: position 7,539 of record CAJULJ010000082.1, on the reverse strand, counting down.
ACACCAACTAATTGACCAACGGCATAGGATGCCGAGAAAAATGGAGGAAAAAACAATGAAGAAACTTGCAAAAGTCCTGTCCCTTGCCCTGGCCGTCATGCTGATGGCCCTCACCCTCACCGCATGCGGGTCTTCCGGTGAGTCCGCCGGTCTGTCCAAGCAGTTCACCGCCGGTTCGGCCTACTTTATCGGTGATATCGGATGGTACAACAGCGACGTCTACACCCTGCGTCTCAACGGTGACGACACCTACGAGCTGATGGTCCAGGAGTACCGCTTCGGCACCGAGGACGCGGGCACCAAGGGCCTGCGCACCATCATCTACACCGGCAAGTGCTCCGTGGGCGAGAGCTCCGACGGCTGGGAGACCCACCGGGACGTGACCCTGGAGCCCGCCGAGCGCATCTTCATGGAGCAGCACGAGAAGGGCTACGGCCGCTCCGCCATCGCTGGACACTGCGTCATCGACACCGCCAACTGGACCGACGCCATGACCAAGCTGCTGGACCCCGAGAACAATTCCATGACCGCCAAGGACTTCCTGGACAAGTACGCCGAGAAGCTGACCATTACCGTGGAGGACCCCTCTCTGGACCCGGAGGACACCTCCCTGGGCTACAAGATCGTGGAGATCCCCACCCTCACCCTCTTCACTGAGGCGGGCTGATCTCAAATCAAGACATATAGGCTCAATACTTAAAAGGTCGGGGCTGCTGCGTGAGGCAGCGGCCCCGATTCGGTTTTAGAAAAGGAGGAACTGACAGTGAAGGGTAAAAAGGAAAAAGGGACAGCCAAACCGAAGGCAAAGGTGAAGGGCAAAGGGCTCTGGACCGCGCTGTCTATCGTGTTCACCCTGTTCTTCATCCTGTTCGTGGTTGCCACCCCCATCGCCAACAACTATGAGGGCATCATCAACATGGTGCTGGGGACGGAGAGCTCCAAGACCATCGGCGACGAGGGCAAGACCTGGTTTGAGGCGGACTTCACCAGCGCCGAGCAGGTGAAGCAGGGTGAGCAGGTCGTGGAGAGCATCGTGGCGGGGGGCTCCGTCCTGATGTTGAACCGGGACAATGCCCTACCCCTGGCCTCCGGCGCGAAGATCACCCTGGCCAGCATCAACTCCGCCCGGTTCGTCTACGGCGGCACCGGCTCCGGTGGGATGAAAACCGACAATGCCAAGACCCTGAAGCAGGCCCTGGAGGACGACGGCTTCTCCGTCAACCCCACCATGTGGTCCTTCTACACCGAGGGCGCGGGCAAGGACTATGGCCGCACCCAGGCGTCCGGCAGCCTGAACAACTACATTTTTGACAACTCCGAATACACCACCAACGAGGTTCCCCTGAGCGCCTACGGCAGCGGGGAGTGGAGCAGCGTCAAGGAGTACGGCGACGCCGCCATCTTTGTGATCTCCCGCGTGTGCGGCGAGGGCGCGGATCTGCCTTGGCACAGCGCCGGGGACGGCAACGGCAATATTCTCCAGCTCTCCAAGGAGGAGCAGGACCTGCTGGGCAAGCTGGCCGAGCTCAAGCAGAGCGGCGATCTGAAGAAGATCATCGTCCTGCTGAACGTGGCCAACGCGGTGGAGATGGACTTCCTAAACCCCGATGTATGCGGCACCGACTACGGCGTGGACGCCTGCCTCTGGGTAGGCGAGGTTGGCCAGAGCGGCATCAACGCCATCGGCGACCTGCTCAACGGCACGGTGAACCCCTCCGGCAAGCTGGTGGACACCTACTGCTATGACAACCTGACCTCCCCCGCCATCCAGAACGCCCACGCCACCAGCTACACCAACGCCGCGGCGAAGGGCCTGAGCTTCAAGGGCACCAACAACGAATATTATGTGGCCTACCAGGAGGGCATCTACATCGGCTACCGCTACTACGAGACCCGGTATGAGGACGTGGTGCTAGGCCAAGGCAACGCGGGCGATTTCGACTACGACAAGACCGTGGCCTTCCCCTTCGGCTACGGCCTGAGCTACAGCACCTTTGAGTACGCCAACTACTCCATGGTCGAGGACGGGGACAAGTTCACCTTCACCGTGGACGTGACCAACACCTCCGACGTGGATGGCCGCGAGGTGGTGGAAATCTATATGCAGTCCCCCTACACCGACTACGACAAGGCCAACGGCATTGAAAAGGCGGCGGTGGAGCTGGTGGGCTTCCAGAAACAGGACGTGCCTGCGGGACAGACCGTTACCTTCACCGTGGATGTGCCCAAGGAGGAGATGCGGGCCTACGACGCCAACGGCGTGGGCTCCTATATCCTGGACGCTGGCGACTACTACTTCGCCTGCGGCAACGGTGCCCACGAGGCTTTGAACAACATCCTGGCCGCCAAGGGCACCCCGGTGGAGGGCAAGGCCGAGTTTGCCGCCAAGCACACCGTGGCGGCTCAGGACAACGAAGTGTTTGCGGTGTCCTCTGCCACCGGCGCGGAGATCGTCAACCAACTGGACCACGCCGACCTGAACCGCCGGGAGGGCGACAACAGCGGCGGCATCGTCTATCTGACCCGCTCCGACTGGGAGGGGACCTTCCCCAAAGCCAACATCACCCCCACCAGCTACAAAGCGGCCTTCCAGCTGGCTGCCTCCGACGACATGGTGGCGGAAATGAATGCTCTGTACCAGAAGAACACCTCCGGCACCATGCCCACCGTGGGCAAGGAGGGAAAACTGATGCTGGCCCAGTTCATCGGCGTGCCGATCGATGGCACAGTAGAGATCGATGGTCAGAGTTACACCTGGGACGACCTGGTGGATCAAGTGACCTTCAACGAGATGGCCAAGCTCATCGGCCAGGCCTACCACGCCACCGCCCCTGTGGCCAGCGTGGGCAAGCCCGCCACCAAGGACGAGAATGGCCCCCAGGGCATCACGGCCACCCTCACCGGCGGCGGCTCCTCCACCAGTTACACCTCCGAGGACTTGCTGGCCGCCACCTTTGACCCGGAGATCGCCGAGAGCATGGGCCGCTCTGTGGGCAACGACTGCCTGCTGGCCAACGGCAAGGCCTATTCCGGCATCTACGGCCCCGGCGTGAACATCCACCGCACTCCCTACAGCGGGCGCAACTTTGAGTATTACTCCGAGGACCCCTTCATCTCCGGCAAGACCTGTGCCGCCGAGGTGGCCGGTATCCAGTCCAAGGGCGTGTACGTCTACATGAAGCACTTCGCCCTCAACGACCAGGAGACCGCCCGGGACGGTATCTCCGTCTGGACCAATGAGCAGGCCGCTCGGGAAATCTACCTCCAGGCCTTCGAGTACCCTGTGGTGGAGTCCGGCGCTTACTCCGTCATGACCTCTTTCAACCGCATGGGCTGTACCTGGGCCGGCGGTGACAAGGGCCTGCTCACCGGCATCCTCCGGGGTGAGTGGGGTATGCCCGGCTTCGCCCTCACCGACTTCTCCAACAGCAATAACTACATGGACGTGGTCAACGGCGTTCTGGCCGGTGGCGACGCCTGGGACTGCAATGATTCCACCAAATGGACTGGCAAGCTCATGGACTACAAGGACGATCCCACTGTTGTCGCTGCTATGAAGGAGGCTACCAAGCACATCCTGTACACCGTGGCCAACTCCAACGCCATGAACGGCGTCAGCGCCAATATGCAGGTCATTGAGATCCGCCCCTGGTGGAAGAACGCCCTGATTGCCGCCGATGTGGTCTTCGGTGTGCTGGCCGTCGGCTCCATCTTCATGCTGGTCAAGACAGTTAAAAAAGGCAAAAAAGACACCCCAACAATTGAATCTTGATTCTATGCGCTGAATGGCGGCGGCAGGACTGCCAGGTCCCACCGCCGCCATTTTAATAAAGTCTGTGAGGAATGACCATGAGAAAAGTAGTATCCATGAACAAAGGATGGACCTTTATCGGTCCAGATGGTTCATCAGTCCCGGTGGACCTTCCCCACACCTGGAACGCCATCGACGGCCAGGACGGAGGCAACGACTACTGGCGGGGGACGTGCGTCTATGAAAAGGCCTTCCCCAGACCGGAGCTGGAGGCGGACCAGCGGGTCTACCTGGAGTTCCGGGGGGTGAACGCCTCGGCGAAGGTGGAACTGAACGGCGCCGAGGTGGGGACCCACGACGGGGGCTACTCCACCTTCCGCTGGGACGTGACGGACTTTTTGAAGGACGAGAACGCCCTCACCGTCCATGTGGACAACAGCCGCAACGACCGGGTGTACCCCCAGAAGGCGGACTTCACCTTCTACGGCGGCATCTACCGGGACGTGAGCCTGATCGTCGTAAATAAATTCCATTTTGACATGGATCGTTTTGGCGGCCCCGGCATCAAGGTCACGGCCAAGCCGGTGGAGAACTACACCCAAGGCGAGGTGGTGATAAATACCTGGCGGAATTGCGAGGAGGGCCAGGTCCACATCGCAATCCAAGACGGCGGCGGGAACGAAGTCGCCGCCGCCGACCTGCCCAACGTCAAGCTGTCCCTGCCCGACGTCCACCTGTGGGACGGCGTGAAGGCTCCCTACCTTTACACCGCCGTGGCTACCCTCACCGTGGACGGCAGGAAGGTGGACCAGATCAGCGCCCGATTCGGCGTCCGGGACTTCTTTGTGGACCCCGGCCAGGGCTTCTTCCTCAATGGGCGCAGCTACCCCCTCCACGGCGTCAGCCGCCACCAGGACTGGAAGGGCATCGGCAACGCCATCACCAGGGAGCACCACGACACCGACATGGCCATGATCCGGGAGGTGGGGGCCAACACCATCCGGCTGGCCCATTACCAGCACGACCAGTATTTCTACGACCTGTGCGACCAGTACGGCATGGTGGTGTGGGCGGAGATCCCCTATATCTCCGAGCACATGCCCAACGGGCGGGAGAATACCCTGTCCCAGGCCAGGGAGCTGGTGGCGCAGAACTACAACCACCCCTGCATCGTGGTGTGGGGGGTGTCCAACGAGATCACCATCTCCACCAGGGACAAGGCGGACATGCTGGACAACCACCGGGCCCTCAACGACCTGTACCATGAGCTGGACCCCACCCGCCTGACCACCCTGGCCTGCTACGCCATGTGCGGGCCCTTCAACAGATCCGCCCACATCACCGACCTGGTGAGCTGGAATCTGTATCTGGGCTGGTACGTGCCCGGGCTGTTTTTGAACGACCTGTGGATGGGCTTCTTCCACCTGCGTTACCCCAAGCGCCCGCTAGGGTACTCGGAGTACGGCTGCGAGGCCATGCCCAACCTCCATTCCTCCAGGCCCCGCCGGGGGGACCACACCGAGGAATACCAGTGTGTGTACAACGAGTACATGCTGGAGTGCTTCGCCAAGCACCCCTACCTGTGGGCCACCCACCTGTGGAACATGTTCGACTTCGCCGCCGACGCCCGGGACCAGGGTGGTGAACCCGGCATGAACCACAAGGGCATCGTCACCTTTGACCGCAAGACGAAAAAGGACAGCTTCTACATCTATAAAGCCTGGTGGAGCGACGAGCTGTCAGCGCCATTTCAAAATGTCATTTTTCGCCGAAATGGAATGTCGTTTTTTGCTGGATGGCATACAGGTATTATGCAGCCTTATACACTAGCCAGCTTGCCGGCTTGAAGCCTGTCAAGCCCTGATTTATCAGCTTGTTTTAGGCTTGACAGGCAAAAACGGCAAGTATAATTATCCAAAGGCTGTACACCTTTACCCGCCATTTTTCGACATTTTCTGTTCGGCGAAAAACTACAAAATCGCCCCGGCGCTGACACGTTCTTGGCTGATGAAAGGCTGCGTTTCAGCGCCGCCGCAATCTTCTCCACGGGGAAAATGAGATAGACCCGCCCGGCCTCGTCTGTCCATCCATTAAGCTGGGAGAGGTGCGCCCTGTCCAGCAGGAGCGCATAGGTCAGGGCAGCAGTATGGGACAGCGGCATATCCATCAGGAATTGAGGGTAGGGGAAATAGGGCGGCAAATCGGTATCTACCGCCATGTAGTCAGTCATGGTGTTGGCCTCCTTGGTGTGGGGCTGTCAGACCGCCGGGGCCGTTAGAGGCCCGTTTTCGGGAGTGGAAAGGAAATATATCAGGCCCCCATTGAGGGCGGTCTTGAAAGCCCTGATATTACTGCATTTTCAGCGGGTACTTTTTCTACACATCAGCCCGGTTTTTCCTGGCCCATGTCCGCTTACTCCGTTTGGCCCGTTCTGCAGCACAGGTGGAGCAGTAAAGGGTGTTGTGCCTGGGTGGGGCAAACAATCTTCCACACTCCCGGCAGCGCCGCCGTCTGACAGAGGGGGGCGGGAACAATGCGGCATACAGGCCAGCATCCAGCGGAAGGACGGCGGCGCGGAACCATTTGCAGATTAGGGAATAGGTGATGCTTTGCGGGCAGATGCATTCCTCGCCGTTGTCTAAGAGCAGGCAGTTTCCGCAATCATAGTTGCAGCACTCCCGCACCAGCCTCCGGGCCGTCCGGTACTGTTGATAGGTCATGTGTGGGATTTCGGATGCGCCCATTTCACACGCTCCCTCTGCAAAATCCTAAAAGCGTCAGATTTGCGTTTTTAGCGTGAGTGCCAATCTGGCGTTGACGATACCTGACCCGCAGGAAAGGAACAGACGCAAAGCGGGTGTTCCTTTCCTGCGGGTGTGCAAGGGGTTTGGGGAGTGCAGCTCCCCATCGCGTCCGAAGGACGCAACGCCCCCGGCAGGGCGCACGACACCGGAACGGTGTATAAGTGCGCCGTAAGAAACGGACGCACTCTTGCTGAAGCTGATTTATCGCTGACATCTTGACCTCCTTGGCATAGGAGGGACAAGCCGCCAAAGCAGCTTGTCCCTCCCGGTGATAAGGCTTTTGCCCCTCACCTGGTAGCCATCATGCCGGGGTGATCGTCAGGGCGATTAACGGTAAAATTTGAAAAACTTTTTCCGAACGCCCTCAATGCTATCATAGACTGCGGTCTTGGAACAGCCGCACAGCCGCCCGATCTCCGCATAGCTATAATCGTACAGCGCATAGAGCAGAAACCGCTCCCGCTGGGTGGGAGTACAGAGGGCCAGCACATCCAGAATTTCATCCAGCGTCTCCCGCTGGCAGACCAATTCCTCCGGGGTGGCGCAGTAGGGCAGAACGCCCTGGGCGGCGATTATGTACTCGTCACATTCGCGTCCGTCCCAATGCCGCCGCTGTTCCCGGTCAAGGCTCCGTTCGGTGCGCTTGGCCAGCTCCCAAAACTCGTCCAGGGTGGCGGCGTCCTCATAGGTCAGTTTGCGGCTGTATCTCTTGATGGTAATTTCCATCGCGTTATCCTCCTGTTCAGATTTGGGGAAGTGCGAAATCTGAACAGGAAGAGCGGACCGCGACACCGGGGCCAGATAGGACAATCCCCTGAAAAAGCAAAAATGCCCGAACAGCACAAAGCTGTTCGGGCGTTGGGATTGGCGATATGGGCAGACAAAAAACGACTATTTTCGCAAACCTGGGTAGGAGATGCCGCTGCGGGGATTAGGCCTTGTTTGAAAAATCAAGGGAACTGTGCTAAATCAACAAAATGAAGA
>CAJULJ010000081.1 GCA_910587395.1 uncultured Oscillospiraceae bacterium | reverse complement strand
AGCACCGGAAGCGGCAAGGAACCACATTGGACAGGTGATCCAACGTAGCGCCCACACAACGCTATTATATCACTTGCCCTTGGGGTTTTGCAACCATTTTTGAAAGGACAGGTGATAAAATGCGGAATCCTAATGGCTATGGGACAGTAGCCAAATTGTCAGGCAATCGCCGCCGCCCGTACATCATCAAGAAAACAGCCGGTTGGAAAAATAACGGGCAACCGATTTTTGTGATTGTCGGCTATGCGGCCACACGGGAAGAAGGCAATATCCTTTTGGCGGAATACAACCGTGATCCGTGGGATGTTGACCGGGCCAAAATCACCCTGCAACAGCTTTTCGATTTGTGGAAAGAGAAAAAAGCCCCCAAGCTGGGCCAATCCAACCGAGCTTCCCTCACATCAGCGTTCAAGCATTGTTCAGGGCTTGTGAACTTGCCGTATAAGACAATCAAGGCTTATCAAATGCAAGAAACTATTGACGGTTGCGGGAAGGGGTATAGCACACAGGCGGCGATCAAAAACCTTTGGGGCCATCTTGACCGGTTCGCCCTGGAACTGGACGTGGTTTCCCGGTGCTATTCTGATTTGCTGACTTCTGATCCGGTGCCGCCCACCAGCCGGGACAGGCTCAGTAATGAAGTGATTGAACGGCTCTGGAATCACAGCGGGGAACCGTGGGTGGATAGCGTGTTGATTTTCATTTACAGCGGTTGGCGGATTTCTGAATTGCTGGGCCTGAAAACGGCGGACATTGATCTTCAGGCCGGGACGATGAAAGGCGGGACAAAAACCAAAGCCGGAAAAAACAGGCTGGTTCCCATTCACTCCCTGATCCGCCCTATGGTGGAACGGCGCATGGCTGAAGGCGGGGAATACCTGATCCAGTGGGACGGCCACAGGTGTTCCGAATCCCAATACCGGGTTATCTGGAAGGGCCTTGCTGAACGGCTCCAAATCCCCGGAACCCCCCACGGTTGCCGCCATACGTTTGAATCTATGCTGGACAGCGCCGGGGCAAACCGGAAATGTATTGATTTACTTATGGGCCACGTTTCCAAGGATACCGGCAACCGGGTATATAATCACAAGACTTTGGACGAACTCAAAGCCGCCCTTGAACTGGTTCAGCGGAAGCCTTTATAATTGGGGTTTGAACAGTGAACTTTTAACACATTAGTAACAAGAAAAGCCGGAACCCCTGAAAAATCAAGGGTTCCGGCTTTGTCTGTTGTTATTATAGCTTCTCCCTTCCGCGCAATTCAACGGCATCTTTGTTTACATGGGTGCAACTTTTGGTTTCTTTCGCCTTTCTTGGGCTTCTCACGCCTCAACACGCTGTTATTATATCATACGCCGCCCAACGAAACAAGGCCCCGCCAGAAGGCGATTGCTATTTGCGCCGCGCAATGGTATAATAGCTGAAACCTGCTGATAAGGAGGGCCCGCCGTGGACATCGCCATCTACACCCTGGGCTGCAAGGTGAACCAGTACGAGACCCAGGCCATGGAGCAGGAGCTTTTGCGCCGGGGCCATACCCTGACAGACTTCGGCGGCCTGGCGGACGCCTATATCATCAACACCTGCACCGTCACCGCCGTCAGCGACAAGAAGTGCCGCAACATCATCCGCCGGGCCAGAAAAAGCGCCCCCGGCGCGGTGGTGGCGGTGTGCGGCTGCTACGCCCAGACCGATCCGGAGGCCGTCGGCGCCCTGGGGGCGGACCTGGTGTCCGGCTCGGCGGGGCGCATGGCGTTCCTGGACCGGCTGGAAGAGCTGCTGAACGCCAAGGGGATGCAAGTAATAACCGTTGACAAGGCCCTGGCCCGCCGGGAGTTCGAGTGCCTCCCCGCCGGAGGGGCGGCGGGCCGCACCCGCGCCATGCTCAAGGTGGAGGACGGCTGCGTCAATTTCTGCACCTACTGCATCATCCCCTATGCTCGGGGCCCAGTGCGGTCCCTGCCGCTGGAGGAGGCGGCGGAGCAGGCCCGCAGGCTGGCGGAGGAGGGCTATCGGGAGGTGGTGCTCACCGGCATCGAGATCTCCTCCTGGGGGCGCGATCTGAGGACCGGGCAGGACCTTACCGGCCTGATTGAGGCGGTGTGCGCCGCCGCGCCGGGGCTGCGGGTGCGGCTGGGCTCCCTGGAGCCCCGGACAGTGACGGAGGACTTCTGCCGCAGGTGCGCCGCCCTGCCCAACCTGTGCCCTCACTTCCACCTGTCCCTCCAGTCCGGGTGCGACGCCACCCTGGCCCGGATGAACCGAAAATATGATTCCTTGCGGTATTATAAGTCTATTCAATTACTGAGAGAATACTTTTCCGACCCCGGCATCACCACTGACCTCATCACCGGATTTCCCGGGGAAACCGAGGAGGAGTTCGTCCAGACCCTGTCCTTCATCCAGAGCTGCGCCTTCACAGCCATGCACATATTCCCTTACTCCCGCCGCCACGGCACACCTGCCGATACCATGCCCGGGCAGGTGTCCAAAGAGGAAAAGGAGGCCCGCGCCCGCCGCGCCATCGCCCTGGCGTCGGAAATGGAGCGCCGCTGGCTGGGGCAGCAGGTGGGCCGCACCCTCCCTGTGCTGTTCGAGGAGGAAAAGGGCGGGCTCTGGCAGGGGCACACTCCCAGTTATGCCCTGGTGAGGGCGCAAGGGAAAGCCCTTCACAACCGGCTGGCAGACGTGAAAATTACCGGCGTGGACAAAGATGCCCTGATGGGCACGGTTCTGGAAACAGGCGGGTGAGCCTTGTGTCTCAGCCCGAATTGTGATAAAATGTGCCCATTGAGCCGCTTTGCCGGCGCGTACACAACAGAAAGAACGGAGGTGGGACCCATGCAGGTCTTGCTCACCGCTGGGCTGCCGGACGAGGCCAAGGACGAGTTTTTGGACAGCCTCAGCAAGCTCACCGCCAGCAACATATTCAGCGCGGTCATTGCCGCCGCGGTCTGCCTGATCGTCCTCAAAGTACTCACCAAGGTGCTGGAGCGGGCCCTGCGCCGCTCCAAGCTGGACACGTCCCTGCAAACCCTCCTACGCAGCCTGCTGCGAGGGACACTGTGGGCCATTACCACCATTATTGTGCTGGGCTGCCTGGGCATTGAGGTCACGTCGCTGGTTGCGGTACTGTCCGTGGTTGGGCTGGCTTTCTCTCTGGCCCTGCAAAACTTCCTGTCCAACCTGGCGGGCGGGATGCAGCTGCTGGCCTCCCACCCCTTCAAGCCGGGGGACTTTGTGGACGCCGGGGGCTGCTCGGGCACGGTGACGGAGATCGGCACCTTCTACACCAAGCTGACCACCCCGGACAACAAGCTGGTGCAGCTGCCCAACAGCACCATCGTGTCCGCCAATATCACCAACTTCTCCGCCCAGCCCACCCGGCGGGTGGAGCTGAAGGTGTCCGCAGGCTACGACGCGCCTACGGAGCGGGTGATCGCCCTGCTGGCAGGGATGGCGGCGGACCATCCCCTGGTGCTGGTCGACCCGGAGCCCGCCGTTCACGTGGACGAGTACGGCGACAACGCCATCCAATACGTTATGCGGGTGTGGACCGCCAACGCCGATTATTGGACGGTTTACTTCGATCTGATGGACGGATTCAAGTCCGCCTTTGACCGGGCGGGCATCGAAATGACCTATCCCCATGTCAATGTGCATATGGTGAAGGACAAGTGAGCAAAAAGAGGGTAACATCATGGAAAAAGGCAAGTTTATCGTGCTGGAGGGCATCGACGGCTCGGGCAAGAGCAGTCAGATCGGGCCGCTGATGAAGCGGCTGGAGGGTTTGGGCGTACCCTGCCGCGCGGACCGGGAACCCACCGGCGGCCCCGTGGGCTCGCTGATCCGTCAGATTTTCACGGGCCGGGTCACCGCCGACAACCGGGTCATCGCCGCGCTGTACGCCGCCGACCGTATCGACCACCTGGTGAACGAGGTGGACGGCCTGTGCGCCGCCATCGACCAGGGGATCACCGTGGTGAGCGACCGATACTATTTTTCCTCCTATGCCTACCACAGCGTGGATATGGATATGGAGTGGGTCATTCAGGCCAACTCGGTCAGCGCCGGCCTGCTTCGCCCCACCCTCACCGTATTTCTGGACGTGCCGGTGGAAACCGCCCTGGAGCGCATCCACAAAAACCGCTTTGTGGAGGAGATTTTTGACCAGGAGGACCGTCTGCGCAAGACCCGGGAGCTGTACTTCCGGGCCTTCGAGTGTTTGAAGGGTGTGGAAAACGTAGCGGTGGTGGACGGCTCCGGCACTCAGGAGCAGGTGGCAGAGCGCATCTGGGCGGCGGTGGAGCCCTATTTTCCCTAAAGCCTGAATTTCATGGAGGGTTTTACAGACCCAAAAGCTCCAGAATTTGAAATTTTATTCCAAGCTTGAAAAACCGCCTTTCTATTCCTCCTGATATGTGCTAATATTTTGTCATAATTATACAGGAAGGACGGACCTCAGTATGGGATTTTTTGACAAATTCAAAAATGAAGCGCCCCAAACCGGTCCCCTGATGGTAGGCGCCGTGGCGAAGGGCAGCGCCATCCCCATGGCGGACATCCCCGACCCCGCGTTCAGCCAGGGCATGGTGGGCTTCTGCCTGGGCATTGAGCCGGAGGACGGCAAGGTGTATTCTCCGGCGGACGGCGTGGTCAGCCAGGTGCCGGACACCCTCCACGCCGTAGGCATCGACAGCCAGGGCATGGAGCTGCTGGTCCACTGCGGGGTGGACACGGTGGATATGAAGGGCCAGGGCTTTACCATGCTAGTCAAGGAGGGCCAGAAGGTGAAAAAGGGCGCTCCCATCATCATTATGGACCTGGACGTGATCCGGACGGCGGGGCATCCCACCATCATCATCACCGCCGTCACCAATTCCGACGATTTCGCCGGGGTGGAGCAGATTACCGCCGGCCCCGTCCAGGTGGGGGACGACGTGCTGAAGGTGACCAAAGAATAAGAAAAGGGAGCGGTCCCCGGCGGGAACCGCTCCCTTTATCTGTTCACTTTTCCCGTTTGAAAACCAGGTCGATCCGGGTCATGGCTCCGTTGGTGATGTCCACCGGCACCCAGCCCGCGTACCGCCAGCCGCTGGCGGCTTCCTTGTCGATGGCCTCCCGGTAGCCCTGGAAGCCGGAGAAAATCCAGCCCTCCCGCTCCACGCAGACGTATTTGTACTCGTACATGACTTACTTCTTGGGCGGGTTGGGCTCCACGGTGTCGAACACGCTCTTGGCGCTGGCGCACAGCCCGGCCAGCCCCTGGAGCTCGCTGGGAATGATGATCTTGGTGGCCCGGCCGTCGGCGGCCTTCTGGAACGCCTCCAGGGCTTTGATGGTCAGCACACCCTCGCTGGGCGCGGCCTCGTTGATGAGACGGATGGCGTCGGCGGTGGCCTGCTGGACCTTCAAGATGGCCTCGGACTCGGCCTCGGCGGCCAGAATCTTGGCGGTCTTTTCCGCCTCGGCCTCCATGATCTTGGCCTGCTTGGCGGCGTCAGCCCGGAGAATGGCGGACTGCTTCTCGCCCTCGGCCACCAGGATCTGGGATTGCTTCTGGCCCTCGGCCTGGAGGATGGCCTCGCGGCGCTCACGCTCGGCCCGCATCTGCTTCTCCATGGACTCCTGGATGTCACGGGGCGGCATGATGTTCTTCAGCTCCACGCGGTTGACCTTGATGCCCCAGGGGTCGGTGGCCTCGTCCAGAATGGCCCGCATCTGGGTGTTGATGTGGTCGCGGCTGGTGAGGGACTGGTCCAGCTCCAGATCGCCGATGATGTTGCGCAGGGTGGTGGCGGTCAGGTTCTCGATGGCGCTCATGGGGTGCTCCACGCCGTAGGTATACAGCTTGGGGTCGGTGATCTGGAAATACAGCACGGTGTCGATCTGCATGGTGACGTTGTCCTTGGTGATGACGGGCTGGGGCGCGAAGTCAACCACCTGCTCTTTGAGGGACACGGTCTTGGCCACCCGCTCGATAAAGGGGACCTTCAGGTGCAGACCCACGCCCCACACGGCGCGAAACGCGCCCAGCCGCTCCACGACCACGGCCTTGGACTGCTGGACTACCTTGATGTTAGCGGCCAAAATGCCCAGCAGAATGACGATGATCAGCAGTGCGATAACGGGCCCCACGATGTCACCCAAATCGACAGCTCCGGCCAATGCGAAAGTTTTCATTTGACTACCTCCTTAAAAATAGTTCTGTTTCTGCCTATGAAATCACTTTTTTGCCTCGTTGAAGCAGATGATCAAGCCTCCCATGACCGCGGCGGCCACCAGTGGGCCCAGGGCTCCGCCGCTGCCTTACCAGGTTTTGGGTTCCCCCGCAGAGACGGGGGCGGCAATGGGCGTCACGAATACCTTGACCCCCTCGATGCGCAGGACGCGCACCATGGTCCCGGCGGCGATGGGGCCCCCGTCCTCGCTGCGGGCGGACCAGGTCATGCCCCGGATCACCACGGCTCCCTTGCCGTGGATGTTGTCGATATTCTCCGTCACCTGGGCCTCCGCCCCGATGACCCGGTCGGCGTTGGTGGGCTCCACCCGGTCGTTCAGATGCCGCCTTGCCAGAGGCCGGACCGCCGCCAGACACAGCAGGCTCACCGCCAAAAACAGGGCGATCTGCACCCACAGCGCCCCGCCCAGCAGCGCGGCGATGAGGGCGGCCAGCCCTCCGGCGGCAAACCAGATGGAGGTCAGCCCCACGGTGACCGCCTCAGCGCCGGCAAAGGTCACCAGCAGCACCAGCCATATGATTTTCATCATGGATTCCGCGTCCAATGGCATATCCCTACACTCCTTTCTCGTTTCCATTCCATTGTACCACAAACGCAGGATAGGGGAAAGAAGATTTTCACCGGATTCGCATATTTATTGTTGCCAGCGCTTCCATTTTACATTATACTGGAGTTTGTAAAATATTTCCCCTCCCTGTGACATGATACTACACCTTTCACCAGCTGTAAAGTCAATGGTTTTTTAAAATTTTTTTACGGAGTGTTTTCATGGATCAAACATTACAGTTTGTCATACCCGCCCTCATGGGGGTGGAGAGCACCGTGGCGTATGAGCTGAAAAGGCTGGGCCTGTCCGAGGTCAAGACGGAAAACGGCCGGGTGCTTTGTCAGGGCGGTCCCGCCGACATCCCCCGGATCAACCTGAACCTGCGCACCGGAGCACGGCTGCTGCTGTGCCTGGGCAGCTTTCAGTCCTGCTCCTTTGAGGAGCTGTTCCAGGGCTGCGCCGCCCTGCCCTGGGAGGACTGCATCCCGCGGGAGGGCCGCTTCCCGGTGAAGGGATATACGATCAGCTCCCAGCTCCACTCGGTGCCCGCCTGCCAGTCCATCCTGAAAAAGGCGCTGTGCAAAAGGCTGGGGTCGGTGTATGGTTTGGAGGAGCTGCCTGAGACCGGAGCCTTATACCAGGTGCAGTTCTCCATTTTGAAGGATCAAGTGACTTTAATGCTGGACACCTCCGGCGACAGCCTGTACAAACGGGGCTACCGGGCCCAGAACATGGGCGCGCCCCTGCGGGAGACCCTGGCGGCGGCGCTGGTATCTCTGTCAAGGTACAAAGGCCGCGACCCCTTCTGCGACCCCTTCTGCGGGTCCGGTACCATTCCCATTGAGGCGGCGCTTATCGCCAAGAACCGGGCGCCCGGATTGAACCGGACCTTTGCCGCCCAAAGGTGGGGATGGCTGCCCTCAAAGCTGTGGATGGACGCGGCGGACGAGGCCATGGACCACGAGTTCCACGGCTCCTACGACATCTGGGGCGGGGACATCGACCCCGCCGCCGTGGAGCTGTCCCGGCACAACGCGGAGCTTGCCGGAGTGGAGGACATGGTGCGCTTCGAGGCGGCGGACGCCGCCAGATTCCGCCGGGACGAGCCCCGCGGCCGGGTGGTAACCAACCCACCCTACGGAGAGCGGCTGATGGAAAGGAAGGAGGCGGAGGAGCTGTACCGGGTTTTTGGCAGGGCGGCGCGGACGCTTCCAAAGGGCTGGCAGGTGAACGTGCTGTCCTCCCACACCGAGTTTGAACGGACCTTCGGCAAGCCCGCGGATAAAAAGCGGAAGCTCTATAACGGTATGATAAAATGCGACTTGTTTATGTACGGTATCTGACCCTCGAAGGGATACAGAGAGAACAAGGAGGGATGGGCTATGTGCCATCTGTTCATCATCAATCCCTCAGCGGGGAAGAAAAAAAGCACCAGGTTATTGGAAGAGAATATCCGAAAGCTGAGCGTTCCTTATGAAATCGCTCTGACCAGACAGGCCGGAGACGCCCGCCGCATCGCCCGGGAGGCGGCGGAGTCCGGCCAGGAGGTGCGCATCTACGCCTGCGGCGGGGACGGCACCCTCAACGAGGTGGTGAACGGCGCGGCGGGGTATGGCAACGCCGCTGTCACCAACGTGCCCATCGGCACGGGCAACGACTTTCTGAAAATCTTCGGCAAAAAATGCAGAGCCCGGTTTTCCGACCTGGAGGCGCTGTCCAAGGGCCCCCAGGCCGCCATGGACCTCATCGACTGCAACGGCCATCTGGGCATCGACATCGTGTGTACCGGTCTGGACGCCCGCATCGCGGTGGACAAGGACACCTATAACGGCTTTCCCCTGATCACCGGCATCGGGGCGTACGCCATCTCCGCCGTGGTCAACGTGCTGCATAAGGGGATTGGAGTGCCCACGGTGGTGGACTGCGGAGACCTTCACTTTGACGGAGAGACGGCCCTGGTGTGTGTGTGCAGCGGACGGTACTATGGCGGGGGCTTTATGCCCGTGGGGGACAATATGCCGGATGACGGCCTGCTGGAGGTGTTGGTCGTGCGCAAGGTGAGCCGCCTGACCTTTTTCCGGCTGGTGTCCAAGTACGGCGCGGGAAAATATCGGGACTATCCAGACCTTATCTGGTACCGCCAGGGGCACGATGTCACCGTCAAGGGACAGCAGAAGCTGGTGGCGGTGGTGGACGGGGAACCGGTATGGAGCAGGGAGCTGCGCATCGGCCTGTCAGATAAGAAGGTGAACTTCTTTTACCCCGCCGGGATGAGCTATGATCCGGTGAAATAACGAAAAGGCCGGCGGTTTATGACACCGCCGGCCTTTTTGCTTCAGCTGTTAAAAAACTGGAATAAAATGCAGTTTCACGAGCAAAAGTTCTTTTTCGGTTCTTCTCTCTGAGGGAAAAGAATCACTTCGCCAGACAGACGGCGGTTTGGGCGGCGACTCTGGCGTTGTTGAACACCAGCTGAATGTTGGAGTCCAGGCTGTCGCCGCCGGTGAGCTCCTTCACCTTGGCCAGCAGGAAGGGGGTGGTCTCCTTGCCGTGAATGCCGTTGGCCTTGGCCTGCCGGAGCGCCTCGTCAATGGCGGCGTTGATGACCGCCGGGTCCATGGAATACTCCTCCGGGATGGGGTTGGTCACCAGCATGCCGCCCTCAAAGCCCAGGTCCAGACCGGCACGGAAGGCTGCGGCCAGCTCCTCGGGGGTGTCCACCTGGTAGTCCACGGCAAAACCGCTGTGGCGGGTGTAGAAGGCGGGCAGCTCCTTGGTACCGTAGCCCAGCACGGGCACGCCGTGGGTCTCCAGATACTCCAGGGTCAGCCCCAGGTCCAGGATGGACTTGGCTCCGGCGCACACCACCATGACGGGGGTATGGGCCAGCTCCTCCAGGTCGGCGGAGATGTCCATGGTGGTCTCCGCGCCCCGGTGGACGCCGCCGATGCCGCCGGTGGCGAATACCTTGATGCCCGCCATATGGGCGATAATCATGGTGGTGGTTACGGTGGTGGCCCCGTCCTGCCCCCGGGCGCACAGTATGGCCAGATCCCGGCGGCTGGCCTTGGTGACGGCGGTGCCCGCCTTGCCCAGGTACTCGATTTCCTCCCTGGTGCAGCCCGCCTTCAGCCGCCCGCCGATCACGGCGATGGTAGCGGGAGTCGCGCCGTTCTCCCGGATGATGTTCTCCACCGCCAGGGCGGTCTCCACATTCTGGGGGTAGGGCATGCCGTGGGAGATGATGGTGGACTCCAGGGCCACCACGGGCTTGCCGGCGGCAAGGGCCTCGGCCACCTCGTGCGAAACGTCAAGATACTTGTGCATAACAGCTTCCTCCTAAAATATAGTTTCGTGTACATTTCAAAGTGAAACACAGTTTCAAGCCAAAAGCTTTTTGCTTTTCTACATGGCGTCGTCAATAAAAACATGATATAATCGTCCTCAAAGAAAAGGGG
>CAJULJ010000080.1 GCA_910587395.1 uncultured Oscillospiraceae bacterium | reverse complement strand
TTTTATTTGCAAAGGAGTACGATTTAATGCATATTTCCGCCCATTTGGGCCTTCCACCTGGTCATTCGCATTTTCCCTTTGTCGACATTACAACCCGCAGCGATACCAGACTGTTTCTTGACCCCTGCCTGATTGAACGAAGTCAAGATGATTTCAGCAGATATGCTGCCGCACTTATATCCGATTTCGAAGATAAACTGTATTGGGATATGCGGCATGGACATTGGGGCTGTACCGCTGTCTTTGACGAAGCGCATGAAATCAATGACACCAAGCTTGGATATGGCACAGGCTATAACGGGAAAGGTAAGACACCACACGGTATGCGGGACAGTCTGAGCGGTCTGTGTAAGTTGGCGAACAACATCCCATCCATTTCCCGGATACAAGATATATCCATTTTTGTTGAAGACTTTGCAGAGGACTGCATGAGTGATCTTTTGACAAATATTTTGAGACTTCCTCTCAGCCAGTTCACTGCCGAACTTATGCGCACTTATGATAAAACGCCCACTAGCAAGCATATAATTAAGTCCTGGGATTTACATGCTCACTCTTGGGTCGAAACTGAGCAGCCATATTGGACGGTCACCGGACAAAAAATTCTGCTCGTCCCAAAATGGTGGGTGCGAAAAAACTTTCTCTTTAAAGCTCATCAATACCTATATGGTGTTATCATCGAACGGATGAAGATGGAACCAGGATATGAGAACCTTGCCAAAATAGACGTCTGGAAAAACATGGAGCGTGATTCCGAGCATTGGCGCTCGATTTCAGCAATTGCATAAACCGTAAAAGGAGGAATAACCATGGCTGTACATCATGGCGGTAAAGTTGGAAAAACCGCCAACCCGTTGCGTTAATAGTGGTAAGGAACTCACGCAAGGAGACTGTTGGCTGACAATTCGTAGTGCAAAAGCGCAAGATGGGTTATGGATTTATAAATTATCCACAGCCCATCTTTGTGCTTATTAGAAGTTTACCAAGCAAGTGTGTGCCATCGGTCCCGTCTGCCTGGCTCTCTGCGCCGCGCGGTGGCTGGAATATAGTGGATTCAGAGTACGAATAGCCGCCGTATCACGTTTCTCCGTGATACGGCGGCTTTGAGTCTATAGCGGCAGAATATGGTCCAGGCCGGTACTGCGCCCCTGCTCTTTTTGCCGGGATTCGATTTGCCGGATGAAATAAGTCTATCCAGCGAGCGGGGCATTTTATTTCGATGCTGGCTCCTCTTTTCCTTTCTGAGCCTTGGCGGCCTTTCTCTTGTGTTTGCCGGCAATCAGCACGAGTGCTGCCAAGGCAGCCAAACCGCCCACGACAGCGGGGATCAGCCACAGGGCGCTCCGAGTAGATTGGATACAGAAAGTGCCCTGGGTTCCGGTCATGGTCAGCAATAGATACTGTCCGTTTTGGACGGCTTCCACCTGTTGCCACTGGCCGTTCTGATACTGCCAGACATGGGTACCGCTGTCAGGGCTTAACAGCCGCAAAGGAACGGAATCCTCTGGCTCCGCTCCAGCGAGAACGACGTCCCACACGACGGCCTGCTCCCCCGCCTCCTGGGGCGGAACCTGGACGCTGTCTGTCACATGGAGAACGGCGTCCCCGGTAAACTGTCCCTCCGCCAGGGCCAGGGCCAGCTTTCCGGACAGCTCCCGGCTGGCCACCACAGTAACCCAAGGGGTATAGACCGCGTTCACGGTCAGGTCGGAGCGCAGGCCGGAGACATCAAACTCCGGCCAGACGCCGTAATTGCCCTCCAGCTCTGGCACAGGGGGCAGGTCGAGCCTGGACAGGTCCTCCCCGTAGAGGAAGGGAATCTGCGCCACCGTTTTTTCCTCCGCCACCAGAGTCAGCGTAAAGGCGGTGAACTCTGGCGGAATATCGGGCAGCTGGCTCAGCGCGTTAAAGGGGATGGGCTCGGCCCGCCCCGCGTAGCTGACGCCGTCCACCCCGGCGGTGCCGGTGTCTACAAAGAGATTGCCGGACAGCGCCCCATCCGTCTCTATGCCGCCGGCAATGGCTCCCAGATACTCCGTGCCTTCCTCGATTGTGACGATGGCACGGCAGTCCCGCAGACGGCTGGCCCAGCCGGCAATGCCGCCGACGTAATTCTCTCCGGACAGGGTGCTCTTGACATGGCAGCTGCGGATGGAGGCGTCCGCATAGCCGGCCACACCCCCCACATAGTTCCCGCCGGTGCTGGCTACCGGGCCGTAATTCTGGCACTCCAAGGCAGTACCCAGGTCCATGCGCCCCGCCAGACCGCCCACGCAGTCCTTCTTGCCGGTGACGGCCCCACGATTGACGCAGTTCATCAGCACCGCCTTGGTCTCGTAGCTGCTGCCAAAGGAGAACCGGCCGGTCGTGTCGTCCTCCGGGTCCAGGTCGAATTCAATGGCCACGGCACCGGCAATGCCGCCCACGTTGCGGTCTCCCTCCACGGTTCCCAGGTTGGAGCAGTCCGCCACCTTGCCCTCCCGGGTGGCGGAGATGTCCTCATCGGAGGTGTCCTGAATGATGCCCTCCAGGCCGCCTTCAGCGGTGTCCCTGGCGTCATCCATTGCGTCCAGCAGAAGGGTGAATACCGCGTTAAACTGCCGGTTGATGGCCCGCAGGTCGGCGGTCAGGGTGCCGTTCCCGGTCTGAAGGGCGCTGTTCAGCCCGTCCATCTCCTCCAGCAGGCCGCTCATGGCATCATAAAGGCTGTCGCCGGCCTGCCGGAAGTCCTCCCCCAGGGGGGTGAACTCCGCAGGACCGTCCTCGGTGAGCGTATCCACCGCATCGCCAATGGTATCCAGCGCCCGGCGCAGCAGCCGCCCGATGACGGCGGAGGTGTCAGAGGCCTCCTCCAGTGTATCCAGGGCGTCTCCCAGCTGGCTGGACAGAGCGCCGGAGCGGCTCAGGGCCTGCTGGAGCTGAGACAGGGCATCATCCAGATCATCCCCCACTCCCCGCAGGGCGCGGAATGCCTGACGCAGCTCCTCCCGCGCCGCCAGAAGAGAGCTGACGGAGATGGAGCCGCTTCCCAAATCCAGAAAGCCTTGAAAGGCGTCCAGCGCGCGTTCCAGCCGGCTTACCGCCGTGGTCAGCCCGGAGGCGGACTGCCGCAGCTTCTCCACCGCGAGACGCAGGTCCCGCGCGGCCCGATCGCCGGTGTCCACCGCGCCGCCCAGAGAATCCAAAGCGTCCCCCAGCTGGCGGGACAGGCGCTCCAGCCGCCCGCCCACGTCGGACAGATCGTCCAGGGCGGGAGAAATTTTGTCCAGCGCGCCGGTGATGTCGGCGGTCAGGGTGTTGATGGTGCCGATGTTCTCGTCGGTAAAATCGGAAACCCGGTCCAGCAGCTCCTTGGTGCTGTCCTTGGCGCTGCCGGCGTAGTCTCCCATGGCGCTGAGCTGGGCGGAGACGCTGTCTCCGGTGCGCTCCGCGTCGTCCAGCGCGCGGTTAATCAGGTTTTCCAGGGTGTTCAGCTCCTGGCGCAGCTGCTCCAGCGTGTCCCGGCCAGGGTCCACAAGCACATAGGGCTCCGCCTGGCCCACAATGCCGCCCACGTCCTTCCGTCCGTAGACGGTGCCGCTGTTGGTACAGCCGGACAGATAGCCGTCCTGCCGCCCGGCGATGCCGCCGGTGTTGTACCCCACATGGGGGTAGCCCACCGTGCCGCGATTGACGCAGCTCTGCACCACGCCGCTGGAATAGCCCACGATGCCACCGGTATCAAAGCAGCCGTCCAGCAGGTGGTAGGTTTCGTCGTCCGCCGCGGCCCGCTCCTTCAGGATGGCAGCCGTATCCGCGTCCATCAGGTCCACATTGGTTTCCTTCCGGGTCAGATTCACTCCGGCGCTGCTTTCACATTTGAGCAGCAACCCCAAATTCCGGCCCGCAATGCCGCCGGTGATATTCTTGCCGCTGACAGAACCGGAGACGGAACAACCGGTAATCTCACCGGTGATGCTGTTGTATCCGGCGATGCCGCCCACGGTGGCATCCCCCTGAACCACGCCGTGAAAGGCACAGCTTTGCAGGGTTCCTGCGTTGTTGCCCACGATGCCTCCCACGGTGGAGCGGGTACCCCCGGGGGCCACCGTACCCTTGACGGTCAAGTCCCGTACCAGCCCGCCGGGCTGGATATAGCGGAACAACCCCTGGGTGGAACCGGCGGAGGTGAGACACAGCCCGGAGATGGTGTGTCCCTGGCCTAAAAAGGTGCCGCCGAAGGTGGGAATGGGGGTGAAATCCACCCCGCTCAGGTCCAGGTCGGCGGTGAGGGTAACAGTCTTGCCCTGGGACCAGGTGTCCAGAGCGCAGTTTTTCCCGAAACGCTGGAGGTCCGCTACGTTGGAGATGGTGACAGTGCTTTCCTCCGTGGCCCAGGCGGGCAGGACCAGCGAGGTCAGAATCCAGACCGCCAGAAGGATGGGGAACAGCCGGTCGACACGTTTACGCATGAGAATCCGCCCCCTTTCCCGCAGGGATTGCCGCTGGTTGGGGCGGCTCCTCCGGCCGGACAGCCCCCGTTGCCACCGCCGCATTGATGCTGCCATGGAGGATGCCGCTGAAATCGGCGTCCACCATGCCGGAGATGTATCCCCGGACGTGGCCGTCCACCAGCAGACTGCCGGTGTGGGTCTGGACGAGATGCCGGGTCTTCAGGGTAAAGGCAGTCTTTTCAATGATGGTGTCGCCCAGCAGCAGAATCTGGGGAAGGATACCCATCACCAGGAAGATGGAGATTAACGTGCCCCGGCCCAGACACACGCCGATGGAGGCGATGGAGGCTGTGGTGGACAGCAGGCCGATGGCCACGCCGGCGGAGGCCAAAATAGTGCCTGAGGTAATAATGGTGGGGAAAGCCTCATTCAGCGACTCGATAACCGCATCCTTGAGGGACATGGTCTGTTTCAGCTCCACATAGCGGTTGGCGATGACAATGGCGTAGTCAATATTTGCGCCCATCTGGATGGAGCTGACCACCAGATAGCTGAGGAAGAACAGGGGTTCCTTCTGTAAGTAAGGGAAGGAGAAGTTGATCCAGACACTGCCCTGGATGACCAGGATCAACAGCACCGGAAGCCCGGCGGATTTGAAGGTAAACACCAGCACCAGAATGACGAATACGATGGTCAAAATGCTGATGAGCATGTTGTCGTTGCCGAAGGAGGCGGACAGGTCAAAATCGCTGGTGGAGTTGCCCACCAGGAGGGAATTTTCCGGGTAGTAACGGCCCACAATTTCATGCAGAGTGTCCAGAAAAGTGAAGGTCTCCTCCCCCTCCTCGGGCAGGTTGAGCTGTAAGACCAGACGGCTGTAGTTCTCCCCCTTCAATTGCAGCTGGGCGTCGGTCAGCTGGACGTGGAGGTCCTCAATGGTCTCAGTCATGTCCGCGTCCAGAGAGATGTAGCCCTCGTCCATCATGTCATAGACATACAGGAACATATCAATCAAGGGTACGCCGTAGCTGTCCAGGCCGGAAACTACCTGTCCGTAGTCCTCCTGGTCCACGGCGTAGGCGGAGTAGAGCAGCCGGGCCACCTCAATATCCAGATCGGTCAGCTCGGCAAACTGCCGGGGTGTCAGCCGGTCTGTGAGGACATAGCCGTCCATGGCATCCACATTGGCCAGGCCCAGCACCGTGTCCGTCTCGGGCATACGATCCAGTTCCCGGAGCAGCCGGCCCTCCTGCTCATAGTCCCCCTTGGGCACGATAACCGCCAGGGTGTTCACCCGGCCAAAGGTTTCGTTCACCCGCTGCTGGGCAATCTGGGCGTCGCTCTGGCGGAAGGTGGTCAGCTCGGTCTGCCCGTAGGCGTAGGGGCAGCGGTTGGCGAACACAAAACCGCCAATCAGAAGCACCACAAACAGGGGCGGCATGACAAAACGGGTTTTCACCGCCAGCCGGCCCCAGGCGGTGATTTTGGGCACAAAATTCCGGTGGTGGGTGCGGTCGATCAAACTGCTGAAGCTGAGCAGCAGCCCGGGCATCAGGGTAAACACGGCCAGCAGGCTGAGCACAATGGACTTCATCAGCACCAGGCCCAAATCCTGACCAATCCCGAACTGCATGAAGCACATGGCCCCCAGGCCGGACAGGGTGGTCATGGAGGAGCCGGCAATCTCCGGAATGGCCTTGCTCAGGGCGGCCACCACCGCCTCCCGGGCCTCCAGCTGCTCCCGCTCCTCGGTGTACCGGTGGCAGAGGATGATGGCGTAGTCAATGGCCAGGGCCAGCTGGAGGACCACCGCCACCGAGTTGGAGACAAAGGATATTTCGCCAAAGATAAAGTTGGTGCCCTTGTTCATCAGTGCCGCCATGCCAAAGGTCATAAGTAGCACCGGGATCTCCATATAGGTGTGGGAGGTGAACAGCAGCACCACCAGGATGATGACCACGGCAATCACCATGACCACCTGCATCTCGGCGTTCAGACTTTCAGAGGCGGAGTCGCCGGTGTCGCCGGTGATATAGACGTCATACCCGTCCAGAAGGGCTTTGACACCATCCAATCCCTCCAGACTCACCGGGTCAGTGGCGGTCCCGTCGTAGGTGATGGAAAACAGGGCGGAGCCGTTGGTGTAGTGGTCCCTGGAACCGTTGAACTCCACCGATTTTACACCTTCCATCATCTCTATCTGCTCCGCCAAGCTCTCCGCCTGACGGTAGGAGATATTGTCCACCATAATGCGGCTGGTGCCAAAGGTGACAAACTCCGCCTCCATCACGGTCAACCCTTGCCGGGTCTCGGTGGTGTCAGACAAGTAGCTGGTCAGATCGTCGTTCACCGCCACCCAGCCGCTGGAAAAGACGCAGAAAATAGCTGCTCCGATGTACAACAGGTAAAAGGCTTTGCGTTTGTCCACAATAAAAGCCGCAATCCGTTCCATCGGGCTTTGCTTTTCCGAAACTTCTACTGTGTGCCTGCTCAACCTGAACGCTCCTTTCAAACTCTATGATAGACAATGATACTTTGTTTTTCTTGGAAATGCAAGTGGTCAACAGAAAGATAATGTTGTCACTTCCATCGTCCCCTTTTTACATTGAATTATATGTATTATACATGATTGAATAAGTAAAATCAATACATAGAAATATATGTATGATACGTTCCTTGAAAAAGGTGGGACTGACATTGAAAAGCGTGATGGAATTGTTTCGGGAACTGCGGGAAGATCACGATTACTCTCAAAGTGATATAGCAGCCGTTTTGGGAATTTCTCAGCAGCATTATTCCAAGTATGAGACGGGAGAATATGAATTTCCGCTGCGGCATTTTATCACGCTGGCAAAATACTATAGTGTGTCTGCTGATTATCTAATCGGGCGGTGTTCCTATGATGAAAAGAAGCCTTTGGAGATGGTATATGTCACTCGTGATTGTACTTGTGAGAAGCTGGTGCAGGATATACTTTCTTTAAGCGAACATGGAAGAGAAGCTGTTGTGGAGTATATAGAGTTACAGCGGTTGAAGGAAAGGCAGAAAAAGTGATGCTTTCTTTGGGGGGTTGGTTTGCGGCCCGTGCGGACAACCTTACGCTCAAAGGTGACTGAAAAGGGAGCGGGGGATGATGGTGATCTTCGCCACCGGGGCGGAGTGGGTCTGGAGCGCCGCCACCAAGGCGCGGCCGATTTCGTGGTAAGAGACAATCATCCGCTCGTGGTCGGAGAGGATTTTGTTCTTCTTCTGATACCCGGCAATGACCACCTCGATGCTCTCTTGGAGGTCCTCCCGGGTGGCGAGCCTCCGTCCCTGGCGTACGGCCCGCAGGGCGGCCTCGTTGACCATGTTGGCCAACTTCGCACCGGAGGCCCCGGAGGCGGCACAGGCGATGGTGTTAAAGTCCACATTCTCCGCCAGCTTCACCTTGGCGGCGTGAACCTTTAGGATGGCCTCGCGGCCCTGAAGGTCGGGAAGAAGCTGAGGATGGGGTTCATCTCCTTTGGCCTCACCTTGTCGAACACGCAGCCGCTCTCCCACAGGCGATCCACCAGGCTGGGGTCATGGAAGGTGATCTGGCGTACAGGCCAGGCTCCTCGGAGGTGTCAACGAAGTAGATGACGTCCTGCTCCACCTGGGCCACGGCTACCTTCAGCATGGTGAGGAAGGTGCCGTAGTCCACCTGCGTGATCTCTTGGCGCATCAGGCGGGGAAACAGCAGGGTATTCAGCAGGATCATGACCACTAAGACGATAAAGCAGTAGAGGATCAAAGGCTTTTGGGGCTTTTCGATTTTTTACATTTCTAATTTCTCCTTTCCGGGCCGTCTCATATAAGCATTATTTTACAAAAACAAATTGCAAAGTCAAAACTATTTCTTATTTCCGATAAACTGTGGGATATGATGAAGGAAAACGGCTTTTCCACACACCAATTAAGGGAAAAGTGCGGTGTCGACAGCAAGACCATCCGGCGCTTGCGGGCAAACGACAACATGGAAACCAAGACACTGAACAAATTGTGTACGGTCCTTGATTGCCGTCTGGAAGATATTGCTGAATATATTCCAGACGAGCAGTAACAACTCCACGGCTCTGCGGATGCAGAACCGT
This sequence comes from uncultured Oscillospiraceae bacterium, assembly GCA_910587395.1. GTDB lineage: Bacteria > Bacillota > Clostridia > Oscillospirales > Oscillospiraceae > Enterenecus. The sequence continues at coordinate 1,975 of CAJULJ010000080.1, read as the reverse complement.
GGAGTTGTTAGCATTTTCGGGGCGGGGTATCCAGGCTGCGATCTGGCAGCATGGGTACCCAACGCCCCGAAAATGGAGGGGGAATCCAAGGGGGGAGACCTCCCCTCTTGGCACACGACTTTCGGAGAAAGTCTAGTGTGTTATACCTTTTGTCCCGGCTGGCGCGGGAAAGGGGCGGCGCGGTCTGGCGCAGTCACTTTCCCGCACCAGGAAATCAGGCAGTGGGATGGAGCGGCAGCAATCATCCCACTGCCTGATTTTGGGAGGGACAAAAGGTATATACAGCCCCCGTCCCTCGTCCCCCGTCCCGCCGCAGCGACATCGCCAGCGGGCCGATAATCGGGCCTGCGAGCCACCCGTCTGGGCGCGAAGTAAAGCCACTTACTGGCCGCTTGTATCATTTGCCTTGGGCAGATTTTCAAAGAGCGAAACCAGCCCACGCCGGAGCTCTGCCAGCTTCTCCCGATCAATTTCATCGCCCACCGTATGTAAAATGGCATCGGTGACCTGATCTGGCGTGATGGAAGTCAATGGTGCTTCTTGGCCTTTTGACAACTCATCCATCATCCGCTCAACAACTTCTTTTGTCACGTTTTTGGCAGTTCCCAGGTCTGAACCGACATCATGTTTCATTTCTTTCAGCATATTCATAAACACAGTCTGGATTTTTGTTAGTTCTACTTGATGAGGTGGGACTTTGGACAAATTGACAGCTTGTGCCACCTCTCGTTGCCCTGCACCCACCAGCAATTCGCTCATAGACGCAAAGATTTGGTTCTGCACAGCTGCTCCAGCGGCAAAGGTATCGTTCAGATATTGTGCAATCATAGCAGTCAGCGTGGCAAATCGTGGATGTTCCAGCAAGCGGTTGACCACATCTGTATCGACCCTCTGCGTGTAAAGGTTCCGTACCGACTGTGCTGAGAGGCCCAACTCACTTACGTCATAGTTTTTGCGCTCGGGGATACTGGTCAGACCCAGCAGAAAGTCAGTGGAGACGCTGAACTCTCGTGCCAGCGCCACCAGCACATCACTGTTGATCTTCTGCGTCTGGCCCTTCTCTATGCGGCCCAGTGTAGTGGCGTTGATGCCGATTTTAGCCGCTAACTCATCCAGGGTCATATCCTCACGTTCACGAAGCCCGGTAATGCGGCGTCCCGTGGTATCCGATAACATATTCGCCATATATCCACCCCTTTCTGCTTATCTTACCATATATTCGCTCGATTGAATGTCGAATATTGTAAAATAACATCATAATTTGGGGTCAGCCAGGAAACTGCATTTTTGCAGGATTTCCTGGCTGATTTGTTTTTTCGGGCATTTATGCAGGAATTAAAGGCTATAGACGATTTTCCGGTATATTGAAATACGCAAAAACATTTGTCAAATCAACTTAGGAGGTATCAAATCATTGCGTATTCCAATCAGCGAAATCAAAATCAACCCCGGACGGCGGGAGGCCGACCCAACCCATATCGACGAGTTATCTAAAAGCATAGCCGACGTGGGCCTGCTCAATCCAATCACAGTTGACAGCAGCCACACCCTGATTGCCGGGCTACACCGGCTGGAAGCGGCGAAGCTGCTGGATTGGGCTGAAATCGAATGTACTGTATGCAGTATTGACAGCATCCGGGCGGAACTGGCGGAGATCGACGAGAATGTGATCCGCAGAAGTCTGACCAACACAGAAGTGAGCAGTCTGCTTGCCCGCCGGAAGAAACTCTATGAAACTCTGCATCCAGAGACGATTGCCCGGAACCGTCCCGGCCATGTGAGCAATCACCAACGTTCGAGCGACAATGTGTCGTGCGAACCCAAAGTGAAATCTTTTGTGGAAGATACCGCTGAAAAGCTGGGTGTTTCGACCAGGACTGTTGAGCGCCACCTGTATCTGGCCGAACATCTGACACCGACAGCCAGTGAGATTCTCAAAAAAATGGATAAACAGCCTCCCCGGAGTGAGCTGATG
>CAJULJ010000079.1 GCA_910587395.1 uncultured Oscillospiraceae bacterium | reverse complement strand
GGCGGGCCTCGTCGCGGGCCATCTCGTGGACGGTGTCGTGGATGGCGTCCAGGCCGTTCTTTTTGGCGCAGGCGGCCAGGTCGAACTTGCCCTGGGTGGCGCCGAACTCGCAGTCCACCCGCCAGGCCAGGTTCTTCTTGGTGTCGGCGGTCATGTTGGGCTCCAGGTCCTCGCCCAACAGCTCGGCAAACTTGGCGGCGTGCTCGGCCTCCTCATAGGCGGCCTTCTCCCAGTACAGGCCGATCTCGGGGTAGCCCTGACGGTGGGCGATGCGGGCCATGCACAGGTACATGCCGACCTCACCGCACTCGCCGTTGAAGTTGGCCATGAGCTGCTCAAAGATGTACTTCTTGTCCTCGTCGCTGATGTCGGGGTTGTTCTTCACGGTCTTGGCGTAAATGCCGTACTCATGCTCGGCGGCCAGCTTCATCTCGCCCACCTGCTCGGTGAACTTGGAGCCGGCCACGTGGCACACGGGGCACTCGGCGGGGGGCTCGGCGCCCTCATAGACGTAGCCGCACACAGGGCAGATCCATTTTTTCATGATAACATTCCTCCAATGTTAAGTTTGGGCCTTCGGCTGGGAGCTCAGACAGTCCCGGCACAAGCCGCGCACCGTGAACTCACAGCCCTCCGCCCGGAATCCATATTGCACGCCGGCGGCCTCCAGCCAGTCCTGGCCGGGCGAGTGCTCGGGCAGGTCCAGAATGGTTCCGCAGCGATTGCAAATAAAGTGGGAGTGGGGCGCAGTCACTCCATCATAGCGCTCCTGGCCGTCCACCGTTCCCACCCGCTGGATGAGCCCGCGCTCACACAGGTGGTTCAGGTTGCGGTAGACCGTGCCCAGGCTCAGGCCGGGATATTGGGTTCTCATCTCGTGGTAGACCCAGTCCGCCCCGGGGTGGCAGTGGGTGGACCGGAGAAGCGCCAGCATGGCATCCCGTTTTTTACTGGTTCGGATGTTATTCATGGGTGCTCCTCTCCGTTTGCCTGCTGCTAATAGGAATGATTACTGCTTGATTAAGATAGCACAGTCCGCCCCGTTTGTAAAGAGTTTTTTTGTAAAAAAGCCGTGAACACTCCCATGCCCTTGCTATCCGGCGGTTTTTCGTGATACAATACCGGCATTGGCCGCGCTTTGCGCGACGCCGCGTCATGGCTGCGGCCTGAGCTGGAGGGGTGCGCTTTGTTCAAAAAACTGCGCTGGAAATTTGTGCTCATCATCATGGTGCTGCTGGCGGCGGTGCTGGGGACGGCGCTGGGCGTTCAGACCGCCTCCGCGGCCCGGCAGTACCGGGAGGAGACCGACCGGGTGCTGCGCTGGGTGCTGGAGCAGGGAGGGGCGGCGCTGGACCCTCCGCGTCCTTCGGTCCAGGGTTTTGCGCGGGAAGAGGAGCGCTACAGCGCCATCCCGGCCTTTTACGCCATGATGGATGGAGCCGGACGGAGTGTGCTGGCGCTGACCTATAACGCCGATGTGGATGAGGACACGGTGGCCCGGGCGGTGGAGGGAGCGCTGGCTGCCGGGGTCCAGTCCGGAGAGCTGCGGGAGCTGAACCTGCGCTTTCTCATTCAGCGCCGGGGCCTGTGGCTGGAGCTGGCCTTTGCCGATTTGAGCTGGGAGCAGGGGGCTGTCCGGCAGCAGGCGCTCACCGCCACGCTGGTGCTGGGGGCCGCGCTGGCGGGATTCTTTGTGGTAAGCCTGTTTTTGTCCCGCTGGCTGGTGCGGCCGGTGGAGGAAAGCTGGAAGCGTCAGCGGCAGTTCGTGGCGGACGCCTCCCACGAGCTGAAAACGCCGCTCACAGTCCTCTTGGCGGATGTGGATATTCTGCTCAGCCACTCCGGTGACACCATCCGGGAGCAGCGTCAATGGGTGGAGCATATCCAGGACGAGGGGCTTCGGATGAAGGGGCTTGTGCAGGACCTGCTGTTTCTGGCCCGTGGAGACGCCGCCGGGCCGGAGCGGCCCCAGGGCAGGGCGGACCTGTCCGGGATTTGCGAGGGGTGTGTGATGTCCTTTGAGCCGGTGGCCTTCGAGGCGGGGCTGACGCTGGACAGCGCCATAGCCTCCGGCGTATCCGTCACCGGCAGCGAGGAGGAGCTTCGGCGGCTGTGCGCCATCCTGTTGGACAACGCCTGCAAGTATGGCGAGGACGGCGGGCGGGCGGCCGTCACCCTGACAGCGGGTGACAAAGCTGTCCTCACCGTCCACAACACCGGCGAGCCCATACCGCCGGAGGCCCAGGCCCATCTGTTTGAGCGCTTCTACCGGGCGGACGCCGCCCGAAACCGGGAGCAGGGAGGATGCGGCCTGGGGCTGGCCATCGCCGTGTCCATTGTGGAGCGGCACCGGGGAAAAATAACCGTCCGCAGCGGGCCGGGGGAGGGAACCACATTTATCGTCACTCTGCCGCTGGGATAAACTGATTTTGGGTCGTTTCGCCGGCCCAAAATTTTTTTGTCCGCCCCCTTGACAATGGAGATATATTGCGCTAATATATGAGCAGATGTTCATATGTTTGCCGAATGAGAGGAGTGAACCCATGACGGACAACAATGAGATCGAGCGCTGCGGCTTCCTGTGCGTCCACGAGGAGGCGGTGGAGCAGGTGCTGGACGAGATGCCGGACGACGAGACGCTGTACGACCTGGCGGAGCTGTTCAAGGTGTTTGGCGACTCCACCCGGATCAAGATTCTGTACGCGCTGTTTGAGGCGGAGCTGTGTGTCTGCGACATCTCCAAGCTGCTGGGGTTGACCCAGTCCGCCGTGTCCCATCAGCTTCGGGTGCTGAAAAACAGCCGCCTGGTGAAGTTCCGGAGGGACGGCAAGACGGTGTTTTACTCCCTGGACGATGACCACGTCCGCAAGATCATTGCCCAGGGTATGGAGCACGTCAAGGAATAGGGGTTCTTCCCCCAATCTTATTTGAATTTATTTTGGAAAGGGAGTCATTACTATGAAAAAGACCTTCAAGCTCATCGATCTGGACTGCGCCAACTGCGCCGCCAAAATGGAAACCGCGATCAAGAAGCTCCCCGGCGTCACCGACGCCACCGTCAGCTTTCTCACCCAGAAGATGACCATTGAGGCGGACGATGTGGACACCGTCATGAAGGACGTGGTGAAGTGCTGCAAGAAGGTGGAGCCGGACTGCGAAATTGTGCTGTGAGCGCCTTTTGGGACCGCGTTGCCGGACTGTATGACCTGTTTGAATGGAGCAACCGGAAGGTGAATACCGCCGCCAGGGGCCGGGTGGGGGAACTGGTCCCCGCCGGCGCCCGGGTGCTGGACTGCGCCGCCGGGACGGGGGAGTTTTCCCTGGCGGCGGCGAAACGGGCGAAGTCCGTGCTGTGTACCGACCTTTCCGAGTCCATGCTGGACCGGGCGCGGAAAAAAGCGGCTAAGCGGGGGCTTGCCAACATCCGGTTTGCAAGCCGGGATATCGCCGCCCTGCCCGACCCAGACGGGAGCTTTGACGCGGTGATTGCGGGAAATGTGCTCCACCTGCTGGCCCAGCCGGAGCTTGCGGTCCGGGAGCTGTGGCGGGTCACGGCCCCCGGCGGGCGGCTGATTCTGCCCACCTACCTGCAAGGGAAGGCGGGGGCGGCTTATGGGAGCATGATTAAAATTTATCAGGGCGTGGGCTTCCACTATGAGCATGCCTTTACCCCGGAGACCTACCGGGAATTTTTGGAGCGCTTAGAGTTGGGGTCAGTGAAGCTGGAGGTCATTTCCGGCGGGGTGCCCGAGGGCATCGGGATACTGGAAAAGCGCTGAGCCGCCGGCTTTTATGTGGTCCCCGCCGAAGCCCGGCGAAGCGGGTTCGGTGGGGAGAGGAGAAGCAAGGGAGCGAACTGCGTTTTCGCCGAAGGCGGAAACGCAGTTGAGCGGACTTTGCTTCGACGAGCGGACTGTACATCCGTATTTAGGAGTTGATTTGTATGACTAGGAAACAAAAAAGGACGCTGATTCGTATTATCGTGGCGGCGGCGCTGCTGATTGCTGCGGTGCTGTTGAACCGCATGGACGAGGGATATTTCTATCTGGGGGAAAACAGGCCTCCGCTGACGGTCCCGTTTTTGTTTGAGGCACGCCCCGCCCAGGATACCGCCGGGAATGGGACGGTGGTTTATTTGCTGCGCCTGTGGTGGCTCTACCTCATTCCGTACGTTGTAATTGGCTGGGATATCCTGTGGAAGGCCATCCGCAACATCGGCCACGGGCAGGTCTTTGATGAAAATTTCCTCATGTGCGTGGCCACCGTCGGTGCGCTGGTGCTGGGGGAGTATTCCGAGGCCGTGGGCGTCATGCTGTTCTACCAGGTGGGCGAGCTGTTCCAGAGCTATGCCGTAGGCAAATCCAGGCGCTCCATTTCCCAGCTCATGGACATCCGGCCCGACGTGGCCAACGTGGAGCGGGATGGCCGGATTTTGGAGGTTGACCCCGACGAGGTGGCGGTGGGCGAGACCATCGTGATCCGCCCCGGCGAGAAGATCCCGCTGGACGGCGTTGTGCTGGAGGGCGCCTCCTCCCTGAACACCGCCGCTCTTACCGGTGAATCCGCCCCCCGTGACGTGGGCGTGGGGAGCGAGCTGCTCAGCGGCTGCGTCAACATCACCGGGCTTTTGAAGGCCCGTACCACCCGCGAGTTCGGTCAGTCCACTGTGGCGAAGATTCTCGATCTGGTGGAGAACGCCTCCTCCAAGAAGGCCAAGGCGGAGAACTTCATCACCAAGTTTGCCCGGTACTACACTCCTGCCGTGGTGTTCGCGGCCCTGGCGCTGGCGATTATTCCATCTCTGGTTACTGGAAATTGGGATGTCTGGGTGCACCGCGCCCTCACCTTCCTGGTCATCTCCTGCCCCTGTGCGCTGGTGATTTCCATTCCCCTGTCCTTTTTTGGCGGCATCGGCGGTGCGTCCGCCCAGGGCATTCTGGTCAAGGGGGGCAACTACCTGGAGCTGCTGGCCAAAACCGAAACCGTGGTATTTGACAAGACCGGAACCCTGACCCAGGGCGTGTTTGAGCTGTCCGTGCTGAACCCCGCCCCCGGCGTGGACGAGCGGGACCTGCTGGAAACCGCCGCCCTGGCCGAGCGCCACTCGGGGCATCCCATTGCCCAGTCCCTGCGCCGCGCCCTGGGCGGCGAGACGGACCCGGACCGGGTAACGGACGTGCAGGAAATCCCCGGCCACGGCATATCCGCCCTGGTGGACGGCAGGCGCGTGCTGGCGGGCAACGAGAAGCTCATGGCCCGCGAGGGCGTGAAGGCCCTGCCCTGTGATCAGGTGGGCACCATTGTCCATGTGGCCCGGGAAGGGCAGTATCTGGGCTGCGCCGTCATCTCCGACCAGATCAAAAAGACCGCTCCCGCCGCCATCAAGTCGCTGAAAGAGCGGCGCATCCGCACCGTCATGCTCACCGGAGACAGCCAAGCGGTGGGTGAGGCCGTGGCCGCCCAGCTGGGACTGGATGAGGTCTATGCCCAGCTTCTTCCGGCGGACAAGGTGGACCGGCTGGAAGCGCTGCTCTCCCGCCGGAGCGAAAAGGGTGTGCTGGCCTATGTGGGCGACGGCGTCAACGACGCGCCGGTGCTCTCACGGGCCGACGTGGGCATCGCCATGGGGGCCATGGGCTCGGACGCCGCCATTGAGGCCGCCGACGTGGTGCTGATGGACGACGACCCGGCCAAGCTCACCGCCGCCATGGACACCGCCCACAAATGTATGCGCATTGTGAAGCAGAACATTGTGTTTGCCCTGTCCGTCAAGGCGCTGTTCCTGGTTCTGGGGGCCCTCGGCAAAACCACCATGTGGGGGGCGGTATTCTCCGACGTGGGCGTGGCGGTGATCGCCATCCTCAACGCGACGAGAATGCTGAAAACGAAGCAATAAAGCGAAGGCGGGGCCGCGCCCCGCTTTTGTTTTGCCCGAAACCGCCTCACAAGGGAAAGAATACCCAAAGGGTCCCCGTCTGAGGGGACTTTTTTGGCCTTTCTGGTGATTGACAGGAGGGCCGGAAGAAACATATAATACACAATACGCTAAAGTATTAAAATTCAAGCTGCTTCAAGGAGGAAAAGACCATGGGAACTGAACGCGTTTACAACTTTTCCGCCGGTCCGTCCATGCTGCCTTTAGAGGTGCTGGAGCGCGCGGGCGCTGAGATCACCAATTACCAGGGCTCCGGCATGTCCGTGATGGAGATGAGCCACCGCTCCAAGGTGTTCCAGAAGATCTTCGACGATACCAAGGCCAATTTTATCCGGCTGTTTCGCGTGCCCGACAATTATAAGGTGCTGTTTTTGCAGGGAGGGGCCTCCGGGCAGTTTTCCATGGCGCCGCTGAACCTGATCGGCAGGACCGGCAAGGCGGATTACGCCGTCACCGGCAATTTCTCCAACATTGCCTATAAAGAGGCCAGAAAGTATGGCCAGATCAATCTGGCCGCCTCCAGCGAGGACAAAAGCCACACCTATATCCCCGCCCAGGACCAGCTCAAGCTGGACCCCGAGGCCAGCTATTTCTACTACTGCGCCAACAACACCATCTACGGTACCGAGTGGCAGTACGTGCCCGACACCGGGGACGTGCCCATTGTGTGCGACATGTCCTCCAACTTCCTGTCCCGGCCGGTGGATGTGTCCAAGTACGGCATCATTTTCGGCGGCGCCCAGAAGAATCTGGCTCCGGCGGGCCTGACCATCGCCGTGGTCCGGGAGGACCTGGCGGGCCATGAGCTGCCCTACACCCCGCTGATGATGAGCTATAAGACCATGATCGACAAGGATTCCATGTACAATACCCCGCCCTGCTGGTGCATCTACATGCTGGGCCTGGTGCTGGAGTGGCTGGACGAGCAGGGCGGCGTGGAAGGCATGGAGAAGATCAAGCACAACAAGGCCGCTTTGCTGTACGACGTGCTGGACAACTCCCGCCTGTTCACCTGCGCGGCGGAGAAGGCCAGCCGGTCCGATATGAACGTGACCTTCCGTTCGGTGAGCGAGGAGCTGGACGCGAAGTTTGTGAAGGAGGCCACCGCCGCCGGGTTCACCAACCTGAAGGGCCACCGCAATGTGGGCGGTATGCGGGCTTCCATCTACAACGCCATGCCCGTGGAGGGCGTGGAGAAGCTGGCGGACTTCATCCGTGCGTTCGACAAGGCCAACTGATATGGCCGACAAAATGCTGGAGAGCAACGAGCGGGCGCGGAAGCAGGCCCAGGAGGTCTACGACCTGGCCCGGAAGGTCACGGCGGAGATCCACGCTGAGCACCACCGCCCCGCTGTCCGCTTCACACTGGAGCCGGGAGAACCGGGCATTTTCGAGAGCAAGGCGGGCGGAACGCCCTACCTGCCCCACGATATGCCCTGGCCGCTGGATTCTAGTGGACAGGGTCTGGCCCTGCTGGCACAGGTGAATTGTGCCGGTTTGGCTGGCCTGCCTGATTTCCCCGCCGCTGGCCTGCTCCAATTTTTTGTGGCTTGGGGCGATGTGTGGGGTCTGAGCTTTGACGACCAGACGGATACCGCCGGATTCCGGGTGCTGTATCACGAAACAGTTGACTTCTCTGTGACTGCGGAGGAGGTGGAGGCCAAGCGGCCTCCCAAGCCGGAGGGCGCAGACGATTGGTTCCCGCTGTTCAAAAACTGCCGGATCTGTTTAGGCGCCCTCACGGAACAGGGCATGAATGAGAATGACGGCCGCTTCGATTCGCTGTTTTCGGAAAAATGGAACAAACTGCGGCCGGAATCTCCAGTTGAAGGCACATGGGATATGCACAAGCTGGTGGTTGAGCGCTTGCGGGACTACGACGCCACCTATCAGCCCGGCTGGCAACCTGCCTATCATCAGCTGGGCGGCTACCCCTACTTCACCCAGGAGGACCCTCGGAATGGGACAGAGTATGAGGACCTGGATGTCCTGTTATTTCAATTGGACACCGACGGCGGCAAAGAGGTGGGCGACCTGGTGATGTGGGGCGACAGCGGCGTGTGCAACTTCTTCATCAGCCGGGAGGCGCTGAAGCGCCGGGACTTCTCCCGCGTATGCTACAACTGGGACTGCTGCTGACGTTGGGGCAAAGCCCACTCCACGGGAAACGCCTTCGGGTATTCCCCGCTGTGCTCCTCTGCCCCTCTTTTCCCCACAAAGCCTGGAGGACGGCTTTGCGGGAGCCCACGTCCTATTTATAAAATGTAGAGGTGAAAACCATGTTCAATATCAAAACCATGAACAAGATCGCGGCGGTGGGCCTGGAGCGCCTGCCCGCTGAGAACTATGCCGTGGGCGACAGTCTGGACAATGAGGACGGCATCCTGGTCCGCTCCGCCAAGCTCCACGACTATGACTTTCCCAAGAGCCTGTGGGCCATCGCCCGGGCAGGCGCGGGGGTGAACAACATCCCCGTGGAGCGCTGCTCCGAGTCCGGGATCGTGGTGTTCAACACCCCCGGCGCCAACGCCAACGCGGTGAAGGAGCTGGTGCTGTGCTCCATGCTGCTGGCGTCCCGTGACGTCATCGGCGGCGCGGAGTGGGTGAAGGAGCAGGCAAACACCCCCGGCGTGGAGGTGGCCGACGTGGTGGAGAAGGGCAAGTCCGCCTTTGTGGGCCCGGAAATCTACCGCAAGACCCTGGGTGTGGTGGGCTTGGGGGCCATCGGCGCGCTGGTGGCCAACATCGGGCTGAACATGGGCATGGAGGTGTACGGCTACGACCCCTACCTGTCCGTGGACGCCGCCCTGCGGCTGGACCGGCACATCAAAGTGGTCAAGGACCTGGACACCCTGTACGCCAACTCTGACTATATCACCCTCCACCTGCCCTATATGGAGGCCACGAAGAACACCGTCAACGCCGCCGCCATCGCCAAAATGAAGGAGGGCGTGCGCCTCATCAACCTGGCCCGGGGCGGGCTGGTGAACGACGGCGACCTGATCGCCGCCCTGGAGAGCGGCAAGGTGGCCTGCTACGCCACCGACTTCCCCAACAACAGGCTGGTGGCCGCCCCCCATGTGGTGGCCCTGCCCCACCTGGGCGCTTCCACTCCCGAGAGCGAGGACAACTGTGCCGTCATGGCCGCCAACGAGCTGCGGGACTTTCTGGAGAACGGCAACATCAAGAACTCCGTGAACTTCCCCAACGTGGTTATGGAGCGCTCCGGCGTGCAGCGGCTGTGTGTCATCCACCGCAACGTGCCCGCGGTGCTGGCCAACATCACCACTCAGCTGTCCGAGGACGGAGTCAACGTGGAGAACATGACCAACAAGTCCAAGGGCGAGTACGCCTACACCATGGTGGACACCAGCTCCGCCGTGGATGAGAAGGTCATTGAGGATATCCGTAAGGTGTCCGGCATCATCCGCCTGCGGGTGATTTGAGAAAAATCGGAGCAAGCCGTCCCGCCGGGTTTGGCGGGACGGCATGCCAAATGTCAAGACTAAATTACAAAAAGTCCTAAAAAATTTTTAATAGCCCGAAAAATAGGGGGCACCGCCAGCACGGTGCCCCCGCTTTTGTGCCTCCAGCTGCCCCAGGCGGTGCAAGGATGGCGCAAAGAATAGACCGGCGGCCCTGGAGGCGTCCGGCCTGGTCGTTTTCCCGTGTTCAGCTGGTCAGGCCGCCACGGTCATGTATTCATCATAAAGCACTTGCGGCGTTTTCCAGCCCAGGATCCGGCGCGGATAGTTGGCCAGCCATTCCTCCACCATGGCCACCTCCGCCGCCGTGATGGTGTCGAAGTTGGTCCCCTTTGGAAACCACCGCCTAATGATCCTGTTCATGTTTTCGTTGGATCCCCGCTCATAGGCAGAATACGGGTGGCAATAATAAATTTTCGTGCGCGGTTTTCTGGCCCGCTTGGATCGTTCCATCCCCTGGCAGTCCTGAAATTCACAGCCGTTATCCACCGTAATGGAGCGGAACACTTCCCGGAATTTTGCGCCCATGCGCCGCTCTATACGGTCCAGTGCCCGGACCACGCTTTCCATGGTGTGGTCCGGCACCCGGATAATAAGGGGGTAGCGGGTCAGCCGTTCGGTCAGGACCACCAGGGCCGCCTTGCTACCCTTGCACCCCATAACGCTGTCCATTTCCCAGTTGCCAAACGTGTCCCGGCTGTTGATCTCCTCCGGGCGCTGTTCGATGGTGTCCCCCTTTGCTGGCCTGGCCCGTTTCTGGCGGTCCCGGTCCTCCGGTTTCCGGTGGTCGCCTTTATATAGCAGATCCTCCTCTGTCAAGTTCATAAAAATGTCACCGCGATAAATCCAGTTGTAAAGGGTTGTTTCACAGATTTCTGTATCAAACTTTTCCCCGTCTATTTTGATTTGCGCCAGGGCCGCACCGGGGGATCTCTTTTTGTTTATGATCTGGTCCTCTATGTACTCCACAAAAGCAAAATCTTTCCCCAGCTTAATGTCCGGCCCTTTGGCCCTCAAATTCTCCTGGTATTTCCGCTCTGCCACGTCCGCACAGTATCTTTCCACAAATTCGTATTCGCTGGTTTGCTGAACGCACATTCCCCGCGC
>CAJULJ010000078.1 GCA_910587395.1 uncultured Oscillospiraceae bacterium | reverse complement strand
TCTTGCTATTATCTCCGTTTAGAGCGAATATGGGTACACCGAAAGGGAAAACCACACTTTGAAAACGGAGGAAAACAACATGAAAACCAAGATGAACAGCAAGACCGCAGCCAAGGCCGACACCTACCGGCTCCAGAGAACCACCACCCCGGAGGACCTCGAACTGAAGATGATGCACGGCGGTGGGGCCATCCTCACCTTCGGCGACCGCATCCTGGTCGCGGGCTACTACTACAACCCCAACGGGCGGTGCTACTACGGGGCCACCTACCGCTTCACCACCGCCGACCACACCTGCGAGGGCCGAGTGGAGCTGGTCAGCATCTCCGAGGACACCTTCGAGGACAACGGCCACGCCATTGCCTGGGCGATGGCGAACTGAGGGGGGTGCCGGACATGACGAAACAGAAGAAAGAGATCATCAAGAAGATTGACGAGGTGGAACCGTGGATCGCAGTTGACGAGGAGCTTGGCTGCGGATTCGCGCCAGCCGGGGCCTACGATGAGATGTACAAGGAAATCTACCGACTCCAAGAGGAACTGGCCCGGCTTCAGCACTACGCCAGCGTGGAGGATATGCTCTACGACACGCGGGGGTGCGAGAACAGCGGATGCCCCTGATGAACTGAACCGAAACCAAATGCACCACAGCACCAGCCCTCCGGGGCTGCTGCTCGTTACTGGCTTGCCGCTGGGCAGGTCATTTTTTATGCCATTTGGAGGTGACCCGCCATGCGCAAGCTGAAAAAATACAAGCCTACCCCGTTCAAAGCCAAGGACTCCACCTATAGCAAGGAGGCTGCTGACTATGCCGTAGGATTCATCGAGTGTCTTTGCCACACCAAGGGAACCTGGGCCGGAAAGCCCTTTGAACTTATCGACTGGCAGGAGCAGATCATCCGGGATGTGTTCGGCACTCTCAAGCCCAACGGCTACCGCCAGTTCAACACCGCCTACATCGAGATTCCCAAGAAGATGGGCAAGTCGGAACTGGCAGCGGCTGTGGCCCTCCTGCTTACCTGCGGGGATGGCGAGGAGCGGGCCGAGGTCTATGGCTGCGCCGCCGACCGCCAGCAAGCCGGGATCGTGTTCGATGTGGCGGCGGATATGGTGCGGATGTGTCCGGCTCTCAGCAGGCGGGTCAAAATCCTCACCGCCTCCAAGCGCATCATTTACACGCCCACCAACAGCTTCTACCAGGTGCTTTCAGCGGAGGCATACAGTAAGCATGGGTTCAACATCCACGGTGTGGTCTTTGACGAGCTGCATACCCAGCCCAATAGAAAGCTATTCGATGTCATGACCAAAGGCTCCGGCGATGCTCGGATGCAGCCGCTCTATTTTCTCATCACCACGGCTGGCACCGACACCCGCTCCATCTGCTACGAGACGCACCAGAAGGCCAAGGACATCTTGGAGGGCCGGAAAATCGACCCCACCTTCTATCCCGTGATCTACGGCGCGGACGAGGGCGATGATTGGACAGACCCCAAGGTGTGGAAGAAGGCAAACCCCTCTCTGGGAATCACGGTGGGCATCGACAAGGTGCGGGCGGCGTGTGACTCCGCCAAGCAGAATCCCGCCGAGGAGAACTCCTTCCGGCAGCTCCGCTTGAACCAATGGGTGAAACAAGCCGTGCGCTGGATGCCGATGGAGCGGTGGGACAAGTGTGCCTTTGCCGCCAACGAGGACGGCTTGGAGGGCCGTGTCTGCTACGGCGGGCTGGACTTGTCCTCCACCACCGACATCACGGCCTTCGTGCTGGTGTTTCCTCCGCTGGACGAGGATGATAAATACAGCATCCTCCCGTACTTCTGGATTCCAGAGGACAACCTCGACCTCCGCGTCCGGCGTGACCATGTTCCCTATGATGTATGGGAGAAACAAGGATTCCTTCAGACCACCGAGGGCAACGTGGTCCACTACGGCTACATCGAAAAGTTCATCGAGCGGCTGGGGGAACGGTTCAATATCCGGGAGATCGCCTTTGACCGTTGGGGCGCTGTCCAGATGGTACAGAATTTGGAGGGCATGGGTTTCACAGTGGTCCCCTTTGGACAGGGCTTCAAAGATATGTCCCCGCCCACCAAGGAGCTGATGAAGCTGGTGCTGGAGGAGCGTGTGGCCCACGGTGGTCACCCGGTGCTGCGCTGGATGATGGACAACATTTACATCCGCACCGACCCGGCTGGCAACATCAAGCCGGACAAAGAAAAATCCACCGAAAAAATAGATGGTGCCGTTGCAACGGTGATGGCCCTGGACAGGGCCATCCGCTGTGGCAACGACACCAGTGAAAGTGTGTATGATAGCCGAGGGCTACTCTTTATTTGAGCAGCCCATATAGGCATTTTAACTTTCTCTGTATTCTTTTATAATTTGGGGAAGATTTTCTGTTAAGTATTCATACGCCCGCATTTGAGCAGCATCTTCTTCAGAGGGAATTATATAGAAATTTTTCTCATAAAGTTCCTTCTTTTTTGCATTAATACCCCGCATAGTATTGTACAAAATATTATCAAGAGTGGCACTAACTTGCTCATGATATGAGTCCATTCGGCCTTGATCATACGCTTCCTGTAACTTTTCATCCAGAACTTCTTGAGCTATTCCTATTCCCTGCTCAAGTAACCACATGGATATTTCTTTAATTTTGTCTACCATTGTATTTGCCCTTCTCCCTCTATGACTAATTTCTTGTGTGGGAAACAAATTAAGTTGCTCGGTGTAGCTCTTTACTGGGTCCACCGATGTATCGACTCTTTGCTATTTGCTGTAGATTGGTATCTTCTTTCGTAACAATGTTATCTGTAGGAATACGAAGGGTTATTTCTTTTTGCGTATCGGTCGTTTTGTCAAAGTATGAAGGATTCGCAATAAAGAATTCTTGTATGGGAAGATAGTACACAGTTTCATCGCTCATGTCCACAAGGAGTAGGACGAATGAACTCGCCCTCGATAGGGCGTAATTGATCGTGCTAACTTTTAACTCAATCGATATGTATTCTCTTGTTTTATTGAACTTGGGAGTAGATCGACCTTTAACTTGACACTCCAATATGTTCCCTGTCCAATCATCATTTTCTGTTAGTTCAAGGCTACAATCGATTCCTACATCAACCCCTGTAGAGTCTCGATACTCCCAGTGATCTGCATCAAATGTATAATGCACAATCGCTTTTGCCCGCGCACCAACAGATCGGGATTCGGTGTCTTTTGGTAAAACTGTAGCCATTTTGCCTCCTATGCCCAAAGTATAAACTTCTTATATTGGACAACCTGTTTTTACATTTTGCATTATACCACAGCACCATCCGCTTTCCAAGAGTGGACGGTGCTTTTCTTATGCCCATTTTCAAAAGGATGGTGATCTCTATGGGCTTTTTCAATAGTCTGTTCCGGTCGCGGGACGCTCCCCAGAACAGCACAGCCGGGAGCGCCTACACCTTTTTCTTCGGCGGCTCCACCTCCAGCAAGACCGTCACCGAGCGCAGCGCCATGCAGATGACGGCGGTGTATTCCTGCATCCGCATCTTGGCGGAGGCCGTGGCTGGCTTGCCCCTCAACCTCTATCGCTACACCGAGGACGGCGGCAAGGAGAAGGCCATCGACCATCCGCTGTACCTCCTACTCCATGACGAACCGAACCCGGAAATGAGTTCTTTCGTGTTCCGGGAAACCCTCATGACCCATCTGCTCCTATGGGGCAACGCCTACGCCCAGATCATCCGCAACGGCAAGGGTGAGGTCATTGCCCTCTATCCCCTGATGCCCAACAAAATGTCGGTAGACCGTGACAGCCAGGGCCAGCTTTACTACACCTACCAGCGGGGAACGGACGAGGCCATCCGGGACAAGAACCAGACCGCCATCCTCCGGCCCTCGGACGTGCTGCACATCCCCGGCTTGGGCTTTGACGGCTTGGTGGGATACAGCCCCATCGCTATGGCGAAGAACGCCATCGGCATGGCGATCGCCTGCGAGGAGTACGGCGCTAAGTTCTTCGCTAACGGCGCGGCTCCGGGCGGCGTCCTGGAACACCCCGGCACCATTAAAGACCCCCAGCGTGTACGGGAGAGCTGGCAGTCCACCTTCGGCGGCAGCGGCAACGCCAACAAGATCGCCGTTCTGGAGGAGGGCATGAAATACGCGCCCATCGGCATCTCGCCGGAGCAGGCACAGTTCCTCGAAACGAGGAAATTCCAAATCAATGAGATCGCTCGAATTTTCCGAGTGCCGCCCCACATGGTGGGCGACCTGGAAAAGTCGAGCTTTTCTAATATTGAGCAGCAGTCGCTGGAGTTCGTGAAATACACGCTGAACCCCTGGGTGGTGCGCTGGGAGCAGTCCCTCACCCGCGCCCTGTTCACCCAGGCGGAAAAGGTCCGATATTTTGTGAAATTCAATCTGGAGGGGTTGCTCCGGGGCGACTACGAGAGCCGGATGAACGGCTACGCTACCGCCCGTCAGAATGGCTGGATGTCCGCCAACGACATCCGGGAACTGGAGAACCTCGACCGCATCCCCACCGAGGAGGGCGGCGATTTGTACCTCATCAACGGCAATATGCTCCCGCTGCACCAGGCCGGGGCTTTTGCAAATACCACAACGACAGGAGATGAGGAAGATTCCGATGAAAAAATTCTGGAACTGGAAGACCCGGAGGGTGACCAACCAGGAGACGATGGAGCAGACGGAGGAACGGACGCTGTTCCTCAACGGCACCATCGCCGAAGATAGCTGGTATGACGATGATGTGACCCCACAGCTTTTCAAGGACGAGCTGATGGGCGGCTCTGGCAACATCACGGTCTGGATCAACAGCCCCGGCGGGGACTGTGTGGCGGCGGCGCAAATCTACAATATGCTCATGGACTACCCCCACGATGTGACCGTGAAAATTGACGGCATCGCCGCCAGCGCCGCCTCGGTCATCGCTATGGCTGGCACCAAGGTCCTCATGTCCCCGGTGTCCACCATGATGATCCACAACCCCGCCACCATTGCCTGGGGCGATGCCGGGGACATGGAGAAGGCCATCGCCATGCTGGACGCCGTGAAGGACTCCATCATCAACGCCTACGAGATCAAGAGCGGCCTGTCCCGCGCCAAGCTGTCCCACCTCATGGACAGTGAGACCTGGATGGACGCGAACAAGGCGGTGGATCTGGGCTTTGCGGACGGCATCCTGTCCCGCGCCCAGGCGGAGGACGAGGCCCCGCCCGCTGGCTCCATGCTGTACTCTCCGGCCACGGTGGTCAATTCCCTCATGGGGAAGATCGCCGCCAAGTGTCAGATCACCAAACCCACCCCCGCACCTACACCCACGGGCCGTTCCATCGACACGCTGATGGAGCGGCTCAATCTTTTGAAATTTTAAGGAGGATATGACTATGACTATTCTGGAACTGCGCGAGAAGCGGGCCAAGGCGTGGGAGGCTGCAAAGGCTTTCCTGGACAGCCACCGCAACGACAAGGGCATCCTGTCCGCCGAGGACGATGCCACCTACACCCGCATGGAGCAGGACATCACCGATCTGGGCAAGGAGATCGCCCGCCTGGAGCGGCGGGAGGCTCTGGAGGCCGAGCTGTCCAAGCCCACCGCCGCGCCCCTCACCGGCAAGCCCCTGAACGGCAAGGGGGACGAGCGGACGGGCCGCGCTGCGGACGAGTACCGCGCCAGCTTCTGGGACCTGATGCGCACCAAGAACCCCACGCCCCAGGTGGTGGATGCACTCCGCATCGGTGCTGACACCGAGGGCGGCTACCTGGTGCCGGACGAGTATGAGCGCACTTTGGTGGAGGCGCTGGAGGAGGAGAATATCTTCCGCTCCCTTGCCCACGTCATCAACACCGCCAGCGGGGAGCGGAAAATCCCCGTGGTGTCCTCCAAGGGGACCGCTGACTGGATCGAGGAGGGCGGCGCGTTCCCTGAGACCCAGGATTCCTTCGGTCAGGTGACCCTTGGCTCCTTCAAGCTGGGGACCACCATCAAGATTTCCGAGGAGTTGCTCAACGACAGCGTGTTCGATCTGGAGAACTATATCGCCAGAGAGTTCGCGCGGCGCATCGGCAACAAGGAGGAGGAAGCCTTCTTCACCGGGGACGGCTC
Organism: uncultured Oscillospiraceae bacterium; assembly: GCA_910587395.1. GTDB lineage: Bacteria > Bacillota > Clostridia > Oscillospirales > Oscillospiraceae > Enterenecus. Next base: position 4,538 of record CAJULJ010000078.1, on the reverse strand, counting down.
CGGCAAACCCCTGGGCCTGCTGGCGGATAAGGGCGGTGCCGAGGTCGGTGTGACCGCCGCCTCCGCCACGGCTATCACCGATGACGAGCTGCTGGACCTCTACTTCAGCCTGCTCTCCCCCTACCGCAAGAAGGCCACATGGGTGGTGAACGATTCCACCATCAAGGCCATCCGCAAGCTGAAGGACAACAACGGCCAGTACCTCTGGCAGCCCGGTCTTATCGCCAACGCCCCGGACACCATCCTGGGCCGTCCCGTTAAGACCTCCGCATTCATGCCCTCCATCGCTGCTGGGGCCAAGTCCATCATCTTCGGCGACTTCAAGTATTACTGGATCGCCGACCGCCAGGGCCGTATCTTTAAGCGGCTGAATGAGCTGTATGCTACCACCGGGCAGGTGGGCTTCCTCGCCTCCCAGCGCGTGGACGGTAAGCTGATTCTGCCGGAGGCGCTGAAGGTGCTGAAGCAGAAGGCTGGCTCCGGCTCTGGCTCCAGCACCTGATAACTCCAAAACCCAGAGGCCCCGGTAAACACACCACCGGGGCCTCGCCATTTTACGAGGAGGCGATAGGATGATCGTCACGCTGAACGAGGCCAAGAAGTACCTCCGGGTGGACCATGACGATGATGACTCCATCATTCGGAAACTGATCCATACCGCCGAGAGCCTCTGCGAAGAGACGCTGCGGAAGGCCGTGGAGCCGCTCCCCATCAACAAAGTGGCGGCGCTGTTCGCTGTGGCCTACCTCTACGAGCATCGGGAGAACGCCGATATGGATGAGCTGACCCGGATGCTCCGCTATATCCTCGCCACCGAGCGGGAGGTGGCCTTCTGATGGATATTTCCAAGCTGCGCTCCCGCATCACCATCCAGCAGGCCGTGGTGCAGAAGGACGCCATCGGCAACCACACCAACGCCTGGGTGGATTTCTGGTCCTGCGCCGCCTACGCCAACCTCGCCTCCGGCAAAGAGTACGGGGCCGCTGGGCAGACCCTCGGCAGCGATACCCTGGTGTTCGAGGTGCGCTGGTGTGAGCGGCTCCGGGATTTGGACAGCACCAAGTTCCGCATCCTGTTCGGCGGCAGTATCTACAACATTGTTACGGTGGACGATGTGCAGTTCCGACATGAAAAGCTGAAGCTGACCGCCCAGCGGGAGCGGAGGTGAGGTCATGGCAAGAGACAGGGTGTCCATCGACCAGTTCCCCGGCGCGGTCATGGCCCAGCTTGAGGAATATGTGTCTATGGCCTCAGATGAGGTCAAAGAGGCTGTTCGTACCGTCAGCGAGGATGTAAAAGCTGAGATACAGTCCCGCGCCCCGGTCAAGACCGGGAAGTACAAAAAGAGCTGGACCATCACCAAGGTATCTGAAACACACCAATCCCTGGTCAACACCATCCACTCGGCAAAGCACTACCGGCTGACCCATCTGCTGGAGAACGGCCACGCCAAGCGGGGCGGCGGCAGGACACGTTCCTTCCCCCACATCGCCCCCGGCGAGGCTTTGGCGGAGAAGGAGCTGCTGGAGATTGCGGAAAGGAAACTGCGCGGATGAAAAAATCAGATGTTCCCGCCCTGCTGGAGCGGCTGGGCTTTCCCTTCGCCTATGACCACTTTGCCGAGGGCGAAGGGCCTGACCCGCCCTTCCTGGTGTACCGCTGCCCCAAGGCGGACAACTTCGCCGCCGATGGGGTGGCGTACTTCAAGCAGGATGTCCTCCACATCGAGGTCTACACCGATAGGAAGGACCCGGCGCTGGAGGAGCAGATCGAAGCCGCTCTGGACGAGGGCGGCATTTTTTACGGCAAAGGCGAAACATGGATCGACAGCGAAAAACTGTACGAGGTCCTTTATGAAATGGAGGTATCTGCATGAGCAGCGCCAATAAACGCAACAAGGTGAAGTTCAATATTTGCAATGTCCACTACGCCCCGCTGTCCCAGGACAACGACGGGAAGTACACTTGGGGCGACCCCGTGGCCCTCCCCGGCGCGGTGTCCCTGTCTCTGGACCCCCAGGGGGAGCCGGAGAGCTTCTACGCGGACGGCATCGAGTATTACGTCATCAACAACAACCAGGGCTATGACGGCGATCTGGAGCTGGCCCTCATCCCGGAGTCCTTCCGCCGCGACATCCTCATGGAGACCACAGACGCCAACAGCGTCCTGCTGGAGAACGCCGCCAGCGAGACGGGCAAATTCGCCCTCCTGTTCGAGTTCGATGGCGATGTACGGAAGATCCGTCATGTTCTCTACAACTGCTCCGCCTCCCGGCCCTCTATCTCCGCCAAGACCAACGAGGAGAACCGGGAGGTGCAGACCGAGACCCTGACGGTGAAAGCGCGGCCTCTGTCCACCGGCTATGTAAAGGCCAAGACCGGCGACTCCACCAAGGCCAGCGTCTACAACAACTGGTACAAGAGCGTCTACCAGCCTGCCGACACCCCGGCTGTGGACGAGGACGCCGCCGCTGGCGGTGAAGGGTAAGGAGGGCTGACACATGGGTATCAAACGCACCATCGAAATTGACGGCCAGCAGGTCACCTTCAAGGCCAGCGCCGCCATCCCCCGCATCTACCGGCTGAAATTCCACCGGGACATCTACAAGGACCTCGCCGCGCTGGAAAAGAGCGTGGGTGACAACAGCGAGGGCAGCTCCGGGCTGGATATGTTCTCTCTGGAGATGTTTGAGAACATCGCCTACATCATGGCGAAACACGCCGACCCCGCTGCCGTCCCGGATTCCCCGGAGGACTGGCTGGACAGCTTCAACACCTTCTCCATCTACCAGGTGCTGCCCCAGCTCATCGAGCTGTGGGGTCTGAATGTGCAGACGGATGTTCAGTCTAAAAAAAACTTCGCCCGACTGACCGGGAAATGACCACGCCGTTGTTCCTGCTCCGCTGTTTGCAGGTCGGGCTGTCCCTCCGGGACCTCGACCTGCTGACGGTGGGCATGGTCAACGACATTTTCGCGGAGCAACTGAACGATGACTGCAAATACGCAACGCTGGCGACCCAGGAAGATATGGACCGCTTTTGATGGGAGGTGACGGCCTATGGGTGCAAGACGGATCGCGGGTATCACGGTGGAGATCGGCGGTGATACCACAAAGCTGACCACCGCCCTTAAAGATGTGGACAAGGCCCTCTCCACCACCCAGAGCAGCCTCCGGGATGTCAATAAGCTGCTCAAGCTGGACCCCGGCAACACGGAGCTGCTGGCCCAGAAACACAGGCTGCTGGGCGAGGCCGTTTCCGAGACGAAGGAGAAGCTGGCTACACTAAAAACTGCTGCGGAGCAGGCCAACCAAGCCCTCGCCAATGGGGAGATCACCCAATCACAGTATGACGCCCTCCAGCGAGAGATCATCGAAACCGAGCAGAAGCTGAAGGACCTGGAAAAGCAGGCGGAAAATTCCAATGTCGCCCTCCAGAAGATCGGGCAGTTCGGCGACAAGCTCCAAGATGTGGGCAATAAGGTGTCCGGGGTGGGCGAGGACCTCACCAAGTCGGTCACGGTCCCCCTGGCTGGCCTCGGCACCGCCGCTGTTGCCACCGCCGCCAACTTCGAGTCCTCCATGTCCCAGGTGCAGGCCACGATGGGCATTTCCAAGGATGCCATGTCCGAGGTCAATGGCGAGACCGTGAACACGATGGACACTCTCTCCGCCCTCGCCAAGCAGATGGGGTCCGAAACGGCCTTCTCCGCCAGCGAGTGCGCAGAGGCGCTCAATTACCTCGCCCTCGCTGGCTACAGCACTCAGGAAATGTGCGACACGCTGCCCACCGTCCTCAATCTGGCGGCGGCTGGCGGAATCGACCTGGCCTCGGCCTCCGACATGGTGACGGACGCCATGTCCGCCCTCGGCATGGGTACGGACGAAGCCACCACGATGGTGGACCAGATGGCAAAGACCTCCTCCACCACAAATACATCGGTGGCCCAGCTTGGCGATGCCATCCTGACCATCGGTGCCACGGCGAAGTCTGTCAAAGGCGGAACCGCCGAATTGAACACCGCCCTCGGCATCCTCGCCAACAATGGCATCAAGGGAGCCGAGGGCGGTACACATTTGCGCAACGTCATCCTCTCCCTGCAAAACCCCACCGACAAGGCCGCTGCTGCTATGGAGCAGCTTGGCGTGGATGTGTACGACTCCGAGGGAAATATGCGCTCCCTCAACGACATCCTCGGCGACCTCAACCGAAGCATGGACGGCATTACCGCCGCCGAGAAATCCAACATCATCGCCACCATCTTCAACAAGACCGACCTCGCCGCCGTGAACGCTCTCCTCGCCAACACCGGCGACACCTGGGACGATTTGCAGCAGTCAATCATCGAGAGTGGCGGCGCGGCCCAGCAGATGGCGGACACACAACTGGACAACCTTCAAGGCCAGATCACCATTCTGAAATCGGCTCTGGAGGGCCTTGCCATTTCCATCGGGGAAATCCTGCTTCCGGTCATCAAGAACATTGTCAGCGGCATCCAGGGCTTTGTGGATTGGCTGAACAATCTGGACGAAGGCACCA
>CAJULJ010000077.1 GCA_910587395.1 uncultured Oscillospiraceae bacterium | reverse complement strand
GCCACGCCGACTTCGGCGGCGAGGTGGAGCGCATTTTGAAGATGGTCAACGGCGTCATCCTGTTGGTGGACGCCGCCGAGGGGCCCATGCCCCAGACCCGGTTTGTGCTGTCCAAGGCCCTGGAGCTGGGCCACAAGGTCATCGTGGTGGTGAACAAAATCGACCGTCCCGACCAACGCGTCCACGAGGTCATGGACGAGGTGCTGGAGCTGCTGCTGGACCTGAACGCCACCGACGAGCAGTTTGAATCCCCCACCCTGTTCTGCTCCGGGCGGCAGGGCACCGCCAGCTATTCCCCCGACGTGGCGGGCACTGACCTGGTGCCCCTGTTCGAGACCATTCTGGACTATATCCCCGCCCCGGACTGCGATCCCGAGGCCCCCTTCCAGATGCTGGTGTCCTCCATCGACTACAACGAGTTCGTGGGCCGCATCGCCGTGGGCCGCATCGAGCGGGGCTGCGTGAAGCAGAACCAGGAGATCGTGGTGTGCAACTACCACAAGCAGGATGAGGCCCCCAAAAAGGCCAAGGCCACCGCTTTGTACACCTTTGACGGCCTGGCCCGCACCCCCGTCACCGAGGCCAAGGCGGGCGAGATCATCGCCATGAGCGGCATCGGGGACATCACCATCGGCGACACCATCTGCGCCCCTGCCGCTCCTGAGCCAATCGAGTTTGTGAAGATCTCCGCTCCCACGCTGGAAATGACCTTTTCCGTCAACGACTCTCCCTTCGCCGGACGGGAAGGCAAGTACGTCACCAGCCGCCAGCTCCGGGACCGGCTGTTCCGGGAGACCTTGAAGGATGTGTCCCTGCGGGTCGCTGAAATGGAGGCGTCCACCGATTCCTTCAACGTGGCGGGCCGGGGCGAGATGTCCCTGTCCATCCTCATCGAGACCATGCGCCGGGAGGGGTACGAGTTCCAGGTGTCGCCCCCCCGCGTGGTCTACCAGGAGGTGGAGGGCAAGAAGTGCGAGCCGGTGGAGCGGGTGGTCATCGATGTGCCTGCCGACAGCGTGGGTGCGGTGATGGAGAAGCTGGGGTCCCGGAAGGGCGAGTTTTTGTCCATGGACCCCATCGGCAGCCGCACCAAGCTGGAATTCCTGGTGCCCTCCCGGGGGCTGTTCGGCTACCGCAACGAGTTCCTCACCGACACCAAGGGTGAGGGCATCATGGCCTCCGTGTTTGAGAAGTACGCCCCCTATAAGGGCGATATCCAGCGCCGGAACACCGGCTCCCTGGTGGCCCACGAGACGGGAGAATCCGTGACCTACGGCCTGTTCGCCGCCCAGGAGCGGGGCGCGCTGTTCATCGGCGCGGGCGTGCCTGTGTACGAGGGTATGATTGTCGGCGTATGCCCCAAGATGGAGGACATCACCGTCAACGTGTGCAAGAAGAAGCAGCTCACCAACATGCGTGCCTCCGGCTCCGACGAAGCCCTGCGGCTGGTGCCCCCCAAGCAGCTCAGCCTGGAGCAGTGCCTGGAGTTTCTGGCGGACGACGAGCTGCTGGAGGTCACACCGGAGAACCTGCGCCTGCGCAAGCGCATTTTGAACCATGAGAAGCGGATGAAGGCCCTCAAGGGTGGGAAGTCCTAACATGAAAGAGGAGCGGCAAATGCCGCTCCTCTTTTTGCTCAGATCCACCATTCCGGCGTGAGTTCGCCCAGTGTGACGATTTTTTCCGCCTCGCGATCCAGAAGTATTTCGATGTCCCGATAGCGGTCAGGCATGAGCTGAACCATCAGCTCCCGACAGGCACCGCAGGGGGCGCCCGGCCTCCCGTCCGACATGACCGCCAGAACCCGCTTAATTTCCTGCTCCCCGTTGGTAATCATGCTGAAAATCGCGTTGCGTTCGGCGCAGATCCCCAATGTGGAGCAGGTGTCGATGCAGACACCCGTATAGATGTTCCCGGATGAGGACTCTATCGCAGCGGCCACCCCACCGGCTTCCACATAATCGGATATTTTCCGCTCCTTCTGTACCGCCTTTGCCGCGCGGTACAGTTCGTCCCATATAGGTTCCATTCCAGTTTCCTCCTTGCCGACTGTTACAGCGTCATGGTGATCCCGCCCTCGTCGGACAGGCCGTCCTTCTTGAGCATGTTCTCCAGCACCTCCACATCCGACGTGATATCCATAGCGTCGTCCTGGAACAGCTTGTCGAGCTGCTTCTCGAACCCGGACACCACCTGGTCCATCATGTCCTCGATGCGCTTCTTGGCGGCGGAGATGTTCTCCCCCTCAATGCCCTGGGCGTCCAACTGGGCGTAGGCCCGCAGGATTTTCAAGGTGGTGGGGAGATAGTAATTCAGGAAGGTGCGCAATTGGCCTTCCTTGTTGGGGTGCTCTTTCTGGTACTTCAGGATTTTTCCCGTGATCTCCTCAATCCGGTCGATCTTTGCGCTCATCACCGCGTCGGGGATCTGGTCGTTGACCTGCCGGATTTCCCGGAGGATGTCGTCCTCCCGGGCGGCGGCCTGCTGGGGGGTCTCCTCCTGGACGGGCGGGGCCTCACGCTTGGGCTCGGGGGCGTGGTAGCCCATCTCGGTGAGGTACAGTTTGCCCTCGGCCAGGTCCAGGTAGCCCGTGGGCAGGATGCCCTTGGCCAGCATCCGCCGCAGGTCCTTGCACAGCTTGCCCACAGAGACGCCGAAGCTGGAGGCCATGGGGGCCAGATCCACCTCCCGGTTGGCCCCGATATAGGCCAGGTAGTTGAGGTAGCGCTCACGGCGGCGGTTTTGGCCGATGCCGGAGAACAGCATGGCCAAGCCCCCCGCCATGAACATCAAGCAGGCCAGCAGGCCCACCAGTAGACCGCCGTCAAAATACTGGAGGAACTCGATGCCAATCGCCACGCAGCCCAGAGCGAAAATCCCGGACGTGACGCCGCCGCCGATGATAAACCCCGTGCCACCTCCAGCTTTTTTCCGGGCCTTCTTCCGGCCGCTCTCCGACTGGTTCCAGGTGTCTGGCTGGCCCTTCTGGTCCCAGGGCTCCGCCTTGGACTGGGCCTTCTTCTGCTGGCTCGGGGGCGTCTGGGTCTGGCTGTAGCGGTAGGTTTTCGCTCCGGCGTCCTGGGCCCGGTCCTGCTGAGGCTGGGAGCCGCCCGCCCCGGCGTTTCCGCTTGCGGCCTGGGCAAATGTGTTGGCCTGGCGGAAAAAGTCCTGAGCGGTGTTCCTGGCCCGGTTGGCGGCGTTTTTTGCCTCCTGCTTATAGCGCCGTTTATCGCTGGCGGTTATCTTGCCCAGCTTGTTCAGCAGCCAGATCACACCGATGACCTTGCAAAACCAGAAAGGCAGGATGAACAGCAGGAAACCGATGCCCACCCATTCGCCCCAGTCGTTGGAGTTTTTGGGCGGTCTGTTTCCGCCGGGCGGGGTGGTCCCCCGGCCGGAACCATAGCTATAGTTATAGGTGTAGTGATAGGTGTTGTTTTGCTGAGAGCCGTCCCGCGGGTCCTGTCCATCGGGGCCAAAGCCGTCCGCCATAGTGATCCCCCTCCCCATAAGGTCTGGTAAACAAAAAACATTATATACTTTTTCACCAGCGCTGTAAAGAAGCTGGAAGCTTAATTTTTTATTAGGAAGCACGGAGCGCCCGGGGCAGGGGGCTAAGGCCGGAGCGTAGTCCCCTCATATCTCCGTTTCCTCCCGCATATAAATCACCGTGACGAGAACCACAGTTGGGAGTGTTGTCTTGTGAAGGGGAACATGGAAGAGCGCGCCCAGGAGCTGGCGCTGTACATCATCGAGAACAAGACCACCGTACGGGCCGCCGCCACCCGCTTCGGCATCAGCAAGTCCACCGTCCACAAGGACCTGAGCGAACGCCTGCCCGCCATCAACGGTCGGTTGTATGAGCAGGTGAAGGAGATTCTCAACGAAAACAAGGCGGAACGCCATATACGGGGCGGCATCGCAACCAGGAAAAAATACAAAGGGGAATAGCAAAAGCGTAAAAAGGGCGGGCCTTCCAAAGGCCCGCCCTTTGCGTTTGAACTTGCTTTGCCTTAGTGGTGGCAGCCGTGATGTCCGCGGTATTGGGAGCCGGAGTAGGCGGGCCCTTGGTAGAGCGGGCAGCTCCCGTCACAGTAGCCGTCATCGTGGCCGGCGCCGCAGTAGGTCACGCCGTCGTGGACGTGGCGGCCGGTGACGTCGCAGCCCTCCAGGTCGCAAAGGGCGTAGCAGGAACCGTCGCACAGGCCGTCGCCGCCGTGGGTGTGGCCGCAGTACAGGGCCCTGTCGTGGTAGTGCCAGCCGGTGAGGGTGCACTCCTCTACGGTGCAGGGCGGGGCGGCGCGGCGTCCGCCGCGCCCGCCGTAGCAGCCGCCATGGGCAAGGGCGGTGGGAATCAGCAAGGAGACGGCGCACACAGCCGTCAAGGCGGTGAGCAGGATACGCTTGACAAACATGATGGTTCGACCTCCAAAATCGCACTGATAAAAATTGGTGTTTGACTATTGCCGTCGTTATAGTAGCACATCGGGAGATGGAAAGCAATACCCTTTCCAAGTATTTTTCAGGGCTGCCGCGCGGCCTCCCGCAGGTCGGGCACGGTCACGTCCCTGATCCACTTTCCGGTCCGGAACCGCCACAATCCCAGCACCGCCTTGACCAGGTTCTCGCTGACAATGCCCAGGTATACCCAGAAGATTCCCAGCTTGAACACCAGCCCGGACAGGGCGGCGATGGGGATAGCCACCACCCACAGGGGGGACAGGTCGATGAGGGTGGCCACCCGTACGTCGCCGCCACCCCGGAGCACCCCCACGATGTTGGTACACTCCATGGAGCGCAGGGGCATGACCAGGAACATCATGGTGAGCATCATGGTGCAGATGTCCGCCGCCGAGGGAGTGAGCTTGAACAGGGGATAGAGCACCGGGACAACAAACAGATGGAGCAGGCCCAGGAACACCGCGCCCGACGCCAGGCCGAACAGAAAGGCCAGGGCGTTGAGCAAAGCCCCCAGGGAGTACACTTTGTCGGCGTTGCCCGAGCCGATCTCCTGGCCCACCAGGATGGCGGCGGTGCCCGCAATGGCGAACATGCCGACGGTGCACAGGTTGGTGACGTTGCCCGCGATGGCGTAGGCGGCCAGGATTTCCTCTGAGCCGTCCATATGGCCCATGATGGTGGGGAACAGGGAGGTGCCCAGGCCCCAGAAGGTCTCGTTGCACATCACGGGGGTGGCGAAGCGGACGAACCGGCGGATCATCTCCCCGCCGGGCCGGAAGAGCAGGGCGGGGTCCAGGCGGAAGCTTCTGTCCAGCGCCGCCCAGCCCACGGCAATGGAGCAGGACAGCACCCGGGCCAGCAAGGTGGCCAGGGCCGCGCCCTCCACCCCCAGCCGGGGCGCGCCCAAGTTGCCGAAAATAAGCACCCAGTTGAGGAAGGTGTTGCAGGCCATGGACACGCCCAGGATGTACAACCCCCGCTTGGGGTTGCCCATGGCCCGGTGTACGCCGTTGTAGACCTGAACGAAGCTGTCGAAAAAGTAGGACCAGCCCACAATCCGCGCGTAACGGGCGGCAGTGGCAATGACCTGGGCGTCGCTGCCGAACAGGCTCATAAACTGCTTGGGCAGGAAGCCCATGATGAGGGCGAACACCAGCCCGATAAATCCGGCGGCATACATGCCGATGCCCATCACCCGGTTGATGGCCTTCATATCCCCCTTGCCCCGGTACTGGCTGATGAGGACGGAGGACCCGCTCTGAATGCCGAACATCATCAGTTGGACTACGAACACCGGGATATTGGCCAGGGTGACCCCGGCCAGCGGGCCCTGGCCCATGGTGCCCACCATGAAGGTGTCCACCAGGCCCAGAGAGTTGGTGATGAGATTCTGGAACAGGATGGGGAGGGCCAGCGCCAGCAATCGGCGGTAAAAGCCCTTCTCCCGCTGGAATAGCTTGAACATATTGGTCGGAAGCTCCTTTGCCGCACCGGCCAATCAGTGCCGGCGGTATTTTTAAGATAGGGTGGTGAACAGGCTGTCCGCCGCGTCCTTGAGGGCGGATGCCAAGGCATCCGCTTCCTCCTGGGTGGAGTCCGGCGAGAAGGACAGCCGCAAGGCCCCGTCCAGCCAGGGTTTGGGCAGGTTCATGGCGGCGAACACGTGGCTGGGCTTGCCCTTGTGGCAGGCGGAGCCGGAAGAGACGCACACGCCCCTGTCCCCCAGCACCCGGACGATCACCTCGCTCTTGTAGCCGGGGAGGGTGACGGCGCAGATGTGGGGCGCGTCACCGGGGGAGATAACCTCCAGCTTGGGGACGGCCTCCTTCAATTTAGAAAGAGTGTATTCCTTGATAGCGGCGGCCCGCTCCAACCGGCCCGGGTCGGCCAGGTTGGCCCGGACGGCGGCGGCGAAGGCCGCGATCTGCGCCGTGGCCTCGGTGCCGGAGCGCAACCCCTCCTCCTGGCCGCCCCCGGTAAGCAGGGGGCGCAGGCGCACGCCTTTTTTGATGTACAATGCCCCGACGCCTTTGGGCGCTCCAACCTTGTGGCCGCTGACGGCCACCAGATCCGTGCCCAAGCGGATCAATGGCTCGGGGGTTTTCAAAAAGCCCTGCACCGCGTCGCAGTGGAACAGGATGGCGGGGTCAAAGGCTTTGACGGCTTTTACACACTCCGCCACGGGCAGAATCACGCCGGTTTCATTGTTCACCAGCATCATGGATACCAGCGCCGTGTCGGGCCGCAGGGCGGCGGTGAGCTGCTCTGCCGTGATCCGGCCCGCCCGGTCCGGTTTCAGATACGTGACCTCGTATCCCTGCCGCTCCAAATCCCTGCACGTCTCCAGCACGGCGGCGTGCTCGATGGCGGTAGTGACGATGTGTTTCCCCTTCCGGCGGTTGGCCTCCACTCCGCGGCGGATGGCCCAGTTGTCCCCCTCGGTGCCGCAGGAGGTGAAAAACAGCTCGGCGGGAGAACAGCCGAAGGCCCTGGCGACGGCCTCCCGGTCCTCCTTCACCCGCAGGGCGGCCTGCCGGGCATACTCGTACCGGGAGGAGGGGTTGCCGAAGCGCCGGAGCGCCTCCATCATGGCGTCCATGGACTCCCGGCGCACGGGGGTGGTGGCGGCATAGTCAAAATAGATGGGCTGTTCCATGGCGGTTTTCCTCCAGTCAGGATGGCAGTCCTTGTATTGTACTGGTTTCCGCAGGAAAAGTCAACGGGGGATGGAGCCAGCTCTTTTTAAATGTGCGCGGACTTCTTATTTGGCCTACCTGAATCCGTCCCTGGGATTTGACTTTCTGGAAGGGGTGTGCTATTGTGGGGAAAAGGAGGAGTGTCCCTATGGAGCTGAAAGACACAAGGACCGCTGAAAATCTTCGCAAAGCGTTGGCCGGGGAATCCATCGCCCGCAACAAATACACCTTTTACGCGCAGGCGGCCCGCGCCAACGGCGACGACGAAATTGCCGCCGCTTTTGAGCAGATGGCAAAAAATGAGATGATGCACGCGAAGTTCTGGTTTGAGCAGCTGTTCGGCCGTCCCTCCGAGACAAAGGAGTGCTTGACGCAGGCGGCGCGGGGCGAATACAGCGAGTGGCATGACATGTACCCGGAGTTTGCGCAGCAGGCACGGGAGGACGGCCTGGAGGAGCTGGCCGTCATGTTCGAGAAGGTGGCGGCCATTGAGCGCAGCCATGAACAGCGGTTTTTGGCACTGCTGGCCAAAATGGGCGCGGCGCCGGAGAAGGCCGCGGCAGACGCCGCGGAGGAGGCGGAGGTTCGGCAGCTTCAAGAGGGCTGGCGCTGCCAGTTCTGCGGCGCGATGTTCCAGCAGCGGCCTGATGTGTGCGACATCTGCCAGGCAATCGGGGCCTTTGAGTACGTAAAAAAATAAGTGCGCGAGGCGCGGCATTTTTCGCAGCCGCTATGCTGGCCCGGAATTATTCCGGGCCAGCTTTTCCGGGTATGAGCTCCAGGAGCAGAGCGCAAAGCTGGACGCCTCCTACCAGGAGGCGAAGGACGAGACCGCTTCCTCTTTTGCCCGGCTGGTGGGCGTGTCCCTGGAGGCCCGGGGCCAGGTGGGGCAGGTGCAGAAGGTCTATGACAGCGTGCAGGCCGTGTTCGCGTCCTTTGAGGCGAAGTACCGCTCGGTGGCGCTCAGCACCCCCAACGGATGGGCGAAGGCCGGAGTGTTTGAGGCGGCCGTCAGCCTCCAGCGTCTGGGGGCCTCTATCAACCCGGAGGTCAGCAAGCAAAATGGGCTTTACACGCTTCAGGAATTGGAGCTCACCGCTGCCGGAGTGCGCGGAGGGCTGAATATCAATGCGTAAGAGGGGCGGAACGCATTGACAGGCGGCAAAAGCGGGTGTATGATTTCAGCAAACCAATACGAAGGAGCTGTCTGATATGATTCCTACTCCACAGCAGGCCTGGGAACTTTTGTGTGAATTCAATGAGGGCGATTTCCACCGCCGGCACGCCCGCACTGTGGGCGATGTTTTGCGCTGGTTTGCCCAGGAGCTGGGCTATGGCGGAGAGGCCGATTTCTGGGAAGCCGTGGGCATTCTCCACGACATTGACTTTGAACAGTGGCCCGAGGAGCACTGTGTCAAGAGCCAGGAGCTGATGCGGGAGCGGGATATTGACGAGTCCGTCATCCACGCCACCGCCAGCCACGGCTATGGCCTGACGGTGGACATCCAGCCGGAGCACCAGATGGAGAAAGTGCTCTTTGCCGTGGACGAGCTGACGGGCCTCATCGGCGCGGCGGCCCTCATGCGGCCCTCCAAGAGCGTCAGCGACCTGGAGGTCAAGTCGGTGAAGAAGAAGTACAAGGACAAAAAATTCGCCGCCGGGTGCTCCCGGGAGGTCATCGAGCAGGGCGCGGCCATGTTGGGCTGGGAGCTGGACGATCTCATCGGCAAGACCATCCTGGCCATGCGGGCCAGCCCCAACGTGGACTGATGGAGCCCATCGCACACATACGCTCCGATTTTTCCAGCAAGTTCGGCGTGCCCCGGCAGGCGGGGCTGGTGGCGGAGCTGCGCGCCACCGTCGTCTTTGAGCCGCCCTACCGGGTTCCGGAGGCCCTGCGGGGGATCGAGGGATTTTCCCACCTGTGGCTGATCTGGGAGTTTTCCATGAATAAGCGTGACGGCTGGTCTCCCACCGTGCGTCCGCCTCGGCTGGGCGGGAACCGGCGTGTGGGGGTGTTTGCCACCCGATCCCCCTTCCGCCCCAACCCAATTGGGCTGTCCTGCGTGAAGCTGGAGGGGGTGGAGCCGGACACGCCGGACGGACCTGTGCTCCACATATCCGGGGCAGACCTGGTGGACGGAACACCTGTATTCGACATCAAGCCCTATATTCCCTACGCCGACTGCCGCCCCGAGGCGGTGGGCGGCTTTGCCGGGGCCGCGCCCGAGAGGGTGGTTGAGGTGAACATCCCTCCGGAGCTGCTGGCTCGGGTGCCGGAAAACCGCCGGACGGCGCTGACCGGCGTGCTGGCTCAGGACCCCCGGCCATCTTATCAGGACGCATCAGAGCGGGTGTACGGCTTCGGGTTCGCGGGGCTGGAGGTGCGTTTCCGGGTGGGGAACGGAGTGCTGACCGTTGTGGATATCGCAAACGCATAGGGAAAGAAAAAGCGGACCATGCGACAGTCTGCGAATTTCAGAGAGAAACGGCAGTTTTAGCGGCGGATTAGAACATTTTGGCTCTGCGGTTTGAAAAGTTGTAAAAAGTTGTTGCTTCTTGGACTAAACTTCCTGCTTTTTTCCGCACAGCTGTAAAAACTTCTTCAAAAGTTGTCTGTTTCCCCTGGCTCTATTGTATTTAGACGCAAAAATGCTTAATATAGGTGAATTTATTCGGGCTGCACATGTGAAAGCTGAAAAAGTGAATATCGGGTGGGAGTTGCACACCAACTGGACATCACACTAAAAAGGAGGGGAACAGGCTTCCCTGTTCCCCTCTTAAAAAGTGCTGAATTTGGGCGTTTGCTTACTTGAAGTACCGCTCCAGCAGGCCCTTCAGCGCCTTGCCGTGGCGGGCCTCGTCGCGAGCCATCTCGTGGACGGTGTCGTGGATGGCGTCCAGGCCGTTCTTCTTGGCGCAGGAGGCCAGGTCCACCTTGCCTTGGGTCGCGCCGAACTCGCAGTCCACACGCCAGGCCAGGTTGGCCTTGGTGGAAGCTTTCATGTTGGGCTCAAGCTCCTCGCCCAAAAGCTCGGCAAACTTGGCGGCGTGCTCGGCCTCTTCGAAGGCGGCCTTCTCCCAGTACAGGGTTGCCACACTTGGCACTTTTCCCCTTGTGGATATTGGCTTTTTGCCACAAAAAAATCCACAATGGAGGGGTTACAGTGGCAAAGAACGACACGGGCGTTTACCAGCTCCCCAACAAAAATTGGGGCTTTCGCTATGTGCTGATGGTAAACGGCGAACGGAAAGAGGCGCGAAAAACAAAGGATGAATTTGGCGCACCGTTCAAAACAAAGCGGGAGGCAATCAAGGCGCGGCAAGCTGCTATTGAGGCGGAACAAAATTCCCGGAGGCCAAAACCCACGGTCAGAAAGACGGTGGCGGAGGTCTATCAAGAGTATTGCGAAAAGGGGCGGAGCGGCAAAGCCTACAACACCATTCGCAAACAAGAAAGCCTGTGGGTTAATCACCTGTGCGCCGCTTTTGGCAAGAGGTACATTGATGAAATCAGCGCGGCGGAGGTTGTGGACTATTTGACCGAACTGTACTATAACCGGGGGCTGTCCTATCGCTATGTAGAAAGTTTCTTGAAAATGTTCTATCTGATTTTTGGTCAGGCGTATTCCCGAAATTATCTGGCTGTGGACAATTACAATAAGCTGTGTACCAACAAGGACACGCGAATCCACATGCCAAAGCTGAAAACGGATGATGATATTGA
>CAJULJ010000076.1 GCA_910587395.1 uncultured Oscillospiraceae bacterium | reverse complement strand
TCCAAACGCCGCATATCTCATCATGGAGTTCTCCCGGACCATATTGTCCCCACAGATCGTTATCCTCAATGCCCTCTACAAGGCACAGCTCGAAAACCACGCACTCCGGCCCGAACTGGACCATCGCCTCATCCGGCCTGCTCCAGGTGCCTTCGTACAGAGCAATCGGTTCGCTGTTACCGCGGCCATAGCTGTAGGTAAGATTTCCCCCGCGCCCGATATTCAGGTTCAGGGAGATACCGCCTCCTAATTCCGCCGGAATCACGGCGGACCATATACCAATAAGGTCAGGATTATGATACATGGTAAAATCAAAAATTTCAGACGGGCCTGACAGCGAACCATCGTAGAGCCACAGAGAGGGCTGGTAACTCAGGCTTCTCCCTGTACTGTCCACAATCTCCACATCCAGGCTGGGCATAATATCGCTGAGGTTGCCCAAAAGGAGGATAGGATCCCCGCAGTCGCTGCGGTAGAGTACCTGGTCGCTTTCGCCAAGAAAATCGTTGTCCTCGTTGATGTCCCATGTATTGACCGCTGTGGAAGCTTTTGGGTCTGTAGGAACGATACAGTAGACCTCATATCCACCCTCCGGGTGGGCAATCCACCGTTCAGGCGGTATCTCCTTGATGAATGGATACGCATCCAGATATTGCTCCGCCTCCTCTGATGCCAGAAAGGCCGCAATATCTTCCCCAGGCTCCAGGGCGGCGCCCAAAAAAGCTACGGAACAGATACAGCCGTCCGCCTGCGCCCCTTCACGCAGGTCATCCAATACTTTCCCTCCTTCGACAGAAAGCCAGGCGGCTGCCCCTTCACTGGCGGCGGAACCGGATGCTCCGCCATCCTCTGTGGGGGTATTGATAGCTCCTTTACCGGGTATTTTCTTGTCCTGATCCAGGGGGCCGTTCCCTGGCGGAACCTGCTCCCTGCCGCAGGCGGTAAGGGACAGAATCAAAACGAATAAAAGTGCAAATATGCGTCTATATTTCATGCCATTGTTCCTTTCCGGTTTATTTATCCATAGGAGCGTATCAGCTCCATGGAACTCATGTCATTATCAAAGAAAGGCGGACGCATTCCGTTGTCCCTGTCCTGCTGGATATGCAGGTAGTCCCCGGACGGGTCAATCAGGACAGGAAAGACGCCGCTGGCATCGCTGGGAAGATTTCCTGCTCCCGTGGAGACAATTAGCTGTAGACAGTCATCCACCATCCGCCAGACGCCGGAATAGAGCAGTTGATATTCCTGCCCATCCTCGAACTGGCAATACAGTTCGGCAATGCCCGCGCAGTTCGGATCACCGCCTCCACCAAGCAGGTTCAGAGACCATCCATCGCACACCCAGCAGGTATCCGCCAGTCCTTCCTCCGTGGGCGGCACCCACCAGTCATCCCCTGTCGGTTCCCAGCTGTCCGGATCGCCCCAATAATCCAGACCCGTGACATCGCCAAAGAGGGTGAAGTCCATGACCAGGGGGGCATAGTCCTCGCCTGTGGGAACGATCATATCACCCCCAACCTCCACGTCCCATACCGGATACCATGTTACCAGACCTCCTGCGCCACCGCTGTCACTGGCAATGATCTCTATATCCGGCTCATCGCGAAATTCCTCATAACCTACAAATACCAGCACCGGCTGGGCATACTCTTCCCGGTAGAGGACTTCATCCGATTCGGGCCAGACTCCGTTGCCTGTGGATTTCCATGTGACATGATTCACTGAAAGGGTGGTCCTGTCGTCCCTCGGCACGATGCAGTAAAGGTCCCCATAGCCGGGACCCAGAATACGCACGGGCGGGATCGTCCGGATAAAAGGCATCTCATCCATCAATCCGGGCGAGTTGTCCCACAGCCATTCTGTCAGAGAAGTGGTGTCATCCGCCCCCCTACAGCCAAGGTATGCTGCGGCTATGGCTGCCTGCGGTGCGTATTCCGCCATAAATTCCCGCAGCCAGGCCAGTGCCTCTTGCTCCGTTCCCTCGTCTGGTGCAGCAGACATATCCTTATCCGGCTGTCTGCCGTCAGCCAGCACTCCTTTGCCGGTACTTCCATCGGCTGGTATGGACGCTGCATCGCCGCTGCCGGTGCCGTCCTGCGACTTACTGCCGCAGGCGGCGAGGCCAAACAGGAGCAGAAACGCCAGAAGGGCGGACGCGGTCCGCATTATCATTCTCCTCATGAATTTGTTCCTCCTTAGAATTTCCCGCTACGGCCCGAACCGCCGCCACCGCTGCAGCTGCTACTGCTGCTACTGCTGCTCGAACTCTTCTGTTCGATCTTGGTACGGGTTTTGGTGGTGTGCGTGTAGCGGTCATAACTGTCTGCCAGGCGCAGCCCGCCAGGAACAATGTATTCGTTGGCCTGCGCGTTCTGCCGGACATTGTTCATCTTCCGTTTCAGCACCATGCAGACCGCCAGCGCCGCCAGACAGGACAAAAACGTCATCAATCCAATTCCCCACAAGGGGTTGGCCCGCACCGGATGCCCCGCATCCGCTTTGGCAAGATACTCATCGCAGGAGTCCAGGTAATGGGAAATGCCGCCATACCAGTCATCATTGCCAAAGTCGCCTAAAAAGCTCTCTTCCAGCTGTTCCTGTCCGTATTCGTTAAAGGCGTATCCGGCACTTTTACCGTAGACAAACATGGCGTAATCACGTTCCGCCATGCTCAGAAGGATCATGATGCCATCCCGCCCATCGCCCATTCCGAAGCCGTTTTGTTCGGAGTGATAGATCTGTGTGGTCACATCATAGACATCCCCGGAGCCAAAATCCTCATAGTCGTCCACAAGAACCACATAGACGCCACAGCCGTGCCGCCGGGAAATGTCCCCGGCCCACTGCTCCAGTTCCTCCCACTGGTCAAAAGGGAGCAGGTCGCTGATGTCAAAAATATAGTACATCGAGGTGCTGTCCGGTTCCTCCGCATCCTGACCGGACGGCCCTCCAGTCATTTCATAGCCGCTGTCTCCCGGTGCGAAAAAGTCCGCCACGAATTCCGCCATAGCGTCCACCGCCTGGGAAAGCGCCACGGCGCTCATATCCATATTGCCGGACCATGCCCCAGACTCCATGCCGGATTCCACTGACAAATAAGGCTCCACTGCCTTGGTAAGATCGTAAAGCCAATCCCCATAAAGCAGATTTTCATCCGTACCGCCCAGATAGACACACCAGTCATCCGCGGCCATTGTATAGGCGTCTTCGCAGGGCGTAAGCAGCAGGGTCAGCGTAATACCGGAGTGGTATTTTCCATAGCCATATTCATACTCTTCGTAAATACCTTCCGCTGCGTCAAGCACGGTATCATAATCACTTTCCGTCAGAATATCTACCCGCAGGTCAACACCATACCGCTCTGTGAGCGCGGGAAGCGTGACCTCTCCTGCATACCGCAGCGGTTCCGACCCTAACTGCCCTGTCTCATCGTAGATCACGCCGTAATCTTCCGCTGCCGCAGCCGGGATACAGAAGGTCAGTGCCAGTAGCACCGACAGCACAAAACTCGCAAATTTCTTCATATCCGATCCCCCTTATCTACAAAAGCGTGAACAAGACTGAGCTCAGCACCGACAGCGGCACAGCGATGGCGGCGAACAGCGCCCAGAATCTGCCGCGGCTCACGGGCAGCTCACCCACCAGCCTGCCAGTCTGGCCGTTCATGGCAAACAGAAAATCTTTTCCGTTCCACTTGGTATTAAGCATCCAGACCGGCATGAGCGCATAGTGGACTTTGCCGCGCTTGAGGGAAGTACTGCCCCCCTTGGACGTGCAGGTATTGTAGCCCTTCACGGTATCCCGCAGTGCGGCGGCCAGCGTGTTCTCGCAGCGTTTGTCAGCCCGCTCCCGGCTCTGTTCTACCGTCACATCAAACTTGTCAGCGAGAAAACCGGGCAGATATGCCGTGGAAAAGGGTTTCAGTTCTGTATAGTCATAGGGTTCAATGGAATCCATGTAGTCGTCCGGCATCTTGCTGGACGCATCCACCGGAACCTTTTCAAACGCGACGGAACCGGAACGGAAAACGTCATAATGTTCTGTCTCGGTGACCTCATAATCGCCGGAGCGGTAGGTACGGGAACGTGTGGCTGCATACCGGGCATCGCCCTCCGCCTCGCCGTCAAACATCCAGAAAGGGACGTAAACCCCCTTGATCTCCTGGATGTGGTTCCCGGCGGTAAAGGATTTTGGCAGAAAAACCTTGCCCTTATAGTGCTTTTTAAGGGCCGCGACCGCATCCTCCTTGCTCAGCTTGAATGGAAGCACAAAATCGGGCCGCAGTGTACCGCCGAACTGCCCTGGCACTACGGTGGGGTTCCCGCAATAAGGACAGGATGTGGCGGCGGTACTTTCATCACAGATCAGCTCCGCTCCGCAGGAAGGGCAGTTATAGGCTTTCATCCCTGCGGCATCCGCGCCCCAGTCACCGCTCAGGCCGGAGGTGTCCCAGCCGTCATCTTCCGCGCCTTTGGTCTGAGCGTCCTCGTGGGCTTTCACGGCCTGTTCTTCTTTCTGCTGGTACAGCGCCTCTATCTCGGAGACCTCGTAGGCGCTCCCGCAGTAATCGCACTCCAGTTTCCCGGAGTCCCCGGCAAAGTGCAGCGGGCCTGTGCAGGCCGGACACTGGTAATTTGTTACTTGTGAAGGCATCTTTTATCTCTCCTCCTACTGGTTTATCTTCTTCAGATCAGCTTGGATCCGCAGTATTGGCAGGACGAAGCCCATCCGGGCCGTATGACGTTCTCTCCGCCGCAATGGGGGCAGGTAACCGTTTCGTACTGCTCTTTCTGGGCAACTTTGTTAAAGGCTGTCAGCATGATACGCTTGTTAGGCGTATCAAGACTGATGTTTTCTAAGTATCCTTTTTGGATCATATGGCGTACCTTACGTTCCACGTTCTTTCCGCCAATGGCTCTGGAAAGCTGGTCAAAGGAAATCTCTGGCTCAGGGCTGGCGAAGAAGCATTCCGCAAGCCGATGGGCAAGCCGGCTGGCGCTCTGGCGGCGGACCGGGCCAAGCGTACCCTTCCAGATACATAGGACACCCATTGAAAGCATGAACAGCTCCGCAAGCACACTGCCCAGGTCAAACTCCAGATCCACCTCGAAAACCGATGCCGCAATAATCACGCCCAAAAGTGCGAATGCCGCCATACGGATAAGTTCCCCCGTCCTGTAGCCCAGCCGAACTTTTTCAGTCAGGTAAAGCTCCATATCAAACCTCCTCAATCAAACTGTTCACGACAGGACCCGTAAAAACGAGTCCCGGATGGTGTCTTTTGGATACCGCCCCAGCAGACACTCCTTTTCTTTCCGGATCATCCCGCCAGCCATCTCCGCATGGCCGCCGCCATCTCCATAACCGTGGAGCGCATCACGGACTAAATGCCCCGCATGGACAGCCGGATCCTCCGAGCGGACAGAAAACTTGATCCCATCCTCCCGTTTGGAGAATACCACGGCGACCTCCACCTCCTGCAGCGCCAGGATGAAATCGGAGAGGATCGCGATCAAAGCATCCGGGCAGGGAAAGGGGACATTGGATATGCCTATCTTGTCGTAGACCTCAATGCTCTCGATGGCCGCGCCATATGCTTTCAGATCGTTGAACTCCATATTGTTGCGCTCCAGCCGCGCCAGCATTTCCTGGTCACACAGAGGGAACAGGAATGCGAACATTTCAATATCCAGTTCCGTCACGCCCCGCGTAAACTGCAGCGTGTCCATTTTCAGGCCATAGAGCAGGGCAGTCGCCGTGTGCCTGTCCGGCAGGCACGGAAGCTGTTTATAATACTGGGCGATGATCGTGGCGCAGGCCCCAGTGGGGCGGATGTCCTGGTAGCGGTATTCAATTGGCACAAAAATGGGGTGGTGGTCGATGCAGGCCACCTCATCCCCAACAAAATCCGTGATATTCCCACTGTGCTTCTGCGCGTCCACACAGATCACATAGTCTTCCTCGGCCATGTCCGGACGCAGCTGCTCATAGGGGAACATCTGGATCTGGAACGCCTCCAGCATCTTGGACGCGCTCAACTTGTCGATCCTTCCATCGTAGCAGAGGGTAGAGGGGATTTCATGCTGGGCCAGAAGGCGCTGTAAGCCGAAGGCGGAGGCAATGGCGTCCGGGTCTGGGAAATTATGGGTCTGTATGTAGATATGCTTGCCGTGGCATAACGCCGCAAGCTGGTTAAAGTCGTTCATTTTCGTATTCACTCCTATCTATTCAACGGTTGCCGCCGGCCTGTCAGCCCTGACCGTTTTTCCTTTCGTGCGGCAGTGTCAGCTTATCTTTGATAGATTCCCACTCCCGCAAGACGATAGAACGCATCAATCAGTTCATTACCCGCATCGATCGGGGCATATATAGAGTTGCCGTCCGCGAACTCAAATGACGTCTGGTATGTGGTTTCATCAAGGGCGAATATGTCATTGTCCGGCGGCTCTTCATACTCTTTCACTCTTGTAACAAGCTGCTGCTCCTTTACGATGCGGAGTATCTCCTCCGCATCGCTCTCTCCAATCCGCTGGTTTTCCACTTCCGTGTGAGCGCCACTGCGGTTGAGTGCAGCATCAAATGAAAAGAACCAATCATCTCCTTCTTTTTCGATGGTAAACGAATAGGAAGAGGAATGATCCATACAGCTGCTGTGGACGGAAACAGCCCTGATCTCAATTTTCTCAGCTGCCTCATAGTGCCTGTCGGCAAGCGCATAGAGATAATCGAGCGTCTTATCACCGAACGCGGTTTCTTTGTCTATACTGCTTCCATCAGTGAATGTCATTCCAGAGATGCGCATCGGCGCATCGGATATGTGAAAAAAGTGTATCGGCTCACGGTATTTTCTGAGCCGTTTTATCTCGCCTTCCTCACGAATGATCTCAAGGAATCCTTCTGCATCTTCAGGCGGGATCTGGACGGAACTGAACGATGCGTAATGCTCCTTCCGGCTTCCCACATAGCAGCTTGCAGAAAAGAGCCAGTTCTCGTCTTCCTTTCGCAGTGCAAAAGAATACACTGGGTATCTTTCCATGCCAGAATAAGAGGTATAGAACGAAACAACCTCATCGGCAGTATATTTTTTGCTTCCGCTACATCCGAAAAGTCCGGAGAACATCGAGAGGGCTGACACGATAATCATCACTTTACATACATTTTTCTTTTTCATAGTTCACCCCTGAGAGATTAAAACGGTCTGCCGCACTCGGTGCAGAACTTTCCCCTGTTCTCCGCTCCGCAGGAGCAGGTCCAGCTTTCACGAGCGGATTTCGGAGCGGGAACAGGCTGCTGTCCCACCTCCAATTCCTCCTCGCTATAATACCGCTCTACATCGCCCAGTTCCATCCAGCCATAGTCATACCAAAATGTATCCGCCAGCCACGCAAACTGGGAGGAATCCAGATAGCGCAGACAGTAAATCGTATCGTCGCCTCTTCTGTCACCGATCGTCAGGCCGCTGACCTTCTCCGCAAAATCCGCCTTTATGGTCAGAACGCCGTCTTCGAACATATGCTCAAATTCGCCACTCAGCTTCGTGAAATCCGCATCGTAGCACTCGATCTGACACCCGTCCAGATTCATGCCGCGGTAATAGAGTTTCATTTCGCCCGAGGTGTATACGGTTTTCAGGATATGAAAATTATCAAACAGGACTGCGGTTTCCGGATATTGATACACGACCTGATTGCTGTTCTGTCCGCAGGCAGCAAGCCCCAGCATACCCATCAGAATACTTATCGCGGCAAAACCCGGGGTTAATTTCACGGTAGTACCTCCTCATCTAAAATAGCCATACGGCTCCCGCCCCAATTGGGACGGGAGCCGATCCCATACGATTGTTACCCGCTTTTTCCTGCCGCTTTTTGGAGTGACGCAGGACACATACCGCCGTCCGCCGAAGACCCGCGCTACTGGAACTTCATGTTGGTGAGAATGATGTCGGGCATCGTTCCCTGGACGCAGTCCATATTCCGCAGGCCGATGGAAAGGGCGCGGGTGTCGTCAATCTGCGCGATATACTCAATCCATTCGTAGCCGATGTACTTATAGGTGCGGCCGTGGAAGGTGATGCCGCCGATCACGCGGTCTTCTATATCCTGATAGTTTTCGAACTTCTCCTTGTAGAAGTCGAAGTCCTCCAGCTTTTTCCTGACCTCAAACCGGATGCTGCCTGCGCCGAACGCGGTGGGATCGTCGTTTTCCACCAGACAGCACTTCCCCTCGTCATACGACCACCCGCTATCCGGAACGGTCGTCTTGATTGTTATGTTGATCTCATCGTGGGCAAACATGGCAACCTTCGCGGAGAAGTCCTTCATCGCAGCGTTCGCAGAGGCGGCCTTGTTCTCTTCGGCGGCCTCTGCCTTCACGATGTCGAGATACTTCGCGATGGCTTCCTTGCCGGAGAAGCCGCTGGTGTTGAAACCGCTTACCTCATAAACGCCCGTCTCCTCTTCCTTGAAATTGACGTAGATGAAATGCGAGTCATTGTCCGCAGAGATCCACTTATAGTAGCGGTAGTTTGCCTTCATGTGGTCGCTGTACTCTTCCTTGACAAACTCACCTTCCACGCCGAAGTAAGCGACAACCTCCTCGTAGGTGGTGTCGAAAATATTTTTATTGACATCGTTCATCCAGACATAGCCCTTTTGCACCTGTTCTTCTGTCACGATGCCGTCCCCTCCGGCTGTGTTTCCACCCAAATTCGATTCCGGAGCGTCTGAATCAAGGCTGTCCGGCATTGGCTTGCCCGCCTCAATCAGAGGCAGATACCAGGTATCATAAAGATCAGGCAAATCCTCCTCGTCCACATCGCCCCAATAGGTTCCCCATGGGCGCAGATAGATATCATAGTGGAATTCATCCCCGCTGTTTTCATAATCACCGTCAATGTGGATCATGTCTCCGTAGTCCGCCAGCCCCGGATCAACAATCCAGTCCGCGTGCTCAAGCGCAATATCCGTGAAGGAGCCGCCCTCGGACATCATAGTGCCATATATACTGGTCCCATTGCCACTGAGGCTGACCGATGCGGAAACCATAGGCTCCGATTTTGTGTAGTCCCCATCCCAGAGGATGACGGTGCCCATGCCGTCTGCACCGATGTCAACGGCGCCACAGATATCCCACCAAGCGCCCTCCATACCCTTATCCTCGTAGTAGCCCGAACAGCCCGTCATAATCCACCAGCCGTACCAGTCGCCATTCCACCAGTCGAGCAGCGCGTCTCCGGTCCCGGCAGACTGTGCCGTACCGCTCCCAGCTGATTCCCGGCTGAGTGTGGACGGATCGACGGTGATTTTACCGTTTTTGTCGCCGAACGCCTCCTCAAATGTCACTTCGACCTTGCTGGTCGTATTCGCCAGCACAAAGGCTGTGCGGATCTCAAGGGTCACACCCGGCGCGACATCCGTAAATTGATCTTCGATCACCGTAGCATCATAGGAGTCCGGATTGGAATAGACGATGGCATCCGCCAGCTCCACACCGTTCTGCATGGCTGTTTCGGAGATCGACCAGAGATAAGAATGACTGTCCTCGCCGTTGTTCGTAAAATCCAACGTCAGAACGACCGCGTCGTTTCCATCCGAATCCTCCATGATGCACGCGCCCTTATAGAGCAGCTCATAATCGCCGAGCTTGAGCAAATTGGAGTCTGCCAGTTCCTTATCTGTCGATTCCTTATTTTTACCGCAGGCGGTGAGACTGAGCAGCATCAGCGCCGCAAGAAGCAGGTACAAAAGTTTGGTCTTCGTTTGTTTCATAGTTCCCTCCAAAATTTACGGAACACAAAGCAGCTATTTTTTTGTGAAGGTTCCGCTGATACCGTAACCGGAATTTTCGTTCATGGTGAGGCTGCTGCCATCCACAGAGAACGTGTAGGTAGACGGATCGCTCCAGCTTTCCAGCGTTACCGTAAGCTGGTCTCCGTCAATGGTATAGGTGCCCTTTTGTTTCATGTAGGAATTCTCCATGGTGCATTTGCCTTTCCCATCGAACGTCCATGTGATAACGCCGTCATCGCCCAGGTCGGCCGACCATGTGCCGGAGAGGGCGTCCTTGCTGCCTCCACAGGCGGCCAAACACAGAACCATCGCGAGCGCCAAAAGAAGCGCCAAAGTCTTGCTTAATTTTTTCATCATCATGCTCCTTTGTGTTGTGTATTTGTTCTATCCATTGACAGCGCCGCCGCAAAATTCACAGCAGCCGCTGGCATCTGGTGTGGTGGTGGCTCCACAGAACGGACAGGTCAGCGCCGTCTTAGGAGCTGCGGCTGCGACCGCTTCATTCCTTACCTGCTCCCGAACCTGGAGCAATGCATCCCGGATCTCGCGTCCCATCTCCTCATACTGCCGGTACTCCATACTGGAACGGACCTCATCCGCATTGGATGTCCGGGAACCGCCCATGAAGGGCCGCGCGCCAGGGCGGGAGCCTCCAGGCATACCGGGGCGGATTGGCCCCGCACCTCCGGTGCGGAGACCGCCGCCCTTGACGCTGGGCTGTGCATCCGGCCCGTCCAAAAGGGTTTCCTCATCATTGTCAACAGAAGAACCGTTCAGCTTGAAGCGGATTTCATTAAAGTATGGGTTGTTGACATTGATCACAATGTAGAAATCATAGGAAAAGGCGTAGCGTCTGGGGGAAAAGCTCTGCCGTTTCCCCTCTGCATCCTTATACTGGATTTCTGTCTTGCTCTCGTCAATGTCCAGCTTGCAGCCAGTCACATCGGAGAAGGACAGTACATCCGGATTGGCCTCCTGCCAGTTCCGGGCGGATGTGACCATGAATCTCCCGTCATCCTCGTCCAGCAGGACTTTCATGCCCTCGCCCAATGTGCGGGTCACCCGGAACGCTGCCACTTTCTCCTGGTTGGTTTCCCGGTAAGCCAGCTGCTCTTTGATCTCCTCCACGGTGCTCTGCCTCCGGTCACTGAACCAGGGGGAGAGCTTTGCCGCGCAGTTCTTACAGCAGTTCCCATCCTCCAGCTTCCGGTTGCCCAACAGCCCGATCTCGCCGCCGCAGATGGC
>CAJULJ010000075.1 GCA_910587395.1 uncultured Oscillospiraceae bacterium | reverse complement strand
TTAACCTTTGTTTTAGAGCTGGATTTGTCATTGATGGATTTTATGAAGAATGTTTTAAAACCAACAAAGAAATTCCTATGGTAATGATAGTAAGGCTTAAGAAGGTAAAACGTGATAGCTTAAAATAAATTCAAGTTTGTCGGGTAAATAGCAAACCCAGCCGAGCCAGTCAACGGTCAAGATGAACGGCGCATATGCGCAGCCGTTGACAGCCCCGCCCGCCTTTGCTGGTAGGCAATCAAGGGGCGACAGCAAGAAGTGCCACCGCCCCGCACTATTATTCAGAAAGGGGAATTTCCATGACCGACCAGATAGCCTATCAAGAATATATCCAGCGCAGGTACAACGCCTTTTGCAAGACTGTTATCCGCTGTGCCGCCTTGGACAAGATTTTGAAGCTTAAACGGCAATGGGAACGGCAAGTTTCCCTTGACTATCTGATGAACGAGAAGTTTGTCCAGTTTGCCGCGTCGGAGCCGGACGAGGAATACCCATTTACCGTCTGCGGTCAGACCGTCCTGCTCTGCAACGCCGCCCTTGCCGACGCGATCTCTGTTTTGCCGGAGCAGACGCGGGAAGAAATCCTGCGCTATTACTTTCTGCGCCAGCCGCAGCGCGTGATCGGCGCGTGTATTGGCCGGTCACGCAGCACAGCGGGGCGGCATATCCAGCTTGCCTTGCAGCGGCTACGCGAAGAAATGGGGGTGAGCCGGTATGAGTAGACTTCTCCCCTATGAAACAATCCTCAAAGCCCGTGAGGGCGACCCAGAAGCCGTGAACGCTGTCCTGCTCCACTACGCCGGATATATCCGCTATTTCTCAAAAGTGAACGGGCAGGTCAACGCCGAGGTGGAGGACTATGTAAAGCAGCGGTTAATTGACTGTCAATTCAAGTTCCGGCTTGACGAACCACCGGACAAGTCATAAAAACTGAATACCAGCCGCCACCGACGCGGCCAGCGAAAGCAGTAAGTCTTGAAAAAGATTTACTGCTTTTTTTGTTGTCCGGCTCCGCTCCCGGCCATTTTGCCCCCTGCCGGTTGTAGTAGTAAGCGAGGAGGGAATTTTTCTGCCCTGGTGTTTGGCATTTGGAGCATTTACCCGTAGTAGAGGGCAAAGAGAAAGGATTTCTCCAACACCGGGTAGAAACCACTGCGTCCGGTGTCATTTTAGCGAAAGCGGGCAGGAATGCCCTTTACAGGATTAGTAGTAGCAGAAAAAGAGAAACAAACTTTTGTGGTTGCAGTTTTCCAAAAAAGTGGCGGACGGAAGTGAGAGAAAGTTTGCAGTCACGGAGAGCAAGTTTCTACCACGGTGCCAAAATCCGCAATTCTGCAGTTTTGCCCCTCGCGGGAAACTTGTTGGGGAGTGCCTTCCCCAAACCCTGCTCATGCGCCCTTACGGGCGAGAAAGGAGGTCACACCATGCGAAAGAAATACAACACGCCCCACCGCAGCCGCGTTGTGAAAACCCGGCTGTCCGAAGATGAGTATGCCGACTTCACAGCGCGGCTTGCGCCCTATGGTATCAGCCAGTCCGAATTTCTCCGGCAGGCGATACGGCGGGCGACCATACGCCCGGTTGTCCATGTGTCGTCGGTCAATGACGAGTTGCTTTCCGCTGTCGGGAAGCTGACAGCCGAGTACGGCAGGATCGGCGGCAACCTCAATCAGATTGCCCGGTATCTGAACGAATACGGCGTACCCTACAACACCCTTTCCGGCGAGGTACGCGCCGCCATATCCGACCTTGCCGTCCTCAAGTATGAAGTCCTCAAGAAAGTAGGTGACGCGGTTGGCAACACTCAAGCATATCAACTCTAAAAACGCCGACTACGGAGCCGCCGAGCAATATCTTCTCTTTGAGCATGACGAGTTTACCATGAAGCCCGTCCTTGATGAAACCGGCAGGCTTATCCCCCGCGAGGACTACCGGCTGTCCACGCTGAACTGCGACGGGGAGGATTTTGCCGTTGCGTGTATGCGGGCCAATCTCCGCTATCAGAAAAACCAGCGGCGGGAAGATGTGAAAAGCCACCACTACATCATCAGCTTTGACCCGCGGGACGGGCCGGACAACGGCCTGACCGTAGACCGGGCGCAGGCGTTGGGGGAACAATTCTGTAAAGAGCATTTTCCCGGCCACCAGGCCCTTGTCTGCACCCACCCGGACGGGCATAACCACAGCGGCAACATTCATGTGCATATCGTCATAAACAGCCTGCGGATTGAGGAAGTGCCGTTCCTGCCCTACATGGACAGGCCGGCCGATACGAAAGTCGGCTGCAAGCACCGATGTACCGACGCTGCCCTGCGCTACTTCAAATCCGAAGTCATGGAGATGTGCCACCGGGAGGGGCTTTATCAAATCGACCTCTTGAACGGCAGCAAGAACCGCGTCACCGACCGGGAGTATTGGGCGCAGAAAAAGGGACAGGCCGCGCTGGACAAGCAGAACGCCCCCATGATTGCCGATAGTATCACGCCCCGGCAGACCAAGTTTGAAACGAACAAGGAGAAGCTGCGGCAGACCCTACGGAAAGCCCTTGCCACCGCCGCCAGCTTTGACGAGTTTTCCTCTCTGTTGCTGCAGGAGGGTGTGACCGTCAAGGAGAGCCGGGGGCGGCTTTCCTACCTCACGCCGGACAGGACAAAGCCAATTACCGCCCGGAAGCTGGGCGACGATTTTGACCGCGCCGCTGTCTTTGCCGTTTTAGAGCAAAACGCCGCCAGAGCAGCCGAAGCGCCAGCCAGATCCCCCGATCCCCCACGCACCATAAAAGACCGCTTGCAGGTTGCCAGAGCCGAGATAGCCGCCCCGAAACAGGACGGAGTGCAGCGGCTTGTGGACATTGAGCAGAAAATGGCCGAGGGCAAAGGCCGGGGCTATGAACGCTGGGCGAAGATACACAATCTGAAGCAGGCCGCCAAAACGCTGTCCGTCTACCAGCAATACGGCTTTACTTCCCCGGAGCAGTTAGAAGCCGCCGTTGACACCGCCTATCAGAAAATGCGCCAGACCAGCGGCGAACTGAAAGCACTGGAAACGAAGCTGCAAGGGAAAAAGAAGTTGCAGCGGCAGGTGTTGGCCTACGCCCAGACCAAGGCCGCCCGCGACGGGCTGCGGGCACAGAAATCCGAGAAAGCCCGCGCCGCATACCGGCAGGCCCATGAGAGCGATTTTATCATAGCCGACGCAGCAGCCCGGTATTTCAAGGCGCATGGCATTACCAAGCTGCCCGCCCGGAAAGCGTTGCAGGCCGAGATCGAGCAGCTTATCTCCGAGAAAGACGGCCTGTATAACACCTATCACGAACAGAAACAGCGGTTCAAGGAGTTGCAGACCGTCAAGCGGAACATCGACCAGATTTTGCGCCGGGACGAGCCGCACCGCAGAAAGGAGCAGAGCCATGAGCGATAACCTGCCCCACATGGACTACCGCCAGCACCGGCGGGCGCGGCGGCTGGTACATGAGTGCTGTAACTACGATGAGGGGAACTGCCTGCTATTGGACGACGGGGAGCCTTGCGTGTGCGTCCAGAGCATTTCCTTTTCCCTCATGTGCCACTGGTTCCGTGTGGCTGTCCTGCCCCTTGACGGGGAGCTGGCCGCAGCCCTCTTGTGCCGGGGAAGCCGGAAACGGTGTGCCGTCTGCGGGGCGGCCTTTGTCCCCAAATCCAACCGGGGAAAATACTGCCCCGACTGCGCCGGGCGCATGAAGAAAATCAAAGCCGCCGAGAGAAAGCGGAAACAAAGGCAGAGATGTCACGCTTTAGAGCCTTTCAAACCCGCATAAATCAAGGCTTTTTTCGT
This sequence comes from uncultured Oscillospiraceae bacterium, assembly GCA_910587395.1. Classification (GTDB taxonomy): domain Bacteria; phylum Bacillota; class Clostridia; order Oscillospirales; family Oscillospiraceae; genus Enterenecus. Next base: position 7,254 of record CAJULJ010000075.1, on the reverse strand, counting down.
GGGTGTCAAAGGGTACGCGATACATTTATCCTTTTCCCCCGGAAACGGCGTTTTAATGCGTGACAATACGCCAAAATCAACCCGAACACAGGGAGGTGATCCTATCGCTGATTATATCAGGGCAGACACGCGGCTGCCCGCCTATCTGCCGTATCCCCGTTTCCTGCTGAAAATGGAGATTTCACAGACCGCCAAGCTGCTGTATTCGCTGCTGTTAGACCGTTCCACCCTCTCCCAGAAAAACAAGTGGCTGGACGACGAGGGCAGGATTTATATTATCTATCCCATCGCGGAGATAGCAGAAATACTGGATAAAGGCAGCACCACCATCAAGGGGGCGCTTAATGAACTGGACACGGCGGGGCTGTTGGAACGGGAACGGGGCGGCTTCTCCGCACCGAACCGGCTTTATGTCAAAGTACCGCCAGTGCCACAGGTACAGTTTTCAGACCAACTGATGGCCGGAAGTCCGCCCCTCATAGAGCCGGAAAACCGTCCTACTGATGGTCAGAAAACCGACCTTATGATGGTCGGAAAACCGTCCCCTAACCAAACTACTATAAACAACCTTACAGAGAGCCAAACAAAGGGAGTGAGTGGGGGGCCGTCCGCGCCCTATGGCCGATATGGAAATATTTTTCTGTCACAGACCGAATACGACGAGTTGCAGGCAGAGTACCCTGACAGGCTGGAACGGTTCATCGAGGAAATGAGCCGCTACCTTGCCGCCAACGGGAAAAGCTACCAGAACTATGCCGCCGCCCTGCGGATATGGGCGGGGAACGACAAAAAGGAAGCCCCTAAAAAGGGCATACCAGACTACTCATGCAAGGAGGGCGAGAGTTTATGAAGAATGAAATCAACGCGGTTTTGGAGAATATGACGACCACCATCCCGGAGCCGGAGGACTACACCGGCGAGGACGGTTTACTGTACTGCGGCAAGTGCCGCAAGCCGAAAGAAGCCTATTTTGCGCCGGATAAGGCCGCTATCTTCGGGCGCGACCGCCACCCGGCAGAGTGCGACTGCCAGAGAACCGCCCGCGAGGAACGGGAAGCCGCCGAAAAGCGGCGCAGACACCTTGACACCGTGGAAGAACTGAAACGCCGGGGCTTTACCGACCCCACCATGCGGGACTGGACTTTCGAGAACGACAACGGCAGGAACCCGCAGACCGGGCTTGCCCGCCGGTATGTGGAGCATTGGGAAGATATGCGGACAGACAATATCGGCTGCCTGTTCTGGGGCGGCGTAGGCACCGGCAAAAGCTACCTTGCAGGCTGTATCGCAAACGCCCTCATGGAGAAAGAAATCCCCGTCCGCATGACGAACTTTGCTCTTATCCTCAATGACCTTGCCGCCAGCTTTGAGGGGCGCAACGAGTACATTTCCCGCCTTTGTCGTTATCCGCTGCTGATCCTTGACGACTTCGGCATGGAACGCGGGACGGAATACGGGCTGGAACAGGTGTTCAATGTGATTGACAGCCGTTACCGCAGCGGCAAGCCGCTGATCGTCACGACCAACCTTACGCTGGACGACCTGCACAACCCGGAGGACACCGCCCATTCCCGGATTTATGACCGCCTGCTTTCCATGTGCGTCCCGGTACGCTTTACCGGCGACAACTTCCGGCAGGAAACCGCCAAGCGGAAAATGGAGAGCATGAAGAAACTGATTACCGACTGAAAGGAGTATTGCCTATGGCAGATAACAAGCAGCACGACACCCGCACCACCCGCCGCCCTGACTGTGTGACGGAAATCCGCATGGGCAATTCCGTCCTTGTCGTGTCCGGCTATTTCAAGAAAGACACCACAACCACAGCCGCCGACAAAATGGCGCGGGTACTGGAAGCGGAAGCCGCTGCTACACAGGAGCCGACTTATCCGGCGTGAACCGGGGCATGGAAAAGCGGCCATGCCAGGGAGCATGACCGCTGGAACGAAAATCGGAAGTGCTTTAGCAATTCTTAATCTCATTCTCTATAAAATAATTTGCAATTTCAAAGGCTTTTATTCTTCTCTTTGCCAATGTGATTTGTGATTTATAACGCTCGGAATTATCCTTTGATTCAAATGTTTTTACTGTTTCTCTTAGCTTGTGCAGAGTTGAATCAATTTGCCTTTTGGCCGCGGTTAATTCATCTATTGTATACTTCATGTTTTCTCCTTTAACTTCTGATTTTTTTGTTAAATCAGAGTATACCACGGAGTTATGAACTTTTCTACTGCAAATATGGGACGACAACCCATACCATAAAAATCGGAAAATTGAAAAGCTGTAAAGAAGCAAATTTAACGCTTTTGCCGCTGTACAGCCCCCGCCGTTCCGTGGTACAATGAAACCACGGAATAGTGGGGCTGGCTGTCGGAAACGGAGGATTTTATGTTAAGACAAGCCACCCAAAACCTCATTACCGCCCTTTATCCGAGATTGTCCCACGAGGATGAATTGCAAGGCGAGAGTAATTCCATATCGAACCAAAAAAGGATACTCGAAACCTACGCAAAACAGAACGGCTTTACCAATCTGCGCTGGTACACCGACGACGGTTTTTCCGGCGCGAACTTCCAGCGGCCCGGATTTCAAGCCATGCTTGCGGACATTGAAGCCGGGAAAGTGGGTACGGTCATCGTCAAGGACATGAGCCGGTTAGGGCGAAACTACTTGCAGGTAGGGTTTTACACGGAAATGCTGTTCCCTCAAAAGGGTGTGCGTTTTATCGCTGTCAACGATAATGTGGACAGTGCCAGCGAGGGCATGGACAACGATTTTACCCCGCTGCGAAATCTGTTCAATGAATGGCTGGTGAGAGATACGAGCAAGAAAATCAAGGCAGTGAAAAAGTCAAAAGGCATGAGCGGCAAGCCTGTTACCAGCAAGCCGGTTTACGGCTATGTGATGGACGAGGACGAGAATTTTATTATAGACGAGGAAGCCGCCCCGGTGGTGCAGCAGATTTACCAGCTTTGCCTTGCCGGGAACGGCCCGACCAAGATTGCCCGTATGCTGACGGAGCAGCAAATCCCCACGCCGGGGACGCTGGAATATCAGCGGACAGGCAGCACCCGCCGTTATCACCCAGGCTATGAGTGCAAATGGGCGACCAACACCGTCGTTCATATCCTCGAAAACCGAGAGTACACCGGATGTCTGGTGAACTTCAAAACGGAAAAGCCTTCTTATAAGGTCAAGCACAGCATAGAGAACCCCGTCGAGAAGCAGGCCATTTTCGAGAACCACCATGAGCCGATCATCGACAAGGAAACATGGGAACGGGTGCAGGAGTTACGCAAACAGCGCAAACGCCCGAACCGCTACGATGAAGTGGGGCTGTTCTCCGGGATTTTGTTCTGCGCCGACTGCGGCCATGTGCTGTATCAGCAGCGGTATCAGAACAAAGACCGCAAACAGGACTGCTACATCTGCGGCAGCTACAAGAAGCGCACCCGCAACTGTACGGCGCACTTTATCCGCACCGATCTGTTGACCGCTGGTGTCCTGGCAAATCTCCGGCAAGTGACCGAATACGCAGCCAAGCATGAGAGCCGGTTTGTGAAACTACTTGTCCAGCAGAACGAGATCGGCGGCAAGCGAAAGACCGCCGCAGCCATCAAGCAGCTTGAACAGGCGCAGGAACGCATTTCTGAAATCAGCCGCATTATCAAGCGGCTGTATGAGGACAATGTAAACGGCAAAATCAGCGATGAGCGTTTCATGGAACTGTCGGCTGACTACGAAGCCGAGCAAGCGGAGCTGAAAAAGAGAGCCGCCGCCCTGCAAGCCGAACTGGACAAGTCACAGGCAGCTACCGTCAACGCCGAGAAATTTATGGGCATTGTCCGCAAGCACCTTGCCTTTGAAGAACTGACCCCCACTCTCTTGCGGGAAATGATCGAGAAAATTGTGGTGCATGAGTGCAGCTATGATGAGAACGGCACCCGCAGGCAGGACATTGAGATTTATTACAGCTTTGTCGGCAAGATTGACTTGCCCGAATAACCGCCCGACCTATCCGACACAATGGCCAAGTGTCGGATAGGAACGGCAAAATTTTTTGCACTTCTATTGCTTCTTTATCACACATAAGCAAATGGGCAGGGCTTTGAAGCACCTTCTTCTGCGATATTGCAGAACCTCAATACTCGTTGCAATATAAAACCGCCTCTACTTTTGTAGGGGCGATTTTTCGTTTCATGCTGTTACGTTTTTTAGAAAATCTGAGCGGGGAATATACGGGAGATTAAGCTGGCACCCCATGCGGTTGAGTTCGTTCAGCTTGATAAGCATTAGATTGATATTTGTCCCTATGATCGACGAAAGCTGTACCACATCATACCCCTGGCCCACAAGTTCAAACAGTTCCTCGTTGTCGATCCGTAAATGGGCTGAAAAGGCATTGGCCTCATACTCCATCTCGTTCCGCATATCAAAAAGGGTAAACTCTTGGAGGCCCATCCCGACCTTGGCCTGCTCCCTATGAAGGGCATCGTGGCCGATCTCGTGGCCGCAGACCATTTGAGTTGTAATGTAGTCCATGTTGGAGTTCAACAAGATGTGTCTCTCCTTGTGCTGGTAGCAATACATCCCCAGCAACTCCTTGAAATCATCAATATGGTGTATGTAAATGCCAATTTCACAGGCGATCCGCAAGGTGTCTCGTGTTCCGCAGCATTTCACAAGCTCGTTGGCCTTACGATAGATCGTTTCCGCTCTTTGCAGCATAGATGTTCCACCCCCAAAAGCGCAAAAGCTCCCTTGTATCACAAATTATACATAGGTTACTGTCCTATATTCAGGACTTTTTGAACTTTTTGGGCGTGTACTTCTGCACGTTCCTTGCTTTGGACTCCCAATAAATATCCTGCAACGCTTTCATTACAGCATCTTTATCTTCTTCAGACAGTGTACCGCCAGCGCATAGCCCGGAGAACCCCTCGATCACAGCCTGGGCCTGTGATGCCCCACGAGTGCCATACTGTTCGGCGGCATTGACCACAAATTCTTCATCTTCCGTCAAGAGGTAGTTTTTCTCAACATTGAGGGCTTTTGCCAGGGCCGCATAGGTTTCTCTTTTCCTGGGGTAACTATCCCCCTTTTCGTAGCTGACAATGGTGCGGAGTGCAACGTGAGCCGTTTCCGCAAGCTGCTTCTGTGTATAACCCATGTTGAGCCTTGCAGTTCTCACTTTTTCTGCAAACTTCATCATACCATCTCCATCGAATGTGCAATTAACCGCACATCCCCTATTGACATACGCAACCCGCTCGCCTATAATATGGGTGTGCGGTTGACCTGCACATATACTACAACAAGCTGCACATCATGTCAAGAGGGTGATGTCTTTTTTTGTCGAAAATCGCTTTAGAACGCGTAAACAACAGAAGCAGGTCTGTGGGCATACCATAGGAGGTGACCTAAAGATGGGCTACTTATCCCGGAATAACCTTGAAAAAATAGCAACCCGTATTTTTAATGACTACAAACATCTACCCCGATTTGCAGGCCAGCAGGTCGATCATGTTGACCCGGAAATCCTGGCCTGCGGACTTTGCGGCCTCCGTATTGACCATTTCCACCTGTCAAAAGACGGGCTGACCCTTGGAATGACCGCATTTAAGGAGATCGGCGTTGAAGTCTATGACGATAGTGGACAACCCTTTTTCTACTACCTTGATGGGAGAACTCTCTTAGTAGAAGCAGACTTAAAGAACGATCCAACTCTGCATGGAAGGTATCACTTCACAACGGCACATGAAACGGCGCATCAAATTTTGGCTGACCTATACCCAACCAATAGGGTGATCCAAAACCGTATCATCTATTACCGAGGCCGCAGTCCACAATATCCCATCCATGATTGGGGCGAGTGGCAGGCTGACAATCTGGCCTCGGCGCTCCTGCTCCCCATTGAAATCGTACATAGTGCGCTCTGCAAATTTAACTTGGGGAACGGTATTGACATATTGAATAGGATATACCGGCCAAAGGAATACAGGCAGTTTTGCGATATGGCCGAGTTCCTTGGCGTTTCAAAACAGGCTATGGCCATCAGACTGAAAAGACTTGGCCTGCTGAAAAAAGAATACTTGCAGAACCCTTATGCGCTGGCCGATGTCGAAAAGGAGGATGATGAATGATGGCTGAATCTATAAATGTTGCCGTCAGGTGCCCGGAATGTAACTGGCGTGTGATGGACAAAGTATCGCCCACTACGGGAAAAATTGAGATCAAGTGCCCCCACTGTCATAAAATTGTGGAAGTCGATCTGGCATTGCGCCGGAAGGCGCTGCACCGACAGGCTGGGTAATTTCAAATATTACAAAGGAAGTGACAACAGAATAAGGTCTAAGAGTACCGAGCAACGGGTCATCGTGCCGCAAAGCCGATAGTCACCAAATGGCCGGACATTAGGAATGTGAGGAGGCAAGCCCCCCTCCTATTCCTAATGCCCGGTCTTTTTTGTTGCCGCTCCAGAAATGGAGCAGGGAATGAACCTGTTTGTTTGGCAGGCGGCGCTTTGCCGCTATCCGTGATCTCCTGGATTTTTGGCCCTCAAAAATCCAAAAATTCAAGGAGATCACCAATGAAAACTACATATTTGATCTATAAGCAGGTAGATGGTGTCCAGCAGCTTGTCGTTGCGACGCAGGAGGAATGGGACGCTATTATGAAAGGCAACCGGGGCTTGCCCATAGAGCAGCGCCGGTGCTTTATGAAGGACTGTTTTACAGATGGGGACGAGTTGGACTGTATGTTTATCGAAATGACCGCAGCCGAATATCGGAAGTGGAACAGCAAGAACACGGTTCACCAGCGGATAAGGAAAACTGGTGCGCTTCACTTGCACCTCTCCCTGGACGCTGGCATCGCTGATACTGATGTTGAATCGCTCCATGAGTGTATCCCTTCTGACTTCGATCTTGAACGCCTTGCGATGGACACGGTTCTTATGGGCGAATTGAAGCAGGCACTTAAAGCGTGGAAACCCTGGGCGGAGGAGCTGCTGGAACTCTATCTGGCCGGGGCAAAGCGTTCCTGCACAAACAGTCTGTGCAAGAAGTACCGGCTCAGTGACCGAGCTGTTCAAAAGAGGAAAGCGGCCTTTGAAAAATTTGTTTTAGATTTTTTGAAAAAATAAGTTCGGTTTGAGCCGTTGAAAGTTGTAGTAGGGAGTTGAGAGGGCCACAGGCCCCCGATGCTCCTTGACAACCGAATACCCATTCGTCAAGTACATCAGTTCCGATGTGC
>CAJULJ010000074.1 GCA_910587395.1 uncultured Oscillospiraceae bacterium | reverse complement strand
CAGCGCTCCAAGGGCCTGGGCGAGAACGAGCCGGAGATGATGTGGCTGACCACCATGAACCCGGAGACCCGGCGGCTCATCAAGGTCATGCCGGAGGACGTGGAGCGCACCATGCAGGTGTTCGACCTCCTGCTGGGAGACAACCTCCAGGGCCGCAAGGACCATATCGCGGACAGCGGGTATAAGTACCTGGATATGGCGGATATTTCATAAACCAGTGCCCCTCGCCGCGGGTGCGGCGAAAAAATAGAAATGCAAAACGCTAAAGGAGGAAATCATCATGAAAAAGCTGCTGGCCCTGTTGTTATCAGTGATTATGGCCATGTCCCTAGCGGTCCCCGCCTTTGCGGAGGAAGCCCCGGCAGACGGCGACCCCGGCTTCTGGCTGGAGAACTGGGAACCGGCGCCCGTCTACACGCCGGGTGACGCCATTCCCATCAGCGCACTTCTGCCGGAGTCGTCCTCAGACGCATCCCTGGGCATCATCGGCGGCGCGGACGGACCCACCACGGTTATCAGCACCGGCCCCGCCTGGACGGGCGGGCTGGGGGTGGACCTGAGCACCTTCACTTCAATTTTCACAAGTGTCGCAGATCGTGTGGAGCGTGTGCCCACGGAGGAGTACCTGGCTGACCACCCCGGCCTGGAGGAGGAACTGCGGGGCAACGCCTACGACTACTTTGCCCAGGAATATGGCGAATACTGGACCGCTGAGGAGTACATGGAGTTTGGGGAGATGACCGAGGAGGACTTCCTGAACATGATGGTGAACGATCAGGTGGCGGACCGAATCATGGCGGAGGCATACCAGAAGGCCATCGACGACCAGAAGGAAGCCCTGGGCGGCGTGCTAGGACAGGTGGGCGTGATGGTCAACGGTACGTACATCAAGTTCCCCGACGCGGCCCCCGAGGTAGCGGATGGCCGCACCATGGTCCCCGTCCGCGCCCTGGTGGAGACCCTGGGCGGCGAGGTGGACTACGAGTTTGCGGACCAGAAAGACTCTGTGCGGCTCTTCATCGACAAGTATACAATCAACTTTACCATTGGCGGCACCACCGCGGTAAGGCATACCCGCGGCACCGATACCGGTGAAGATGATAAGACCATCGAGATGGACTGCGCGCCCTACATCAAGGACGGCCGTACCTATGTCCCCGTGCGCTTCCTGGCCGAGGCCCTGGGCTATGAGGTGGGCTGGGACAGCCAGTACGAGACCGCCATCCTGCTGGACCGGGAGGCCCTGGCGGCGGACGTGGACAATGATTTCGCCATCCTGAACCGGGTGCAGGCCAACCGGGCCCCGGCCCTGGAGGAGGGAAAGAGCTGGAGCGTTGATATGAAGGGCGGCCTTTCCCTCACGCTCTTTGACACCCTGAACGGCAATCAGACCTACAAGGTGGACCTGACCGGCAATACCCTGATGAACCGCGAGGCCGCCAACGGCACCTGCTCCCTCACCATTTCCGACAACGCGATCGACGCTTTGATGGAGCAGGTGATCGGCGTGAATTGGGCCGAGTACGAGGACGATGAGGATGTCAAGCTCCTGCGCTCCGTACTGACCGGCCTGCAGGACATGGAGGTCATCATGACCCGCGAGGGCAGGATGTGGTTCCACGCTCCCATCCTGGATGAGCTCAGCGGCGAGAAGAATGTGTGGGCCGCCATGGACATGGGCGCCGAGCTGGGCGCGCTGATGTTCGCTGAGACGGACACAACCACCGTGGGCTCTGTGCTGGCCTCCATGGTCAGCGGCGGTTCCGTGACGGAGATGGTCGGGTTTGGCGAAACGGTCAAGTTCATGGACCGGCTGTACAGCGACGACTGCTTTACCACTTCCGGCGGCGTGTCCACGCTGACCATCGGCGTGGAGGAGCTGATGGCGCTGTATGAGGACATGGGCCTTGACCTGGATGAGATCGGGGACGTCTGGAAAGAGTATAATATCACCATGAAGGTGGACGGCAAGGGCGCGGTTACTGGATCCATCGTGATGGAGACCAGCGCCCAATCCGGCATTCCCGCCATCCGGATCACCATGGACAGCACCCAGAGCAGCGAGCGGGCCACCGTGACCATGGAGTGCCACGTTGCCAACATAGGCGAGGCGAAGCTGACCCTCACCACCACCCAGCGGACCACCAGCGAGGCCCCCAAGACCGAGCCCCCCGAGGGCGCCACGATTGTGGACGAGGACCTGGCGGCCGCGCCGCTGGTCGAGCCGTAAACGCCTGCAAACACGCGACAGAATAATAAGCGCCGCCAAGCCTTCCCCCTGCGGGGGAGGGCTTGGCGGCCCAATGCCCAAGGCTTTTGAAACTGAAGTAAGGACTGATCCCATTGGCTAAGAAGAAGAACCCCGAGCAGAAGGGCCCGAAAAAGGTAGACAACCCCAACGTCATGGGCCTGCGGGCCCAGGTGCTGGAACAGCCCATCACCGAGACGCTGGAAGTCAACTACATGCCCTACGCCATGTCCGTCATCGTCTCCCGGGCCATCCCGGAGATCGACGGCTTCAAGCCCTCCCACCGGAAGCTGCTGTACACCATGTACGACATGGGGCTGCTCACCAAGCCCCGCACCAAGTCCGCCAATGTGGTGGGGGCCACCATGAAGCTGAACCCCCACGGCGATGCGGCCATTTACGACACCATGGTCCGCCTGAGCCGGGGCTATGGGGCCCTGCTCCATCCCCTGGTGGACTCCAAGGGCAACTTCGGCAAGGTGTACTCCCGGGATATGGCTTGGGCGGCGTCGCGGTACACCGAGGTGCGGCTGGACGCCATCTGCCAGGAGCTGTTTCGGGACATCGACCAGGACGCGGTGGATTTCGTGCCCAACTACGATGGCAAGCTCATGGAGCCCACCCTGCTGCCCACCACCTTCCCCAACGTGCTGGTGGCGGCCAACCAGGGCATCGCCGTGGGCATGGCGTCCAACCTGTGCGGCTTCAATCTGGGGGAGGTGTGCGACGCCACCATCGCCTACCTCAAGGACCCCGGCGCAGATCTGATGGGCATTTTGAAGGCTCCGGACTTCTCCACCGGCGGACAGCTGCTGTACGACGGCGCGGCGCTGGCGGAAATCTACCGCACAGGCCGGGGGCCGGTGAAGCTGCGGGCCAAATGGCGCTATATCAAAGAGGATAACCTCATCGAGATTTACGAGATTCCCTACTCCACCACCGTGGAGGCCATTCTGGACAAGGTGGCCGAGCTGGTGAAGGGGGGAAAGATTCGGGAAATCTCCGACATGCGGGACGAGACGGATTTGAATGGCCTGAAGCTGGCCATTGACCTGAAGCGGGGCACCGACCCCGACAAGCTGATGGCCCGGCTGTTCCAGGCCACGCCCCTTCAGGACACCTTTTCCTGCAATTTCAACATTCTCATCGCCGGAATGCCCCGCGTGATGGGTGTGGGCGAAATTCTGGAGGAGTGGACTGCGTGGCGCATGGACGGCGTGCGGCGGCGCACCTATTTTGTGTGCAGGAAGAAGGAGGAAAAGCTCCACCTGCTCAAGGGGCTCAAGCGCATTTTGCTGGACATCGACAAGGCCATCCGCATCATCCGGGAGACGGAGGAGGAGGCCGAGGTGGTGCCCAATCTCATCATTGGCTTCGGCATCGACCAGGTTCAGGCGGAGTACGTGGCGGACATCCGGCTGCGCAACATCAACAAGGAGTATATCCTGAAACGGACGGAGGAGACCGCCGCGCTGGAGGAGGAGATCGCCGACCTCAAGGACATCATCAATTCCCCCAAGCGCATCAAGGGCATCATCATCGACGAGCTGAAAAACGTCAAAAAGAAGTATGACGCCCCGCGCCGCACCGAAATTGTCTACGAGTACCAGCAGGCGGCGGAGGAAAAAATTTCCGCCGTGGAGGAGGTTCCCGCCTATCCGGTGAATGTGTTTATCTCCAAAGAGGGATACTTTAAGAAGATCACGCCCCAGTCCCTGCGCATGAGCGCAGAGCAGAAATACAAGGAGGGCGACGGTCCCTTCCTCCAGTGGGAGGGAACCAACCGGGACGAGCTGCTGGTGTTCACCGACAAGCAGCAGTGCTACAAAACCCGGCTGTCCGACTTCGACGACGCCAAGGCCAGCGTGCTGGGGGACTATCTTCCCACCAAGCTGGGCATGGAAGCGGAGGAGAAATTCGTCTGGGCCTGCGCTCCGGGGGATTACTCCGCCCACCTGCTGTTCTTCTTTGACAACGGCAAGGCCGCGCGGGTGGAGCTGTCTGCCTATCAGACCCAGACCCGGAGGAAGAAGCTCACCGGAGCCTACTGCGACAAGTTCCCCCTGGTGTCCGCCCTTGTGCTCACCGAGGACCAGGAGATGGCGGTGGGCTCCAGCGACGGGCGGTGCGTGGTGTTCCACACCGCCTCCCTGACGCCAAAGACCACCCGGTCCACTCAGGGCGTGGGGGTCATGGCGGTGAAGAGCAAGCACAAGGTGGAGTGGGCCCGGCCCCTGTCCGCTACGCCCATCGTCAACGCCGCCCGGTACCGGGCCCGCTCCCTGCCCGCCGCCGGGGCCCTGCTCAAGGAGGAGGACCGGGGGGAGGAACAGATGAGCATTTTGTAGAGCGTGCCTCCGGCGGCTTCCTTTTTCCTTTAAAAAGAAAAGGGGAAGCGAAATAAGAAACGTTTGTATGTTGAAATGATTGGAGGCGCTCTATGGCCCGATTGAAAAAGACCCTGCTGCCCGTTCTGATCGTCACTGCGGCCTCCGCCATCTACGCGCTGGGCTTTGTGTGGTGCTACGCCCCCAACGGCATCGCCTTCGGCGGCATCACCGGCGCGGCCCAGATCATCAACTATCTGATCCCGGCCTTTCCCATCGGAGTTACCGTCATCGTGCTGAACGTCCCGCTGTTTATCCTGGGATGGAAGCTCATCGGCGGGCGGCTGCTGGTGTCGTCGCTGTACGCCATGTTCATCTCGTCGGTATTCATCGATGTGCTCACCCCCCTGCGGGAGTGGGAGCCGATGGAGCCGTTGCTGGCCTGCATTTTCGGCGGGCTGCTGATGGGGCTGTCCCTGGGGCTGATCTTTCAGCAGGGGGCCACCACCGGCGGCACCGACCTGATGGCCCGCCTGCTCAAGCTGAAGCTGGCCTGGCTGCCCATGGGCAAGCTGCTGATGGGCATCGATCTGGCGGTGATTGTGGCGGTGTCCGTGGCGTTCCGGACGCTGTACGCCGCGCTGTACGGCCTGGTGGCGCTGTATATCTCCACCATCGTCATGGACGGGGTGCTCTACGGCATGGATACGGCCAAGGTGGCCTATATCATCAGCGACAGGAACAAGGAGATCGCCGACGCCATCGTCAAGGACCTGGACCGGGGAGTGACCATCCTCCACGGACAGGGGGCCTACACCGGGTCTGCGAAAAACGTGCTCATGTGCGCCTTCAAGCAGCGGGAGATCGCCGCCATCAAGGCCACCATCAAGGACATTGATCCCATTGCCTTCGTCATCGTGTGCAATGCCCACGAGGTGCTGGGCGAGGGATTCCGGGACTACAAGAAGGACGACCTGTGAGGGAGCGAAGGGGCCTCTCCTCGAGGGACCTTTGGCGCATGGACGGAGGTGCTTGTGTGAAGAAACGAATTCTGGCCCTGATTTTGTGCGCGGCGCTGCTGCTCAGCGGCTGCTCGGCCATGCTGGAGCGGGGGCATGAGACCGTCTCCACCCATGTGGATTATGCCGTTACGGAGGACGAGTCCGTCCTGCGGGCGGAGAGCTACCAGGGGCTGGTAAACGCCATGCTCTATTTTGTGAGCGCCCACCGGACGCAGGGAACCATCCGGCTGTACAACTACACCGGAGATGTGGAGGGCGATCTGGCCAACGCCAAGGACGAGGTGATATACGGTGACCCGCTGGGGGCGTTCTCCGTGCGGTCCCTGACCTATGACGTTACCCGCATCCTCACCTATTATGAGGTGGAGCTGCGCATCTCCTATTCCCGGGCAGCTCAGGAGATGAGGTCGCTGCGGGAGGTCAAGGGGCTGGCCGGCGTACGCCAGGAGCTGGAGCGGCTGGTGACGGAGCAGGGGGAGAGCGCGGTGTTCCAGGCCTTCTATTTCTCAGGGGACCAGGCGCTGCTGGAGGCGCTGCTGGACCTGGCCTGCTTCTGCGCCCCCGCCCTTTACCACCACCACGATGTGGCGGTCAAAACCGTCTCTCTCTACCCTGAGACGGGTACGCGGAGGATCATCGAGGTCAAGCTGGGCTGGGGCCGGAGCGCAAGCGTGGTGGCCCAGGAGGAAAAGGATTACGCCCAGCTGCTGGAAACCGCCGCTTCCGCCCTGCTGGAGTCCAATCCCCCCGCCGGGGAGGGATACACCGTGGAGGAGCTGGCGACCATTGTCCGCTCCTCCGCCGGGGATCGGGCCCCAGAGGGGACCAATATGGCCCTGGGGGCGCTGTCCGGGGAGCCTGTCTCCGATTTCGGACTGCTCATGGCCATGGAGTATCTGTGCCAGCAGTGCGGGGTGGAGGTGGAACCGGTAAACGGTCTGGCGGGGCTGTGGCTCATCGTGGCCACTCCGGAGGGCTACCGCCACCTGCTCCCCCGGGGGCTGTGGCCCGCGAAGCAGGAGGAGACCGGGGAGGAACCGGAGCCGGTGCGGCTGCTGTATACCGACGAGGAGCTGACCGAGCTGGGCTATACCTGGCCCGAGGCGCTTCACCCCGCCTGTGAGGATTACGCGGCCCAGGCAGAAGCGGGGGAGCCGCATTGACATGGCGCCCTGATTACGTTCAGGAAGGGAATATCAGAAATGAATACTTATTTAAGGGAAGCGACGATTGATGACGCTGAAACCATACTGGAATGGAGAAATGACCCATTGACAAGGGAACATTCTTTCTCAAAAGACGTGATTGACTTTGATGCTCACATGAAATGGTTTGGGAGCAAGCTCTTGGATAAAAAGTGTTATATATATATTTTGATGAATGAGTCAGGGCCCGCAGGACAATTAAGGATAGATAAAGTCGATGAGATGGGCGAGATCAGTTATATGGTGGCGCCGGATAAAAGGAATCGTGGCTTTGGAAAAAGAATTGTTGAGCTTGCAGAGAGCGTTGTCACACAGGATATGAAAGCTTTGATTGGACTTGTGGAAAATCAGAATGAGTTTTCTAAAAAATGCTTTAGGGTGAATAATTATTCGGAATTTCCTGGGGGACAGGTAACGTTTTTTGTGAAGATACTGTAAGTGTTGCAGTAAAGCTGCGAAGAATTCAATTATTTAAAAATGGAATTGAGCAATTATACAATTCAAATAAAAAGTGTGAGCAGCACATATCAGCAGTTAGAACAAATGGGAGCGGCTAAATATTCAGTTGCTTTTCTTGCCAAAAGCGGATATAATAGGTGGGCTTTGGGATGTCCCAAAGCCCACCTATTTTAATTTAACAAGGAGTGACAGACATGGCGGAAGAGCTGAACGTATCCATGAGCCAAAACTTTATCCATGACTTTATCGATGAGGACATCGCTCAGGGCGGGCAGTACCAGGGCATGACTGTCCACACCCGTTTCCCGCCCGAGCCCAACGGCTACCTTCACATCGGCCACTGCAAGGCGCTGACCATCGACTTCGGCACCGCGGAGAAGTACGGCGGCATGTGCAACCTGCGCATGGACGACACCAACCCCACCAAGGAGGACGTGGAGTACGTGGAGGCCATCCAGGAGGACATCCACTGGCTGGGCTTCGACTGGGGGAACCGGTTCTACTACGCCTCCGACTACTTCGACAAGATGTACGAGTATGCGGTGGAGCTCATCAAGAAGGGGCTGGCCTATGTGTGTGAGCTGTCCCCGGAGGAGTTCAAGGAGCACCGGGGCACCATCGGCGTGCCCGCCACCTCTCCCTACCGGGACCGGCCTGTGGAGGAGTCCCTGGACCTGTTTGAGCGGATGAAAAACGGCGAGTTTGAGGAGGGGAAGATGACACTCCGGGCCAAGATTGACCTGGCCTCCGGTAACTTCAACATGCGCGACCCGGTGATTTACCGCATCAACCACGCCCACCACCACCGTCAGGGGGATAAGTGGTGCATCTATCCCATGTACGACTTCGCCCACCCCATCGAGGACGCGCTGGAGGGTATCACCCATTCCCTGTGCTCCCTGGAGTTTGAGAACCACCGGCCCCTGTACGATTGGGTGGTAGAGCACGTGTCCATTCCCTACCACAAGCCCCGTCAGATCGAGTTTGCCCGACTGGGCATCAACCACACGGTCATGAGCAAGCGCAAGCTGCGCCAGCTGGTGGAAGAGGGCCGGGTGTCCGGCTGGGACGACCCCCGTATGCCCACCCTGTGCGGCCTGCGCCGCCGGGGGTATACGCCCAAATCCATCCGCAATTTCTGCGACCGGGTGGGAGTCACCAAGTCGGACAACACCATTGAATACGCATTTCTGGAGTACTGCCTCCGGGAGGACCTGAACGAGACCGCCCGGCGGGTGATGGCGGTGCTGCGGCCCGTAAAGCTGGTCATCACCAACTATCCCGCGGGGCAGAGCGAGACCTTTGAGGTGGAGAACAACCCCAACCGCCCGGAGGACGGCACCCGGACGGTGACCTTCTCCCGGGAGCTGTGGGTAGAGGCAGAGGACTTCCTGCCCGAGCCCATCCCCAAGTACAAGCGCCTGTACCCCAACGGCCCGGAGTGCCGGTTGAAGGGGGCGTATCTCATCAAGTGCGTGGGCTACGAGACGGACGATGAGGGGAACGTCATCGAGATCGCCGCCGAGTATGACCCGGACAGCCGGGGCGGAAACCCTGCCGACGGCCGCAAGGTGAAGGGGGCCACCATCCACTGGGTGGACGCTGCCACCGCCGTGGATGCGGAGGTGCGGCTGTACGACAACCTGTTCTCCGACCCGGAGCCGGACGCGGCGGGCAAGGACTTTTTGGAGTGCCTGAACCCAAATTCCCTGGAGGTGCTCACCGGGTGCAAGGTGGAGGCGGGGCTGGCGGAGGCTCAGCCCTCCGATCGGTTCCAGTTCATGCGCCAGGGGTATTTCTGCGCCGACAGCAAGGATTCCAAACCGGGGCGCTTGGTGTTCAACCGGGCGGTGAGCTTGAAGGACAGCTTTAAGCCGTAATTACAGCAAAAGGGCCCAAGCGGGAAAGCTGGGCCCTTTTTGAGCCAAAATTAGTTTACAATAGGGTGGGAAAATCATGTTGAATACACCACTTGGAAAAATAGAAATAAACATTGATATTCAAACGTGGTTTGGTGCTGATCCGACGATTGTTTCATTATAATGTCAGAAATAGACAGCCCAGACAGAGGGCCAAAACCTCCGCCCGGGCTATTCTGTCAGCGCCTCCCGCAGCTTTGCCACCGCCCGGCGCTCGATGCGGGACACCTGTACCTGGCTCACCCCCAGCACCTTGGACACCCGATCCTGGGTCAGGTTTTTGTAGAAGCGCAGCAAAATCACCATACGCTCCCGCTCCGGCAGGGCGTCGATGGCCTGCCGCAGGGTGAGCTTTTCCACCAGCTCGTCCTCAATGCCCTCGTCGCCCAGCACCGTCTCCAAAGAAAAGCCGTCCTCGCCGCTCTCCCCCTGCAAGGAGGCCACGGCCAGCACAGCGGTGTCGGCGGCAGCGATCTCCTCCGGTTCTAAGCCCGTCGCCTCCGCCAGCTCCCCCACCGTGGGCTCCCGGCCCAGCCGCTGAAACAGCTCCTGACGCTTGAGCCGCAGGGAAGCGGCCCGCTCCTTGGTGCCCCGGCTGACCTTCACCGCCCCGTCGTCCCGCAGAAACCGCCGGATCTCCCCCGCGATTTTGGGCACGGCATAGGTGGAAAACTGGGTGCCGTACTCGGTGTCAAACCCCCGGATGGCCTTCAAAAATCCCAGGCAGCCCAGCTGATACAGGTCCTCCGGGTCCACGCCCCGTCCGTAATACCGCCGGGCCACCGACCAGATCAGCCCGCTGTTGTCGATGAGCAGGCGCTCACAGGCGTCGTTGTCCCCGGCCTGAGCCGCTTCCAGCAGGGCGGGGGCGTCCAGCCCCCTCACCTGGGCGCGCCCGCCCTGCGGGCGATCCGCTTGCGCATGGTGACGGTGGTGCCCTTGTCCGGCTGGGAGCGCACCTTCAAGCCGTCCATGAAGCTCTCCATGATGGTGAAGCCCATGCCGGAGCGCTCCTCGCCGCCGGTGGTGAAGAGCGGCGTCCGGGCCTGGTCCACGTCGGGAATGCCCACGCCGGAGTCCTTCACCTGGATTTCCAGCACGCCGCCGTCAAACAGCCGCAGGCGCATGACAATCGTCCCCAGACAGTCCGGGTAGGCGTGGACGATGGCGTTGGTCACCGCCTCGGACACGGCGGTCTTGATGTCCGCCACCTCGTCCAGGGTGGGGTCCAGTTGGGCGGCGAAGCAGGCCGCGCACGCCCGGGCAAAGCCCTCGTTGGCGGAGCGGGAGGTGAAGGTAATCATCACCTGGTCAATGGCTTTCATCTTATGTAGCCCTCCTCAATCTAAGGTAATGAGCCTGCCCACCCCGGCGGCGTCCAGAACCCGGCGGGCCTGGGTGGGGATGGAGGTCACCCGCAGCGTGCCGCCGATGTGCTGAATCTGCCGCAGGGCGCGCAGCAGTACGGCGATGCCGGAGCTGTCCATAAAGGTGACGCCGGACATATCCAAAACAAGGCGCGCGGGCAGGCGGGTGGCGATGGCGTCGTCCAGCTGGGCCATCATCTCCCGGGCGCCGTGGTGGTCAATTTCGCCGGACAGGGCGATGGTCAGCAGACTGTCCCGGCTGGTCACTGTGATGGGCATGGCTTGTCCCCCTCGGTCAAACAAAAATGAGCGCGGTACGGGAAATTTCCCGTATCGCGCTCATTATAATGGATTGGACTGGTCACAATTTGCCGAAGGGGCAATTGTGGATGGAAAAATTTACATATTGGCCAGCTGCTCCTGAATTTTGGCAATCAGGGTCTTGAGCTTCTCCGCCCGCTCCTTCTCGGCAGCCACCACCTCAGCGGGGGCCTTGTTCAGGAAGCCGGGGTTGGACAGCTTGCCCTCCAGGCCCCTGAGCTCGCCCTGCTTTTTGCCCAGGTCTTTGGTGAGCCGGGCCTTCTCCTTCTCAATATCCACCAGCTCAGCCAGGGGCATATACACCTTGGCGTCATGGGTCACGTCCGCCACCAGGCCGGTGAGGTCGGACGGCTCGTCCTGGCGCACCTCAATAGAGGAGGCCCAGGCCAGCCGGGTCAGGAAACCCTTGCCCGCGTTGAACACGTCCGCCTTGGAGGTAACGATGGTCAGCGCCGCCTTCTTGGAGGGGGGCACGTTCATCTCAGCGCGGCGGGTGCGGATGGCGCCGATTACGTCCTTGATGGACTCCATGGCGGCCTCCGCCTCCTGGAAGTTCAGCGCGTCGCGGTAGACCGGCCAGCTCTGGAGCATCAGGAAGCCTCCGTCGATGCCGGGGGCGTGGGGCAGGGCCTGCCAGATTTCCTCGGTAATAAAGGGCATGAAGGGGTGCAGGAGCTTCAGCGTCTCGGTGAGAACGTACACCAGCACGTTTTGAGCCTGAACTTTCGCGGCCTCGTCGTCGCTTTGCAAACGGGCCTTGGTCAGCTCGATATACCAGTCGCAGTAGTCGCTCCAGATGAAGTCGTACACCTTGGCGGAGGCCACGCCCAGCTCGTAGGCGTCCATGTTCTCGGTGACTTCCT
>CAJULJ010000073.1:10596-11900 GCA_910587395.1 uncultured Oscillospiraceae bacterium | reverse complement strand
AAAATGGCATGAATCTATGACAATGCGCCAAAGTAACCAATCCTCCTTTAGAATTTTTGAGTTTTCGTAAAAATCAAAAAAATAAGGATGTTGATGGCCTGACCGTTGAAGTAATAGGGCATCTTTTTGATGCGGAATAATACTTACCAGGGATAAAAAAAGCGAAGGGGCGTGAAATTCCCTTCGCTTTTATCTATAATGATAATTATTATTGAACTCGGAATCCATCTGTGGCCTTGTCGAAAGCATATTCGAGACAACTTTCGTGTGAGAGGAAGTGCTTGGCCTCAAAGCCATCCACTTTGGTGAACGATAGTATCTTCTCTCTCCAATTTATCCAAAGTATTTCGGCGCTTTGGAGAGGTGCTCTCTGTTCCATGCTCATGCCCCCTTGTGGTTTCAGCCTTTTAATGTGTCTGTCCAATAATCGCACACATATTGTAGCGCAAAGCAAAACCCTATTGGCATGGACAAAAAAGGAGAAAACATGAACAGAATCTCCCGGTTGCTCCGAAGCCCTTGACTGTAAAAAAAGGAACTGGCATCATGGATTTGGTTCCAGAGCAAAGGAGAAATTATCCCTTCACACAGCAGAAAGAAAACACAGTTGTGTGGTCATACACGCCATCAGGCTTCAGAATCACAGACGGGAAAGCCGGTTGATTGACCGCATCCGGGAAGAACTGTGTTTCCAGACAAAAAGCATAGCGCGGACCATAAACAGCGCCCTTCTTGCCCGTCAGTCCCTCGTCCAGAAAGTTGGCTGCGTAGAAATGCAGACCCGGCAAGGTAGTCTCCACATCCATCGAGATTCCCGAAGTGGGAGAATATGCCTGCGCCGCTTTTCGCAGCGTGCCCATTTCCCCATCAATTACATAGTTGTGGTCATAACCATTTGCTTGGATCAACTGATGGAAAGGCTCATTGATACGTGCGCCAATGGGCGTGGCCTTCCGGAAATCCATCGGAGTCCCAGCTACCGGCGCGATTTCGCCTGTGGGGATGTTGGTCGCGTCGGATGGCGTATAGTTCTCCGCGTAGATGCGAAGGCATTGATCTGTTACAGGGCCGGAGTCGTGCCCGTTCAGATTAAAGTAAGCGTGTCCCGTAAGATTGCAGGGGGTATCCCGGTCGGTGATGGCCTGATACCTCATAGAGAGGGTGTTGCCCTCCAGCGCATAGGTTACCCGAACCCGCATAGTACCGGGATAGCATTCTTCGCCATCGGGGCTGGTCAACGCCAGGGTCACAAGAGTAGAGGTGTGCTCTACAACAGACCAGACTTTGTGAGAAAAACCAACATT
>CAJULJ010000073.1:0-10586 GCA_910587395.1 uncultured Oscillospiraceae bacterium | reverse complement strand
TTGCCCCCATGAAGATGGTTGGGCGGGTCGTTGACCGCCAGAGCATAAGTCTGACCGTTCATCGTAAACCTTCCGCCCGCAATACGGTTGGCCACACGGCCTACGACAGCACCAAGATAGCCCGGGTGGCTCTCATACTCTTCCAGAGTATCATAACCCAGAACAACATCACGCTTGATGCCAGAACGATCCGGTACGCGGAGAGAACGAAGTGCGGCACCAAAGGTAATTATATCACAGGAGAGAATGCCGTTATCCAAAGTCAGGGTCTCCACGGCAAGATCGTCCTTGGTATAGCCAAAGAGTTGACGAGAGGAATTTAACATAAATAAAACCCTCCATAATAAAAAACTCAGCAATGAATAGAAATGAGAAAGCGGGGAAATACCATGCAAAACTATGTGTTTGGTGCAGACATCGGTGGAACAAGTGTAAAGCTCGGTCTGTTTTATGCCGACGGCAAACTTCTGGAAAAGTGGGAAATTCCAACCCGTACCGCAAACGGCGGCGTCCATGTTCTGCCTGACGTGGCACAGGCCATTGCAGAGAGCATGGGGCGGAATGGGATTTCAGCATCTCAGATTGTGGGCATCGGTATCGGTGTCCCCGGTCCTGTGGACGACAGCTTCACAGTCAATAAGTGCGTCAATCTTGGCTGGGGTGTCTTTAACATCAAGGGGCGCATGAACGAGCTGCTTCCGGACATCCCCAATATTGCTGCGGGAAACGATGCCAATGTAGCGGCGCTGGGTGAGCTATGGCAGGGCGGAGGCCGAGGCAGCCGGAGTGCGGTCATGATCACCCTGGGCACCGGGGTTGGCGGAGGTGTGGTGTTGGACGGCAAAATCGTCGCAGGCAAAAACGGGGGTGCCGGTGAGATCGGTCACATGACGGTGGAGCCTGGAGAAATAGTGCCCTGCAGCTGCGGGAAATGCGGCTGTCTGGAGCAGTACACCTCTGCAAGAGGGATCGTTCGCATGGCCAAGGTCATGCTTTCCCAATGTGACACTCCCTCCAAACTGCGGGGAATTGAGGATTTTACATCCAAACACATCTGCGAACTGGCTGTGGCAGGAGATCATATGGCACTGAAAATCATCGACCGGTTCGGCGATTATTTGGGCCGTGCCATGAGCTACATTTCCTGCACAGTAGATCCGGATGTATTCATTATCGGTGGGGGCATGAGCAAGGCCGGAAATATCGTGACCGACGCGGTACTGAAATATTACCGAAAGTACGCCTTCCATGTATCGAAAGAAACCGGAGCAGCAATTGCCACGCTGGGTAATGACGCGGGAATCTATGGATGTGCAAAGATGGTTCTTGAATAAGAAATCAAATGGGAAAGGCTGTCGTTATGGCAGTCTTTTCTTTTTCCTATCTGATCATGGAGATGTATGGATGCCACGATCCGGACTGTTCTTTTTCTGGAAAAGCCTTCTGTACTCCGAGGGCGACACGCCCTTGTGCTTTTTGAAGAGGCGGCTGAAATACAGCGCGTTGTCGTAACCAATGATTGCGGATATTTCTGCCACATTGTAGTCAGTTGTTTCTAAGAGACTGACGGCATTGTTCATACGGATAGTTAGGAGATATTGTGCGGGAGGCTGGCCGATAAACTTCTTAAAGTTTCGCAAGAACCAACTTACGCTCATGCTACGAGATTTCGCATAGTCCTTGATCTGAATATCTTCATTATAGTGTTCTTGGAAATACTGTTGGGCGTACTCCATTTCCTTTTGTAGGTAAGTGCTGATGGTAGGGTTGCTCTCTTGGCGTGTGCGCTGGATCAGCAGAAAAATCTGCCGCAGATACATTTCCAGTAATTCCTGATATCCAGTACGGCAGGTTTGCAGCTCCCGGATCATTTCTTTGAACAGGTGCTGATAAGCAGAGGGAACCCCGGAGAAGAAAACATTTTTATCTGTAGGAATATCAAAATGCTTCAAAATTGCCTTTACATCTTTTCCCGTGAAGTGTACCCAATAGACCTCGGGTTGTTCTTCTCCGTAATACTCATAATGCTGTTCCTGGCGCGGTTGATAAAGGACCATGTAGCCGGCAGGTACGATTTCCTCCTGCCCGTTGAAAAAGAAGTGGGTCTTTCCGGAGGCCACATACAACAATTGATAGTCTAAACGGCCCCTGGGATGCCAGGTCGGGAGTTTTTGCTTTGTTCTCAGCCGGTAGGTACCGCAGCTGCCCACCAACAGCGGTTTGGACTTGTCCTTGATCGGTACGCGGGTGTTGTACAGATAACCTGAGTTGACATACATGCGGATCCCTCCCGGCTTTTTTCGGTCACAACATTTTTGTGCTGATGTGCTGTTTGGTTAATTGTATCATTTTGTGCATGTTTTGTCCAATGCAGTTTATAGAAAAAGGAGAAAATTTCCGGGATAATACACACAGAATTCATTGCGAGGAGGAAGCCCCACATGATCGTCCCTGCCTATTTTGAAGACCTGCTGATCCAGTCTGAAAACGCTCTGCCCAACCGAGCCTACTTCATCCCCGCGTCCAACCGTCTGGACGACACTGCGGAGCATCGGGAACGCTCCGATCGCTTCCAGCTGCTAAACGGCGACTGGAAGTTCCGCTACTACCCCAGTATCCATGACCTGACTGAGCTGTTCTATGAGGAAGGTTTCGATCCCTCCGCCTACGACACCATCCCCGTTCCCAGCGTCTGGCAGAATCATGGCTACGATCAGCACCAGTACACCAATATTCATTACCCCTTCCCGGCAGATCCTCCCTTCGTTCCCCAGGATAATCCCTGCGGCGCTTACCTGACTTCCTTTACCTATGCTAAGGACGAAAAGGCACCCAAGGCTTACCTGAACTTTGAGGGTGTGGATTCCTGCCTGTATGTCTGGCTCAACGGCGAGTATGTGGGTTACAACCAGATCTCCCACTCCACCAGCGAGTTTGATGTGACTGATAAGATCCGTGAGGGCGAAAATACTCTGGCCGTTCTGGTGCTGAAGTGGTGCGATGGCAGCTACTTGGAGGATCAGGACAAGTTCCGCACCAGCGGCATCTTCCGGGATGTATACATCATCAAGCGTCCTGAGAACCATGTGCGGGACTACTTCGTGACCACCCAGCAGGAAGAGGATAAAGCTACTGTCCGCGTTCGCTTCGCCTTCGCCGGTGAGAGTGTTCCCACTGTCATTAGGCTGCTGGACGCTGAGGATCGTCTGATCGACGCCGCCGAAGTGACCACGAAGGAGCATATCGGCAACTATACCCATCAAGCTATCCTGAACATTCCCCAGCCCACCCTGTGGAATCCCGAGAAGCCCTATCTCTACACCATGCTCGTCGAGTGCGAGAACGAGATCATCACCGACCGAGTGGGCATCCGGGAGATCAAAGTAGATGGGATGCAGGTATTCCTGAATGGAACTCCCATCAAGTTCCGCGGTGTAAACCGCCACGATTCCGACCCCGTGACCGGCCCCGTCATCAGCGTGGAGCACATGAAGCGCGACCTGCGGATGATCAAGGAGCACAACTTCAACGCCATTCGCACCAGCCATTACCCCAACGCCCCCATGTTCTATCAGCTGTGCGACCAGTACGGTTTCCTGGTCATTGACGAGGCCGACCACGAGAGCCACGGTGCCGCCGAACTGTACTGCGGAGAGAACGACGTCTGGGAGAACCACACCGAGCACTGGAACGAGCCCTTCGCCGACAACCCCAAGTTCCTGGAGGCTACTATGGAGCGCACCCAGCGCTGTGTCCAGCGGGACAAGAACCGCCCCTGCGTCATCTGCTGGTCCATGGGTAACGAGAGCGCCTACGGCTGTTGCTTCGAGGCTGCGCTGGCCTGGACCAAGAACTTTGACCCCGCCCGTCTGACCCACTATGAAAGCGCTCAGTATCGCAGCCGCAAGCGCAAGTACGATTTCTCCAACATTGACCTCTACAGCAATATGTACCCTGCGCTGGAGACCCTGCAGGAGTATGTGGACGATCCTGAGTCCGACAAGCCCTATCTGATGTGTGAATACTCTCATGCCATGGGCAACGGCCCCGGTGATCTGGAGGACTACTGGCAGTTCATTCAGGCCAATGAGTGCATGTGTGGCGCCTTTATCTGGGAGTGGTGCGATCACGCCATTTACAAGGGCAAGGCTCCTAACGGCAAAGATATGTACTGGTATGGCGGCGACCACGGCGAGTACCCCCACGATGGCAATTTCTGCATGGATGGTCTGGTTTATCCCGACCGTCGTCCTCACACCGGTTTGATGGAATACAAAAACGTACACCGCCCTGTTCGTGTTGTTGATTATGATCAGGCAACCGGCCAGCTGACCCTGCACAACTACATGGACTTTGTCTCCCTGCAGGACTACATCACCGCCTCTTATCAAGTCACTTGTGATGGTGCGCTTGTTCAGGAAGGCCAGCTGGATAAAATCCCCGCCATCGCTCCCCACATGAGCGGTACCGTGACCCTGAACGTCCAGGTTCCCGCCAAGGGCCGCTGTTTCCTGAAGATCAGCTACTTCGCCAAAAACAACTCCGAACTGATCTCCGAGGGCTTTGATTTGGGCTTCGATGAGATTACTCTGGAGAATCAGGATGACCGCAATCAGATTGCTCTGGCATACTGGCAGAGAAAGGCCATCCTGGAGGACAGTATTTCTGTTACAGAGGACTACCGGTATCTGACTCTCACAGCTGCAAACTTCACATATCGTTACGATAAGTTTACCGGTATGTTTGCCCGGATGACTTATCAGGGCATGGAGCTTCTGGACCGTCCCATGGATCTGAACGTGTGGCGCGCTCCCACCGATAACGACCGCAAGCTGAAGGCTGACTGGTTTGCTGCCCACTACGATAAGGCCATCACCCGGGCGTATAACACCCACTTCGTGGCCATGGACAGCGAGGTTCGTATCCACAGTGACCTGTCTATTGGTGCCATCGCTGTGCAGCGGTTCATGACCGTAGAAATCGACTGGACCGTGACGGTTGCAGGCGGCGTCTGTGCCAACATTCTCACCAAGCGCAACATAGAATTCCCCGAGCTGCCTCGCTTCGGTCTGCGCCTGTTCGTTCCTGAAAACATGGAGCAGGTTGCTTATTTCGGTCTGGGTCCCATGGAAAACTACATTGACAAGCGAAATGCTGCCAGCCACGGCTTGTACCGCGATACCGTGGACGGGCTTCAGGAGGACTACATCCGTCCCCAGGAGAATGGCGCTCACGGTAGTTGTGACTATGTGCTTCTGGAAAGCGACAAACTGCGTTTGATCGCAGTTGGCCCCGAACCCTTCAGCTTCAATGCATCCCATTACACGCAGGAAGAACTGACCGAGAAGGCCCACAACTACGAACTGAACAAATGCGGCAGCACCGTATTGTGTCTGGACTACCGGCAGAACGGTATTGGCTCTGCGAGCTGTGGCCCCGTTTTACAGAAGAAATACAAGCTGATCGACGAAACCATCGACTTCGCCATCCGCGTCATCCCCGAACTGAAATAACTGAATAAAGAGAATAGGAGATGCTATCATGGCTGAAAAGAGATATTTGAAATGGTACAACAAGGTGGGTTACGGCTCTGGCGATATCGCCGGCAACGTGGTCTATGCGTTCCTGACCTTCTTCGTTATGATCTACCTGTCCGATACCATCGGCTTGAACACCGGCATTGTTGGCACCCTGATGGCAGTATCCAAGATCTTCGACGGCGTTTCTGACGTCATCTTTGGCTCCCTCATCGACAAGACCAAGACCAAGATGGGTAAAGCCCGTCCCTGGATGCTGTGGCCCTATCTGGGTTGTGGTGTCTGCCTGTTCGCGATTTTCTCTATTCCCACTTCCTGGGGCCAGACCGCTCAGTACGCTTTCTTCTTCATCTTCTACGTGATGCTGAACGCAGGCTTCTACACCGCAAATAACATCGCTTATTCCGCTTTGACCGCTCTGATCACTAAGAATGAAAACGAGCGTGTTCAGATTGGTTCTCTGCGCTTCGTCTTTGCATTCACCACCAGCACCATCATCCAGGCTGTTACTTTTGGCCTTGTTGAGCACTTCGGCAACGATGCCGCCGCATGGAGAATTGTTGCACTGATCTATGTCATCATCGGCATTATCTCCAACACCGTCTCCGTCCTGTCCATGAAGGAATTGCCCGAAGACGAGATTGAAGCCAAGAAAGCAGTTGACGCTCCGGAAGAAAAGTACACCCTGCGCGAAGCTGTCGGTCTGTTGGTCAAGAATAAGTTCTACCTGCTGATTCTGGGTGTCTATCTGCTGACTCAGCTCTACACCGCTTTCACCGGCGTCGGCACCTACTACATGACTTATGTGTTAGGCAACAAGGAGCTGATGGGTTATTTCGCAAGCGCGCTCAACATCCCCATGATTATCGGTCTGTTGTTGGTGCCCACCATCGTTGCAAAACTGGGCGGTATGTATAAGATCAACTATTCCGGCTATGCTCTGGCCACCATCGCAAGAATCCTGGTGATCGTGGCTGCTTACATGGGCAGCGTTCCCATGATGTTAGCTTTCACCGCCATCGCTTCTCTTGGTATGTGCCCCCTGCAGGGCGACCTGAACGCTGTGATCGCTTCTGCTTCCGACTACACCTATCTAACCACTGGTAAGCGTATCGACGGAACCATGTACTCCTGCACCTCTCTTGGCGTCAAGATTGGCGGCGGACTGGGCACCGCCATCTCCGGTTGGTTGCTGGCAGCTGCCGGATTCATCGAGGGCGGCGTGGCCACTCAGCCTGACTCTGTTCTGACTATGCTGAATGTGATGTATCTGTGGTTGCCCGCTATCTTCTGCGGCTTGGTTACTTTCCTGCTGACCAAGCTGAATGTGGAGAAGGCCAACGCTAAGCTGCTGGAGCCTAAGAACTGAGTAAGTTATCCAAAAAGTGAGGGACCTCATATGACAAAAAAACATTTTCTGATCTCCGCTCCCGGCCGTACAGAGATTAGCGGTAATCATACCGATCACCAGCGTGGCTGTGTGCTGGCCGCCGCAGTAAATCTGGAAACGGTGGCAGATGTAATGCTGAATGGCAGCAACAACATCCGCGTTCGCTCTGAGGGATTTCCTGAGGTTGTGGTCGAACTGGATGATTTGAATATCCGCGAAGAGGAAAAAAACACCTCCGCGGCCCTGGTTCGTGGCGTCGCAGCTGCCTTTGAGCAGCTGGGAGCCCGGATCAAGGGATTCGATGCCGAGACCCACTCAACCGTTCTTCCGGGCAGCGGACTGAGCTCTTCTGCCGCTTTTGAGGTGCTGATGGGCACCATCTGCAACGAGTTGTTCTTTGATCGGAAGCTCAGCCCGGTGGAAATCGCTCAGATCGGCCAGTATGCCGAAAATGTGTACTTCGGCAAGCCAAGCGGCCTGATGGATCAAGCGGCTTCCTCCGTGGGCGGCATGGTCTATATCGACTTCGCTGATCCGGATCATCCCCAGGTTGAGCGCATCGAGTTTGATTTTGAAAAGGCTGGCCATGCCCTGTGCATCATTGACAGCGGTGCTGACCACGCCGATCTCACTGATGAGTACGCGGCCATTCCCCGTGAGCTGAAAGAGATTTGCAATTTCTTTGGAAAGGATGTTCTGCGAGAAGTCCGCGAAAAAGAATTTATGGAGGCTCTGCCAAATCTGCGAGGGAAGGTTTCTGACCGTGCCATCCTGCGGGCCATCCATTTCTACCAGGAAAACAAGCGTGTCATGGAGCAGAAAAAAGCGCTGCTTGAAAACGACTTCGATGGTTTCCTTGGTCTGGTTACTAAATCCGGGTACAGTTCCTGGATGTATTTGCAGAATATCAGTCCTGCCGGTGCCACGCAGCATCAGGAGGTGGCGGTTGCTCTGGCCATGTGTGATACCCTGCTGAATGGGCGTGGGGCTTACCGTGTCCACGGAGGCGGCTTCGCCGGAACGGTGCAGGCATTTGTTCCTGTTGATATGCTGGAAGAGTTTAAAAGTGGAATTGAGCGGGTACTGGGTGAAGGCAGCTGCCACGTGTTGCACATTCGTAATGAGGGTGGCGTGAGATTGTCCTGAAGGAGGAACGGAAAATGGATGTGAATGTGTATATCGCTTCTTTGGTCCAATATGGCCTGAACAAGAAGCTGGTTCAGCCTTGTGACACGATCTATGTAACCAACGGGCTACTGGAGGCTATGAAACTGGACAGCTACGACCCTGCCAAACCGGAAGCCATGAGCCTGGAGGATATTCTTCAGGGGCTGTTGGAGGATGCGGTGGAACGGGGTGTCTGCGATGATGACATCACCAGCCGTGACCTCTTTGACACCAAACTAATGGGGATTCTGACTCCCATGCCCCGTGAGGTGCATCAGACCTTTTCCGAGATGTACGCCACCAGCCCTGAGACTGCCACCGACTGGTACTATAACTTCTCACAGGATACCGATTACATCCGCCGCTACCGCATCCAGAAGGATGTGCGTTGGAAGACGGCCACCGAATACGGCAATCTGGATGTGACCATCAACCTCAGCAAGCCGGAAAAAGACCCTAAGGCTATTGCAGCCGCAAAGCTCGCTCCCCAGTCCGGCTATCCCAAGTGTATGCTCTGCGCGGAGAACGAGGGCTATGCGGGACGTATGAACCACCCCGCCCGCCAAAACCTGCGCACTATTCCAGTTACCATCGCCGGTGAGGGCTGGCATCTGCAGTACAGCCCCTATGTCTACTACAACGAGCACTGCATTGTGTTCAATCATGAGCATGTTCCCATGGTCATCAACAAGGCCGCTTTCTCCAAACTGTTGGACTTTGTTTCTCTGTTCCCCCACTACTTTGTGGGCAGCAACGCAGATCTCCCCATCGTAGGCGGCAGTATCCTCAGCCACGAGCACTTCCAAGGTGGCCACTACTGCTTCCCCATGGAGCGCGCGGCGGTCGAGCGTGAGATTGTCTTTGCTGGTTTCGAGGATGTGAAGGCCGGCATCGTTAAGTGGCCCATGAGTGTCATCCGTCTGCGCTGCGGCAAAAAGGCGCGTCTGGTAGAGCTGGCTGATAAGATTCTGCTGAGCTGGCGTGGTTATACCGACGAGGATGCTTTCATCTTTGCAGAGACCGAAGGCGTGCCCCACAACACCATTACCCCCATCGCCCGCCGCCGGGGAACGGACTACGAACTGGATCTGGTTCTGCGCAACAACATCACCACCGAAGAGCATCCTCTGGGCGTGTACCACCCCCACGCTGAACTTCACCATATCAAGAAGGAAAACATCGGTCTCATTGAGGTTATGGGCCTGGCTGTGCTGCCTGCCCGCCTGAAGCAGGAACTGGCCGGTGTGGAGAAGGCTATCCTTGCCGGAGAAGAGCTGACTGGTGAACTGGCCAAGCACGCCGACTGGGTGGAAGAGTTGAAAAAGCAGCACACCTTTACTAAGGAGAATACCGCCGCCATTCTGAAAGTGGAGACCGGCAAGGTCTTTGCAAAGGTGCTGGAGCACGCGGGTGTCTATCAGCGCAATGAGAAGGGCGCGAGGGCCTTTGATAAATTCGTGAACTATGTGAATGAGGAGGGCTAAGTCATGAAGGTACTTGTAACCGGCGGTGCCGGATATATCGGCAGTCATACCGTAGTCGAACTGATACAGGCTGGCCACAGCGTTGTGATCGTAGATGATCTGTCCAATGCCAGAACGGATGTCGTATGCCGTGTAGAGAGCATCGTGGGGGAAAAGATCAAATTCCGTGTGATGGATTGCGCCGACAAGGAACAGATGCGTACCATATTCCAGGAGAACGAGTTTGATGCCGTGATTCACTTCGCAGGCCGCAAGGCTGTTGGCGAGAGCGTCAAAAAGCCTCTGGAGTACTACCGTACCAATCTGGACAGCACCATGACTCTGCTGGAGTTGATGGAGGAGTATGGTTGTAAAAAGTTTGTATTCTCCTCTTCTGCCACGGTCTATGGCCCCGAAAATCCCTATCCCTATAAAGAGGAGATGCCTGCCATCCAGTCCAGCAGTCCTTATGGCTGGAGCAAGGTAATGAACGAGCGTATCCTGACCGACTATGTGACGGCCCACCCTGATTTCTCTGTGGTGCTGCTGCGCTACTTCAATCCCATTGGCTCCCACGACTCCGGCCTGCTGGGCGACGACCCCAACGGCATCCCCAACAATCTGATGCCCTACATTGCCCGTGTGGCAGCCGGTGTTCTTCCCGAACTAACCATCTTCGGCGGTGATTATCCCACTCCCGACGGTACCTGCCAGCGTGACTACCTCCACGTGGTTGATCTGGCTGTGGGTCACCTGAAGGCGCTGGAGTATGCGGAGAACCATACTGGTGTTGAGGCCATCAACCTGGGCACCGGCAACGGTATCTCTGTTCGTGAGCTTGTCCGTGCCTTTGAAACTGCAAATGACATTAAATTGCCTTATGTAGTTGGGCCTCGGCGTGAAGGAGATCTTCCCGCTTTCTGGGCAGATGCCACCAAGGCTAAAGAACTGCTGGGATGGGAAGCAACCCACACCGTAGAAGATATGTGCCGCAGTGCTTGGGATTTTGTGAAGAAGAATACGAAATAA
>CAJULJ010000072.1 GCA_910587395.1 uncultured Oscillospiraceae bacterium | reverse complement strand
GCTTTTGGGTTTCGCTGTCAAAGCCGTGGAAGGTCTCCTGAATTTCGCAGACCAGAGCCATAAAGCCGCTGACCACCGGCTGAACGATAGCTTCAAACACCCCCTCTTTGTCCCCGAAACGGGTATAGATGGAGCCGGTAGATGTCCCCGCCTTTTGGGCGATGGTGCGCAGGGACGCCTCCTGATAGCCCTTGTTCAGAAACTCCTCTTTTGCGCAGGCCAGTACCGCGTCGTAGACGCCCTCGATCTGCTTTGCCACCGGGAACCCTCCTTTGCAAAATTCAAAACATTGTTTTGAAACGATGTTTTGAATATAAACCAGGTTTTTGGATTTGTCAAGAGGGAAATTAAAATTTTCAAAATGCCGGTTCCCGTTCTCGCCGATCTCCGTCTCATAGCCCTGTTCCATGGCTCGGATGAAACCGTCGCAGTTGGCCAGACGGCAGGCAGCTTCCACCTCCTGATCGGTGGCGCCGGGGCGGGCGTAGCGGATATTGTTCCGCACGGTGTCGTTGAATAGGAATACATCCTGATCCACCAGGCTGATACGCTCCAGCACCTGCTCCGTCGGCATGTCCCGGATGTCCTGCCCGCCGATGGTGACGCGGCCCGCCTGGGGCTGATAGTATTTGGCGATCAGGTTCAGCACCGTGGACTTGCCCGCGCCGGAGTCCCCCACGATGGCGGTGAGCTTTCCCTCGGGGATGGTGAAGCCAGCCTTTTTCAGCACCGGTTCCCCCTCTACGTAGGAGAAACCTACATTTTCAAAGCGGATCTCCGTGCCTTTGGGCGCGAAAGACGGGGACTCCGCCGGTTCCTCCCCCTCCTGGAAAATACCCTGGATCTTGTTCTTGGAAAGGGTCAGGTTCCGGTAGGAGGTCAGGGCGATGAACTCCGTCATATTGACCTTCCCCACAAAGAGGGCCAGCATGATGAGAATGACCAGCGAGGCCGGGGTGAGCGCCCCCGCCAGCCAGGCCCGGACGGAGGAGACAATGCAGAAGGCCAGCGCCAGAGTACTGCAATAGCGGAACCCGAAGCCGATGGGCAGGACGGCCTTGCCGTCTGGGTCGGAGTATGGGTCAAGGATAGGGTAATACCGTATTCCACCCCCCGTCTGGCAGGGCTGCCCCACCCCGTCAGACGAAGGGGTAATTGAACAATACGAAGTTGAACAAGTAAAAGAAATTTATCCAGTACAAAGATGGCAGTAGAAATTATTTTGCAGAATGGCACTCCAGTTTAGTCACCGAAAAACTTTCGGCAAGAGATTCCTCAATGCGGAAATCTTGATTCAACTGTTCATAGATCAGCAACTGAGGGAGAAACACAGCATACCACATCCCAGTGACAGGCAGCAGAAAAATGGTCCACGGCGCAAATAGCACCAGAACAGCAATATAGACCAGTTGCACCAACCCGACACCCATCACCCGCCAAAATCGTTTGATGAAAAACAGTGCGGCATTGCGCAGGCGAGCAGACGATTTCTGCCGAAACAGCACAAGCTGAGGCCAAAGCAGGATATTTACCGCCAAAACCAGCAGCAGGCTGAACAGATACAACGCCACGGTTCCCAAAGAGGGCGGGACCTGCGCCCACCAAAACAGCATGGCCATAAAGGCATACAATCCCACCATCAGCCCCATCACCGCTCCAGGGACCAAGCTTTCCCGCCAGTTCTGTTTCCAGGCGCGGACCCAGGCCTCCTTCCACGGAAGCGGATCGTCCCGCAGCCCACGGAGGATGGAGTCGTACAGCCCCGCCAGAAACGGCCCCGCGATCATGCCGCCCAAAATTGAGCAGGGGATCAGCACCAGCACGCTGGATACAAGGATAGCGCAGATGATTCCGGCGGCCAGCGGGGCAAATCCGGCCAACGTGATCATACCGACCTTCCACCACTGGGCAAAACGCAAGGATAGCAACTGCTTATAGCGGTTGAAGCCGGTCTGGCGGATATTCTCGTTGTAGTCAGGGTCTTCACGAACAAAAAGTCCCATACTCTTTTCTCCTTTTATGAGGTGGCGTAGTGGCAATGATCCAAAAAGCGGGTCAAAAGCTGAGCGGCATCTTCACCGAAGCCCTCCTGACAGGTGAACTCCACACTGACAGCACAGCTCCCATACACACCGAAAGCGGAGGCACCTCGGGCATAGGGGTTGGTCTCAGACTCAAATGTGTAGGTGATGACGGTGAAGTCCACTCCATTGTGGACCTCTTGCACAGTGGATTCAATAGCGTAATTCAAGGAGGCCATATCCTTCCACTGGGTCAGCGTGTTCTCCGCCTCCTTGGCGGACCGATATCTGCCCAGCAGAAGGTAAATCTGGGCGTCGTACAGCTCAGCCTCCTCCCCGTCCTCGTTGATGTAGGGCTCGGCCTCACCCATGGACCAGGTGGCGTAATACATCCCGTTGGCCGCCAGGGCCTCGTTGTTCTCCCGTGAGTCCATGCCTTCCGGCGTGTCCACCCCGACCACACCGCCTACGGTGACCCAGCCCTCCTCCCAGCTTGAGCCGTCCGCCGCCCGCTCCGGGGGCTGGCCGGAGGTACAGCCGGTTAGGCCCAGGCACAGCGCCGCCGCTAAAAACAGTATCACAGGCTTTTTCATTCCGCCGCTCCTTTCGTCAGTTCATTCCACAGCGCCTCGCACCCCTCCGGGTACGGGGCGGTTTTTTCGGTCCAAAAGCCCCGCCGGGCCAGATACAGCCCCGATGCCAGCTCGTCGCTGCTGCCGCTCACCGTCTCGCTCAACAGCGGGTAGGAATACTCCCCCAGCTTCGTCCCCGCCAGGACTGGGCATTCCGTCCAGCCCAAACAGGTCCCCTGGACGGAATGGTCGCTGTCCTCCGGCAGGGAGCCATCCAGACGGCACAGGGTGTGATAGTCCGCTTGGAACCGGGCCGGGTCCTCCAGAAGGAAGAAGTAGCTCTCGCACTCCAGCAGGTCCCCCATCAGGGTGGTCTGGCTGGCGGCGGCCAGGTTGGGGTCCGCACCAGCCGCGGGGTACTGGTTGAGCCGCACCGTCACCTGCCCGTCGCCGTTCAGGTCCTCCCCAAAGGAGGCAAAGGCATTTTCGATGGCGGCGGCGGTGTCATCGGGCAGGGGGTTCTCTCCCACGTAGGCCACCTGATAGTCCGGCCTGACCTGCCCCAGCCCCAGGGCGCGGGCCGCCAGATTGATCCCGATCCCCACCAGAACCACGCCGAGCACCACGTGCCATTTGTGATAGTGCCACCAATTCTTCCGCTTTTCCGCTAGGGAGAGTTCGACCCGATCCTCCCGCTTGACATCCCGGTACTTCCACTTCAAATATTCGCTGGCCACGCCCCCGCCTCCTTATTCCCGGGTGGTGCCGCCAGGGGCATAGCACACCGGGAGGCATACCAGACTGGGCAGATTGCTCCGGTCCTCCCGGAGCAGGAAATCCACGCTGGTTTCAGCCAGACGGGAGATGGGCTGAACGATGGTGGAGCAATAGAATTCCCTAGTGGAAAAATGGCGGATGCCATCAAAGCCGATGAGCTGTACGTCCTCCGGCACCCGGAGGCCCAGTTCGTCCAGCATGGCCCGGATGTGGATGGTCAGAGCGTCCGTCACGCAGAAGATGCCGTCGAAGGCCAGCCGCCCTCCCTCCATATGGGTGGTCAGAAAGTCCCGGAAGGGCCCGTAGCCCTCCTCGTCGTTCAGCCGCAGAGCGGCGCACTCCATTCCCCGCTGGCGGAACGCGGACTCGAAGCCGTCCCCTCGTTTGTCCGACTCGCCAGGGACGCTGGACCCAATGCGCAAAAACAGCGGCCGGGTACAGCCCAGCTCCAGCAGCTTTTCCGCCGCCAGCTTCCCGCCGCCGAAGTTGTCCGAGGCCACGCAGGGGACGCTGGGACTGAAGTACCGGTCGATGCTCACATAGGGCAGCCAGGGGTTGACCTCCAGATTGGGGGTGTAAGTCAGGCCGATGATGCCGTCCACCTTGTTCTGCTGGACCATCTGGATACACCGCTGTTCCGCCTCCGGATCGGAGGAGGTGAGGGAGAGGAGCATCTTATACTGCCGGGCCGCCAGGGACTGGTAGACGCCCTGAGCCAGGGCGGAAAAGAAAGGGTCGGTGATGTTGGGGAGTATGAGCGCCACCGAGCAGGTCTGATTGGTTTTCAGCCCCCGGGCGTAGCTGTTGACCTGGTAGCCCAGCCTGTGGGCGGCTTCCTCCACCCGTTTGCGGTAATCTTCGCCCACGGGGATGTCATTGAACACCTTGGACACCGTGCCCAGGGCCACCCCGGCCTCCCGCGCCACGTCCTTCATGGTGGGGGCGTTTCCCTTTCGCTTCATGTGGTTCACCTCTCAAGGCGTGAAATATTTCATCAATAATTCCATTATATTCATGAAACGTTATTTTGCAATAGTTTTTCTGGAATTTCAAACAAATTGGTCAACTGCACAAATTAGTGATGCGCTTTTTGTGGAAATGGGAAAAATGCCTTTGTGTACCTAGAAATGCCTTGACATCCTGCAATCCCATGTACTATCATAAAAACACGATATGTGTAACGTTTCACATTATGGGCAAGCAAACAAGAAAAGGAGTGAGTCAAATGGACGTAAAGCAACAAAGCAATTCGGGCACGGCCATGGCCGTGCCCGCCAAGCGGCCCGGACGGCCGCTTGGCCAAAGGATCCTTGACAACTGGCAGTTGTACGCGCTGCTGCTGGTCCCGGTGATCTTGACGCTGGTGTACAAGTACATCCCCATGTACGGCATCCAGATCGCCTTCCGGGACTTCAAGGCCAGCCGGGGCTATATGGGCAGCGAACCGGTGGGCTTCTACTGGTTCCAGCGCTTTTTCAGCGCCCCCACCTTCAGCCGGATGATTGTGAATACGGTGCTCATCAGCCTGTTCAGCCTGCTGTGGAGCTTCCCCATCCCCATCATCCTGTCCCTGATGATCAACCAGCTGGGCCACGCCCGGTTCAAGCGGGTGGTGCAGACCGTCCTCTACGCCCCCCACTTCATCTCCGTCATGGTCATCTGCGGTATGATCCGCATCTTCCTCAGCCCGTCGGGCGGCCTGATCAACCTGATTTTGGGCACGGAAATCGACTTTTTGACCCAGTCCTCCGCCTTCCGCACCATCTACGTCGCCTCCGGCATCTGGCAGGACGCGGGCTGGGGCTGCATCATCTACTTGGCCACCCTGGCCAACGTGGACCCCGGCCTCTATGAAGCGGCCAAGGTGGACGGCGCCTCCGTGTTCCAGCGCATCGTGAACATCGACCTGCCCGCTCTGCTGCCTATGGCCATCCTCAACCTGATCATGGCCGCCGGCGGACTGATGAATGTGGGCTTTGAGAAGGTGTGGCTGCTCCAGACCGACCTGAACAAGGCCACCAGCGACGTCATCGCCGTGTACGTCTACGAGCAGGGCATTCAAAACGCCAAGTACAGCTATTCCACTGCCGTCGGCCTGTTCAACACGGCGGTCAACATCATCCTGCTGCTTATCGTTAATAAGATCGCGTCCAAGGCCTCGGACGTGGAATTTGTGTAAAGGGGGAGAGCGGAAATGAGAAAAGCCTCTGGTATGTCCGACCGGACCAGTCAGATCATCCTGACGGTCATCTGCGCCATCGTGCTGCTCATCGTGGCCTACCCCCTGTACTATGTGGTGGTGGCCTCCTTCTCCGACCCCTATGAGGTCTACGCGGGTAAGACCTTCCTGCTCCCCAGCGGCTTCACCCTGGACGGCTATAAGGGGGTATTCCTCAACGACGGCATTGTTTCCGGCTTTCTCAACTCGGTGAAATATACCATCGTGGGCACCATTTTCTCTGTGGTCATGCTGTACATCACCGCCTACCCCCTGGCCCAGAAGGACCTGCCCGGGCGGAAAGCGCTGAGCGTCTTCTTTCTGTTTACCATGTACTTCGCGGGCGGTTTGGTTCCGACCTACCTGGTGGTGAAGCAGACCGGCCTGGTGGGCAGCATGTGGTCCCTGTTCCTCCCCGGCGGCGTGGGCGTGGGCAACATGATTATCGTCCGCAACTACTTCCAGAATTCCATCCCCCACGACCTAGTGGAGGCCAGCGAGATCGACGGCTGCTCCAAGCTGCGCACCTTTTTCAGCGTGGTGATCCCCCTGTCCATGCCCATCCTGGCGGTTATGGTGGTGTTCTCCATGGTGGCCTACTGGAACGACTGGTTCACCGCCCTGATCTACCTGGGCGGCAAGGGTCCGCCCCTGCCCCTGGTCATGCGGAACATCCTGATCAAAAGCTCCGCCACCGCCAGCCAGGCGGCCACCATCTCCGGCGGCTATG
This sequence comes from uncultured Oscillospiraceae bacterium, assembly GCA_910587395.1. GTDB lineage: Bacteria > Bacillota > Clostridia > Oscillospirales > Oscillospiraceae > Enterenecus. The sequence continues at coordinate 5,692 of CAJULJ010000072.1, read as the reverse complement.
CCGAGCTGAACAAGCTCACCGAGCTGCTGAAATTCTGCTCCATGATCGTGGCGGCCCTGCCCATGCTGGTGATCTACCCCTTCGTGCAGAAGTACTTCGAGAAGGGCTTTATGGCTGGCGCGGTCAAGGGTTAAGAGAGGAGGAGAGTTCATGAAACAGAAGATTTTTTCTGCGGCCCTGGCCGCCGCGATGCTGGCTGGTATCCTGTCCGGCTGCTCCGGAGGACTGGTGAACAACGTCAACGACGGCACCGTCAACGACAATTTGGACCAGACCGAGTTCAACATCATGGGTGGGATTTCCGCCCTGTCCAGCGGCTATGATAACAACGAAGTAATTGCCGCCCTCCAGGAGAGCGCCGGAATCCATATCACCTGGGAGACCATGAGCGACTCCCTGGCCGAGCAGGTGAACATCCGCATCACCGGCGGCCAGCTCCCAGACGCCTTCATGGGTGTGGGCTTCTCCAACTACGACCTGGCCCGGTACGGCGACGACGGCACCTTCCTGGATCTGGTGCCCTACCTGACGCCGGATATCATGCCCAACCTGTGCGCCATTCTGGAGGACCACCCTGAGATCCGGGCGGCCATCACCATGGAGGACGGCGGCATCTACGGTCTGCCCTCCGGCGAGCAGATGACCACCGCGGGCATCGGCGCTCCCATGGATGAGGCATTTTCCATCTTCTCCGTCCCCCAGTACAGCATGATCAACAAGGCGTGGCTGGACGATTTGGGGCTGGAGGTGCCCACCTCCCTGGACGAGCTCCACGATGTCCTGAAAGCCTTCAAGGACAACGATATGTCCGCCAAATACTACGGCAACGCCCCCGGTTCCACCCTGCCCATGACCACCGGCTTTGACGAGTGGTGCTGGGGCCAGAACATCTTTTACGCCGGGTTCGGCTTCACCAACTGGCCCAACGACGTGATCAACGACATCCACCTCAAGAGCGACGGCACTGTGGAGTTTGTCTGCGCCAGCGACGCCTACCGGGACTGCCTGACCTACTTCCACGACTGGTACGCCGAGGGGCTGATGGACGTGGAGATGTTCAGCCAGAGCGACAGCCAGCTCATCGCTAAGTGCCAGCAGGGCTATGTGGGCGTGTCCACCTGGTGGTACATCGAGGAGCTTATGGGGGAGTACGCCGAGGATTATGTGTTCCTGCCGCCCCTCACCGGGCCCAAGGGCACCCCCTATGAGGACACCTGCGGCGTCACCATCCGCCCCGGCTCCCCCATCAGCTCCGGGCAGCTCAACATCACCAATAAGTGCCAGAGCCCCATCAACCTGCTGAAGTTCTTCGACCAGTGGTACAGCGGCGAGACGGTTATGCAGCTTCAATACGGCCCCATTGGCGTGTTCTTCACCGGGCAGGACGACAAGGGCATGTGGCTGTCCATCACCGAGGAGGAGGCTCAGGCCAAGTACGGCAAGAGCGCCGGCGAGGTCCGCAACACCTATGAGACCATGGGCCCCAAGCTGATCCTGGCCGAGTATTACAACGAGATCTTCTACATGGAGGACCGGGCCATCGAGCGCCTCACCGACCTGGACCAATTCTGGATGCCCTACGTAGAGGACACCACCTTCTACCCCGTGGACTGCGTGTTCACCGGCATGGAGATGGAGACCATCGACTGGCACAAGGCCGACTTTGAAAGCGCAGTCAAGGAGCAGGAGGGCCTGTGGCTCCGGGACGGCGGTCCCACCGACGCCGAGTGGGAGAAGTACAAAGAGTATCTCTCCACCAAGTGCGGCATGGACGACCTGCTTCAGGTGTACCAGGACGCCTATGACCGGTACTCCGCGGCGGAATAACGACGGTTCATGATAGCTGAAAAGGGGCGGCCATGTGCCGCCCCTTTTTGAAAAAAGATATTGCCGTTTCAACAAGCTCGGCCTATAATCATGTGTATCGAGACCAGCCAAGGAGGTTACATATCATGACCAGCGAAGCCCTGCAAAAGGCCCGTGACTTTGAAGCCCAGTACGGGCCCCATATCCCGGACGCCGAGCGCCCGGCCTTTCACGCCACCCCTACCATTGGGTGGATGAACGACCCCAACGGCTTCTCCATGTACCGGGGGGAATGCCATCTGTTTTACCAGTACCACCCCTATTCCAACGAGTGGGGGCCCATGCATTGGGGGCATCTGAAAACCAAGGACTTTCTCCGCTGGGAGCGCCTCCCCGCCGCCCTGGCCCCGGATGGGGAGTATGACGCCTCCGGCTGCTTCTCCGGCGGGGCGGTGGAGCTGCCCGACGGGCGGCAGCTGCTGATGTACACCGGCGTCCGGCGGGCCCACAATGAGGAGGGCTTTATTCAGGATGTCCAAACCCAGTGCGTGGCCATTGGGGACGGGGTAGATTACGATAAATATTCCCTCAACCCCGTGCTGGACAAAAAAGACCTGCCTCTGGGAGGCAGCTCCATCGACTTCCGGGACCCCAAGGTCTGGCGAGAGGGGGATACCTATTACGCTGTCATCGGAAACCGCACCGAGGATGACAGCGGGGCCATCCTGATGTACAAGAGCGGGGACGGTTTGAAGTGGGAATTCGTCCACACGCTGGACCGTTGCCACAACCAGTATGGCCGGATGTGGGAATGCCCGGACTTTTTCGCGCTGGACGGGAAGCAGGTGCTCATCACCAGCCCCCAGGACATGACCACCATCGGCCTGGAGTTCCACGCGGGCAACGGCACCCTGTGCCTTATGGGGAGCTATGATCCTGAAAAAGGCTTCACCCGGGAGCGGGTGCAGGCCATCGACTACGGCCTGGATTTCTACGCTCCCCAGACGCTGGAGGCCCCGGACGGGCGGCGGATCATGATCGCCTGGATGCAGAACTGGGACACCGTAGGGAGCAAGCCCTTTCATTGCCGTTGGTTCGGCCAGATGACCCTGCCCCGGGAGCTGTCCGTGCGAAACGGGCGGCTGTACCAGCGCCCTGTGCGGGAACTGGAGCAATACCGGCGCAATCCGGTGACCCATCACCACATTCTGATCAGCGGTGAAACCAATCTCCCCGGCATTCAGGGCCGGGTGCTGGACATGACTGTCACGGTGCGGCCCATGGGGCAGGGTTCCTACCGCTGGTTCCGGCTCCATGTGGCCAAGGACGGGCAGCACGACACCATCATCCGCTATAAGCCCGGTGAGAGCACCTTGAAGATTGACCGCTGCCGTAGCGGCCTGCCCCGGGACATCGTCAATACCCGCAGCTTTCTGGTGACTCCAAACAACGAGGAAATCAAGCTGAGGGTCATTTTGGACCGGTTCAGCGTGGAGGTGTTCGTCAACGACGGCGAGGCAGCGGCCAGCGCAGTGATCTACACACCTCAGGAGGCGGACGCAATTACCTTCGAGGCGGACGACCAGGTGCTGATCGACGTGGAAAAGTACGACTTGTTTTGAGGGCGAGGAGGACTGAGCCATGAGTGAGAAGAGATTCGATGTGACCGCTCTGGGAGAGCTGCTGATCGATTTCACAGAGGACGGCCGGAGCGGACAGGGGAACACGCTTTTTGAGGCCAACCCCGGCGGGGCGCCCTGCAACGTGCTGGCCATGCTGCAAAAGCTGGGGAAGTCCACCGCCTTCGTGGGCAAGGTGGGAGACGATATGTTCGGCCATCTGCTCCGGGACGTAGCGGCGGAGACGGGCATCTGCATGGACTATCTGGTGTTTGACCAGGATGCCCGTACCACTCTGGCCTTCGTCAGGACCTTTGAGAACGGAGACCGGGACTTCTCCTTCTACCGCAATCCCGGCGCGGATATGATGCTCCGCGAGGATGAGCTGCCCCTGGATGTCATTGCGGGCAGCAGGATTTTTCACTTTGGGACCCTGTCCATGACCCATGAGGGAGTTCGGAGGGCCACTTGCAAAGCCATCGATCATGCCAAAGAAAATGGTGCGATTATCTCCTTTGACCCCAATCTGCGCCCGCCCCTATGGAATAGTTTGGATGAGGCCAAGCACCAGATCGAATACGGTTTGGCCCGGTGCGACGTGCTGAAAATCGCGGACAATGAACTGGAGTGCATGACCGGAGAGACGGACTTCGACAGGGGCGCGGCCATCCTCCGGGGGAAGCACCCCAATATCAAGCTGTTCAACGTCACCGCCGGGGCGGCGGGCAGCTATTCCTATTATGAGGACAAGCGAGTGTTTGTCCCCTCCTGCAAGCTGGGCGGCGTCATCGAGACCACCGGGGCCGGGGATACCTTCTGCGCCAGTGTGCTGAGTTTTGTGCTGGACCGCGGTCTGGACGGGCTTATGGAAACGGATTTGAAAAAAATGCTTCGATTCGCCAATACAGCGGCTTATATCGTCACGACCCGGAAGGGAGCGATCCGTTCCATGCCGGACCGAAGTGAGGTGGAAGGGTTGCTGCTACAGGAAAGAAGCAGCTGGGCCTTATGACTTCTTCAACCACGCCTCAAATACCTCTAAGGTGATTTTCCCCTCTTCGCACTCCGCCTTTTTCTCTCTGGCCCTCTCGCCCCAGGCGTAAACCTCCTCCGGCAAGACCTTCCCCGCCTTGATCCAGGCGAACCGTTTCTTGTACTCCCGGCGGTAGAGTTTGAACGCCTCGTCTGTGCTCTTGTTTTTCGTCCACAGCGCAATGGCTCCCACATCCTTGCAGGTGCGGCCTTTCTCGTCAAGCACCCGGCCGCAGTACTCAGCATTGGAGCGCCCTTCGGAGTTGAAACGGGCGACAAACCGTGTCGCGTTTTGAAACCCAACTCACAGAGCAGCTTGATGAAGCTGGGCAAGCGGTTTTGGCAAAGCTGATCGAATCACAGCAGGAAATCGACAGCATCACCGCCATGGAAAATTTCATCCTGGGCTTCCGGCTGGGGGTGAGGATGATGGCGGAGTGCATGGATGACAACGATGGCGATATCAGAACTGGAGGTGAGTGACTACGGCAAAGAAACGGGCAAACGGCGAGGGCAGTCTGAGAAAACGTCCCGACGGCCGCTGGAAGGGCCGCTACACAGCGGGCCGCGACCCGGTGACGGGCAAGGCCATCTACAAAAATGTGCTGGCAAAAACCCAGAAGGAGTGCAAGGAAAAGCTGGAGCGGGCCATTGAGGAAAATGGAAAGGTAGACGTCAGCCGCAGCGGCAAATACACGGTGGCCGAGTGGGTGCGGCTGTGGTTCGAGACCTACTCCAAGCCCTCCATCCGGGAGCAGACGGCGTACTACTACAACAACTACATCGAGAAGACATCGTCCCAGGTATCGGTGACGTCAAACTGGACAAACTGACCACGATCCAGATTCAGCAGTTCTACAACAAGCTGAAAACCTCCGGGCGGGTTCAGCGGTACAAACACATTGAACTGAAGGACAAGGGGCTGAGCAACCGCTTCATCCATGGCATCCACGGGGTGCTCCGCTCGGCACTGGCCCAGGCGGTGAAGGAGACGCTGATCACCGACAATCCGGCGGAGGGGTGCAAGCTCCCGAAGATTGAGAAGAAGGAGATGAAGGTGCTGCTCCCGGAACAGATCGGGGCCTACCTCCAGGAGGCCAACCGGCGCGGCCTGCTCCCGGCCTACTACCTGAAGCTGACCAGCGGCCTGCGTCGGGGTGAGCTGCTGGCCCTCCTCTGGACTAAGGCTTGTTTGAAAAATAAATATTGCACAAGTCGTAAGTAAGTGCGAAAAT
>CAJULJ010000071.1 GCA_910587395.1 uncultured Oscillospiraceae bacterium | reverse complement strand
TGGCTAATCATCTGAATAACACTTTCAATTCTGATGCGCTTGCTTGTGTTTTTCGAGCAGGCGTATTTCTATTGCTGAATTGTATAGTCTGGCCCCGTTGCCGTTCTCCACCTCTCCCATCTGAATTTCCAAAAAATTCAGATAGGAGGAAACGGCCATGGCATACAATCATGGCAAAGAAGAACGCAGATGGAAGCGTTGGAAACTGGCTGAAGAAAAGGTACTGCGGGCCTGCGGCATGGATGAAAACACTATCGAACAGCTTCGCCTTTGGGACAGGGCTATGTTCAACTCGGACAGGCGCTTCTATGAGAAATTGCAGGACACGGGTACATATCTTGACAGCGTTGCCGGGAGTGAAGCGCCAGCCGAGATTTACACAGCGGAAGATCTGTTGAATGATATTGAAAATGCAGAACTGCTCAAAGCCCTGCTGACGGTGGACAAGCTCACTCTGCAAATTACTTTGCTGAAAATGAATGGGTACTCCACCAATGAGATTGCCGTACTTGTCCACCTATCCACGGACGCCATTTATAAGCGGATAGCTGTACTGAAAAAGAAATTGAAGAAATTTCAAGGGTAACTCCAAAATTGTACGTCCCCACGGGCTGCTGGGTGAGAGGTCAAGTCCTCTCACCCAGCTTTTTCGTAGGAGGACGGGCGTATGACGTTCATGGATAAGGTCTATACGCTTCGGGCAGAAGTCCGTGGCAATGGTAAAACGGCGTATTTCATCAGCTTTACGGATGGCCAGGGCGAATTTTATGATTTGGAGGTATCCGAGCCGTTCTTCATAGAATTTCGGCAAATGGAGCGCAAGAACCGCAATCTGCAACAATCCGATTGGCGACACCAGGAACATTCGGATTTGTGGGATGAAACACTCTATAACCGAGCGCTCAGAGTGCCAAAAAGTGTTGAGGAATTGATTTTTGACGTGGAACAGCGAGAATTACTCAATAAAGCTATTGCCGCACTCCCGGAAATCCAGCGGCGGCGGTTTCTGCTCTACCATGAGTATGACTTCAACTACCGTCAGATTGGGGAAATGGAGCATTGTAGGCCACAGTCAATCAGGCACTCGGTTATTCGGGCCAGAGAGAAGATAAAGGCAGAAATAGAAAAGTATCGGGCCGGACAGTAACAGACTGCCCCGTATCTTTGGATATAGGGCAGTCTGCTAAATGTTCTCTACAGGTTTCTTAATTCAGGCGTAAATCAACTCGTTACAGATAACTTCATCCGCTCGGTTTCGGACAATATTCATTTGCCGAACCCACTCCATCTGATCCTCAGTTTTGAGCTGTTCCGAAACGCCCTCCTGCTCTGCCAGTCGCTTGACCAACTGGAAAAACATAGCCTTTGCCTGAGCATCCACTTCAGACAGGTGCTGTCCAGCTTGCCGCTGAAAAGTAGGGCGGCATAGATAGGTTTGCACTGTGCTTTAGGTAGCGCTTCCACCGTTGCCCCCAAATGTCAATGGGAACTCTTTCAGGTGGGGCCAAGTCAGGTAAAAGATAATCGCCCTCGGGAGATTATCCATAAAGAAGCCAAACCCAACAACTGTGTGAGTCAGCCGAATGTGATTGAGTTGCAGGAAAATTCGACCTTTGGAGGATTTACATAATGAATAAATACATTTTCAATGAAAGTAATGGCCTTTGGTACGAACTGGTGGGGGACTATTACCTGCCCTGTTTGAAACTTCCAGAAGAAGAACAGCGTCCTGTTGGTATCTGGGGCCAGCGGCGTCGGCAGTATCTCCGAAAGCACCGCAATTCCACATACACCGCTTTACTTCTCAGTGACAAATTGAACACCCACCTTTTTGAAATCGACCAGCAGGCAGAAGATATGTTTTCTCAGCTTGTAAATCAGATGGCAACACAAGAGGGTATCCAGCGCCAAAAGCCTTTCCCGATTTGGCGGTTCATTGCGCAGCTTCGGCAGGCAAATCACGTCTTCGCCGGCCTTCGTCAGCAGGCCCAGGCATTGCAGGCGGCGCAGCATGGCCCCGGCATGGCTTGGTTCCTTTTGCGGCTCGTTGATCCGCAGCAGCGGCAGCACCTGGTCCAGCCGGATAACGCCGGTTTCCCGCAGGATGGACATGAAATACCGCTGATCTTCGGACAGACTCATCTGCACATCCTTCACCGCCTGTCCGTCAAGGCTCCGGCGGGGCGCCGATCTGATTCAGATACGGGTCCACCAGGATGTCGCTGTGGGCCTCGCTGATGGCGTTAAAAATGACCGCCATGACATAGGCGGTCGAGTTCTTTACCTCCCGCTGGTTGCTTTTCAGCTTACCCTGCACGCTCTGGAGGATGATACTGTCCAGCTCCCCCAGCCGGGAGCGCACGTTGGCCTGTGGGAGCATTGCGTTCCCGATGCGAAAGCCGTTCGTGTAAAACAGGCGCTCAACGGCGTTGGCAAACACCTTTGCCGTATCGGGGTCAAAGATCCAAAGCTCGCAGTTTTTCAAAATGCGGTCAAGCTGTGCCTGCTCGCCCGCAGGTTCTATGCCCGCGGTACGGACGGAATGACTGGATTCAGTATGACTAAAATCAATATGACTTATATCTTTATAATTGGGGTGCCGGCCCGGCACTTCTGGAAGTTCCATTCCCGCACTTTTAGAAGTGCCTGCCCTGCACTTCTTGAAATGCCGTTCCGGTACTTCTGAGGGGGCACAGGAGTGCTTTCCGGGGGTTCAACTGGGTCAAGAGGTGCGGATTCGGCACTTCTTGAGCCCTCGGCCTCCGCCGGTTCAGCCGGTTCGTCCCCGGCCTCCCCTCCTGCGGCCTCGTGCCCGGGGGCCACAAAGGGAGCGCTGCCGCCGCAGACCTCGGAGTGTGTTACCAGCGCCAAATAAATCTGGTTGGCGTCCCCGCGGCCGCAGCGCTTTTCTCAGATCAGTCCGGCGGCGGAGAGCTCCTTCATGGCCTCGATGATCTTGCGGTAGCTGACCTGCATTTCCTCCGCCAGGGAGCGGCGGGTGTAAATGATGAACACCGCCCCGTCCTCATTGACCCAGCCGTTGAGCCGGGAAAGCTGGAAGCGGTTCAGGAGAAAGGTATAGGCCACCTTGGTTTCCAGCGCCAGGCCCATATACCGGGGATCGGTGAACAGCCAGCGGGGCATCTGGAGGTGGTAGATATTTTGGATGTCTCCCTGCTTCATCAGGGGGAAGGAGGGCTTTTTCGTCATGGGGACTGCCTTCATGGTGAATCTCTCCTTTATTCGTCTTATAAAAAGACGCTTGCATATGTAGTAAAATACGGTTATAATATAAACAGAATTTAGCAACAGGGGGCGCTTGCAATGAACATCAAACCCAGCGCGGCGATCCGCCAGAACTATAATGAAATCGCGGAGCTTTGCCGCTCCAGCCGGGAGCCTGTCTACCTGACCAAAAACGGTGAAGGTGATCTGGTCGTCATGGACATTGAATCCTTCACCCGCCGGGAAAAGATGCTGGCCCTGCAAGAAAAACTGCTGGAAATTGAACGGGACCGCATCAATGGGGCAAAATACTATACCTTGGACGAGCTGGAGCAGGAGCTGGATGAAGCCATCGACGCGGCTTCGAGGGACGGTCATGCGGCAATATAAGGTTGTCGTATCGGATGAAGCCCGAAAAATGTTGAAGGACCACGTTTACTTTCTCGCAAAGGTAAATGTGGACGCGGCCAAAGAGCTTCGCGGCCGGATCATGGACGGGATTCGCGGCCTTGCAAAAATGCCGGAACGTTTTCCCTATTTGGATGAGGATAACCGAAGAAGCTGCTACCGCAAAATGATGATCCCCAATTGGTATCTGGTTATTTATCTGGTAGCGGACGATACTGTTTATGTGGAATACATCCTGGATGGCCGGCAGGATCATTCGTGGCTTTTTCCTATGTAAAGCTGGGGAGGGGCAGCGCAATCAGCGCCGCTCCTCCTCTTTATGCTTCCCGCCCACATCCTGGGGCTCCATTTCAATCAAATCAAACGCGCCGTAAGGGGCATCCTGGCCGACGCCTGTTTTTGACTCATCCCCATCAAAGCCGTCCATCTCCGGGTCCAACAGGCCGTAGTCGTATTGAGGCCCCCAGCCTCCGTGGCCTTTGGCTGGAGCATCCTGCTCCGGCGGCTGGGTTGGGTCTGGTGCTGGAGGTGCAGGGGGCGGGTCAGACTTCACCTGCTCCGCTGGCCTCGGTTCAGCGGGAGACTCAGATGGTGGAGCTGGTTCTGATTTAGGCGGCGCGGCTTCCTGCCGCCATTGAGGAACATAGTCCGCTACCCTCGCATCCCGCAGCCGATCAAAGCTGGGGTGTTCGTCGGGGATGATCTTATAGAGATGCAGCGGTTTTTCGCCCCGCAGCAGCACCAGGCATTCCCGGTTGTCCATGCGCATGATCTCATCCGGGTACATAAGGGGCCGCTGGGTATTGCTCTTGGTCTGGCTGTAGGGCCGGGTGGAGGTGTAGACCGGGGAAAACAGGGGCATGAGCGGCATCTGTTTGTTCTCCACCTTGATGGTCACCATGCCGCACTTTTTGGAGATATAGGTGGCCGTGTCCACATCGTTGCAGCCCAGGCAGATCTGAATGTCGGTACAGCCGATCAGTTCCTCCCACTCGGTTTTGGGGTATCGGTCCTGGAGCTGGGGAATGGACTGGACGATGATTTGACAGAAGATGGCCGAGCCGCGGCAGACATTGAGCACCCGCTTGAAATCCATCAGCTTGCCGATGTTGCAGAACTCCTCCAGGCAGACGTTCACCGTCACCGGCAGACGCCCATGGTCGCCATGCCTGCGGCCGTAGTCCATCAGGCTGGTGAACAGCTGGGAGAAAAACAGGGAGCTGAGGAACTCCAAGGAGGAATCCTGCGCCGAGATACAGCAGAAATAGGCGCATGGTTTTTGCCCCGGCAGCGTCAAATCAATTTCGTTGTAGGATGTGATCTTGTCCACCAGGGGATTTTGAAATACGGACAGCCGGTTGCCCAAACCGATGGCGATGTTGCCCCAGATCTGGCGGTTAGCCAGCTTGAAAATACCGTAGGGCGGCAGGGCCGGATGGCCTTTGGGCAGAGCCTCAAACCGCCGCTCCAGATCGGCAAAGGATTCGTTGGACAGCATTCGGTAGATCGTCCCCAAAGATCTTTGTTGGATGGGCAGCAGGTCCTTTGTGCCGGGGATAGTCTGGGACGCGACATAGTGCATGAGCGCCATGAGCAGGTTCAGCTCCGCCTTTTCCCAAAAGTCCTGGCGTTCATTGGCGTGGGACGTGTTTTTGATGATGACCTCCGCGATGGACTGCACCAGATCCTTGTCCTGCTCGATTTTGCTCAGGCAGTTCCAAGCGTCGCTGTTCGCCATGTCCAGGAGGTTGAACATCCTGACCTCGTAGCCCTCATCCCGCAGAAAACCGGACATACTCTCGTAGATCTCTCCCTTCGGGTCCACCAGGACCATGCTCTCCTTCCGGCGGGCGGTCTGAAGCACAAAGGGCTTCACAAAGCCCCGGGTCTTGCCGGAGCCGGTGGCGCCGTAGATCATGGTATGTTCGGTGAGGCCGCTGCCCGGTTTCAGGGGGACGTACTCAGCGTACTTGTCGTCATCCTCCGGGCTGTCCTTCTGCTTTCCCAGGAGGGTGCGGTCCAGGTCTTTGATGGAACCGGTGAGGACAATCTTTTCCTGCTCTTTCTTCGACATGAAGCCGGAGGTGCCGTGGGTGCCGTCGGGGAGTATGTCAAAGCCCCGCTTGTCCCGGATGTATTTGTAGCCGGAAAACCAAATGTAGCCTTTCTTTGTGATGAGACAGACCAGCAGCGCCCCCACCAGCGTTACCGCAATGCCCGTGGGGGTAAAGACGGCAATGAAGTTACGAAAGGGGTTTACCACCCAGATGGAACCCACCGGCTCGCCGGTTTGGTTGAAGGTGGCCCGGGTACCCAGCCGGATGGAATTGATGAGCATACCGTAGAAGTACCAAGCGCCAAGGCTCAGCGAGATGTAGAGCTTCCACTTTCCCTTATGCCGGTCCAGCAGGCGCTCCAGCTTTTTGCCCCAACGGTCCTCCAGCTTCGCAATGTGAGTGGAGAGCTTAAACATGGGCCAGACCTCCCTTCCAATTCAGCGGCGCGTCCGGCAATGGATCGCCTAAAACGCATTTGCCGCCGAAAGCTGCGGAGAGCACTTTGCTGTTGATGCGCAGAGGCCGGATCGGGGCGCTCTTTGGGAAAAAGTCCAGCAGCAGGCCGGACATCTGACCCTCCAGGGCCGCCACCAGGATTTCTTTTCGGCCCTGTTGGCAGGCGTCCCGGCAGATCCGGCCCAAGCGCCGCAGGTCCATATCCACAGCGATGACCAGCGGGTTTCCATCCACCTGACCGTCCGCCTCCGGGATGCGGCTGTCCTCCGGGCTCCAGCGGGTTCCAAACGCTGCCTGGGCAATTTGGGCCCGGTAGTCCGTCTGGCGCATGATAGCCAGCTGGAGAGCGCCGGTGTCATCACAGGACAGCAGACAGGCGGGGATGCCCAGCCGGGGATATGCCTGACTGTAATCCACGAATCCCTTTTTCCCGTTGCGCTGGGTAGGGGTGATTTTGGAGAGAACGGCGTAGATAGAGCGGTAGCTCTCTCCCGCCATTAGAAGGGTCTGCGGCGTGTCCAACCGTTCGCTGAACACCGAGGCCAGGTTATGGAGGTGGGCCAGCTCATTGTTCATGAAAAAGCCAGGATTATTTTCACTGACATATTGAACCATGTAGGCGGTGTCTCCCCAGTGGCCAAAACCGGCGCAGCCCGCCGCGTTCATCAGATTCCCGCCGCCGGTGCGCAGGGCAAAGGCCGGAAGAAATACAGGCTGGCGTTTGAGGCGTTCTACTTTGTCGAGAGCGGGTTCAATTCCTGCGCCCAGGCAGGTGAAAAGGATAGAGCCGATTTCTAAACGGTGGCGGAGCGTGGGGCTGTTGGCATAAGGCCGCTTGGTGGGTGACTGACAGTCAAGATCAAACGATTGCAAAAACTGGTAGCCTTGGGGAGACGGCATCAGGTATTCATTACTCCGGGAAAAGGTCAGCAGACCCATCATGGACAGCAGTTCGGCCTCCCGGTAAAGCTGTTTCAGCGGGGACAGCGAGCGCAGCGCGGCTAAGGGAAGCCATTGATAGGCCCCTGCCAAATGCAGCAGGCCAAAATCCCTGCGGTCGTACAGCATCAGGGACACCTCCTTAAATATGGGGCTTTGATGTAACCGAAGGTGACATAGGACGTCTACATTTTTCAAATGTCCCCAGAGCATCGGAGCGGGAAACCATTGAAAATAAAAGGGAAAACAGTGCTGACCTTCGGTTACATTCATAGGGCCGGTGTAACCGAAGGTCAGCAATAGAATTGTATGGCCAATGTAACTGCGGAAAATGGGTTTTGCAGCAGCATTGTAGCCAAAGATGAGGGTATGATTTGTGTCTCCAACGTAACCGAAGGTCAGCGGGAAAAGGAATAACAGTCGGCGCGCATGGAGAAAAAGTCTCCGGTGTCGCTGAGGGGGAGCACATAGATGTGGCATGACTTTGCCCCGGAGAACCGCTGGGAAAGCAGGCAAACGCTGAGGGTGAACTGGTCGTCATCCTCCACCAGCCTTCCCTTGATGGCGTTGCTGACGGCTTTCCATCCTTTGTTGTCCTGATCGAATACGTTCCGGGAATCCACGTCGCAGAACTCCTCGATGACCAGCAGCGCCTGGTCCAGCATGGGCAGCTTGCCGTGGCGGCGCTCGTGCTGGTCCAGCAGCCGGGTGATGGTGTCCGTCAGCCAGACGGGCGTGGAAAAGCGGCAGTGGGGCAGCAGAGTGTTCAGCTCGATCATCAGCCAGCCGAACTCGTTCACGCTGATGCTTCCGGCCACATCCAGCGTAGGCAGGACGGGCTTCCGGCCGATGGTGAGCAGCTCGGGCAGGCAGGACTCGCACAGGGCGCGCAGCTCCACCGTGCCCTGTTCCATCTGGGCGGCGGTCCGCTCCAGCGCCTTTGCCATGGCCTCCGGCGGACCGCCCTGGTCTTTGAGCAGAGCAGCCACTTGACCGCTGGACTTGTAGGCGTCGAAGGTGATGGCCTGGATTTGCTGGATCATCTCTTTGACCGTTTGCATAAAATTTGCTCCTTCCCTTGTTTTCTTTTGAAAAAACGTTTAGAATATAGGCAGAACAGAAACAGTATGGTGCAGGGACAGCTTGCTGATGGATGAGGAGGGATTCATATGCCGTTACCGCTGGAAAAACATTATACCCTGGCCGACGCGCTGACCTGGGATGAGCAGGATCGCATTGAATTGATTTACGGGGACCCGGTGATGATGGCCCCGCCTACCAGAGCACACCAGAAAGCTGTATCTGAGTTTAACCGGCAGCTGGGCAATTATCTGGACGGGAAAAAATGTGAGGTTTACCCATCACCGTTTGCGGTTCGGCCATTTGAGTGCGATGGAGACTACCCAGAGAACGTGGACACGATGGTGGAACCGGACATTACAGTGGTGTGCGACCCTTCCAAGCTGGATGACATCGGCTGCAAAGGTGCGCCCGATTTGGTGATGGAAATTCTCTCGCCTTCTACCAGCCGCCATGATAGATTTGTCAAATTCAACTTGTACCAGCGCGCGGGCATTCGGGAATATTGGATCGTAGACCCCACTGATAAGTCTGTACAGGTTTTCCTTCTGGAAAACGGATATTACGTTGCAAAAGATTTTGGCACAGTTGAGGATCATTTGAAGGTAAATATTTTGGAGGACTGTACCATCGACCTATCAAAAGTTTTTCCTGAATAGTATGGCGGGCGGGGAAATCCCCGCCCGCTGATTTTTTACTGTTCCGCGCCCTGCCTCAGCCTGGCCCGCAGGTCGGTGGGCGAGGTGGTGATGGCCTCGTATTCCTTGGGGGAAACGTGGATGGCGATAGGAACGTGGTTGTGTCCGATGCACAACAGTCCCTCGCCCCGGCGGAACCGGGTGATCATCCTGGTTTCTTCCTCGGTGAGCGCCAGCTTCTCCTGGACCAGCCGGGCCTCCTGTTCCTCCATCTGCATGATAAACTTGACGCGGCAGCTGTCCAGGATGCCTTTGCCGCACTTGCCGCCGTCCAGCGCCATCATGTCCGCCATGCCCTGGGAGGTGACGCCCGCGATGCCGCCCTGAGAGCGGATCAGCTTCACCATCTGCATGGTGTAATCCGCCGCCAGGGGGTTGGAGTTGGCCCCCAGCAGCTTCCACAGCTCGTCGGACAGCAGCGCCGTGCCCACGTCGCCGTTCTGCACGATCACGTCCGTGGCAAAGCCGGTGGCGGCATAGACGGCGGCCAGCTGGAGGTCGTCGGACAGGCCGGTGAGGTCGATGACGATGTAGGACGTTGGTCCGTCCGCCCATGGAGGCGGCGGAGCCCGACACATAGCGGGTGAGCACCACAGACAGATGGCGGGTTTCTGTACGCTCCATCAGCAGGTCGTACCAGTCCTTTACCATGGGCATCTCCTTCAGCGTCTCGCCGTCCGCCTCAAACAGACTGGCGTTGTCAAAGGTGATCCCGAACCGTCCATAGCACTCAATCAGCGAGGAATCAATGTAGCTCCGGTCCTCCTCGGTGAGGCCCCGCTTTTGCAGGGAGTACCACACGGACAGCCAGGACACTTTTTCCGCCAGCAGGGAGTCCCGCCGGACCTGTCCGCCGTAGGCATTGGCGCTGAACCGGCGAATCTCCATCAGGCCGATGCAGTCCGGAGAGGACGGGCCCAGCTTGATGAACTGGCCGCCCATGGCCTCACAGAGGGGGCGGTACTCGTGCCCCTTCTCCGGCACGATGCAGATGATCTTCCGTCCCTGTTCCCGCAGGCGCTTGGCGATGCACTGGAGCATGGTGGACTTGCCCGCGCCGCTGGAGCCGAAGGCGGCGAAATTGCCGTTGGTATATTTGTAGTCGTCGAAGAAATCCATGAACACCGGGGAGCGGTTGTAGAGGTTCAGCCCCAGGAAGATACCACCCGCGTCGCTCAGCTCATAGGAGGCAAAGGGGAAAGCCCCCGCCACCCCTTGGGTGAGGGCGTTGCGGCGGCTTTTGCGCTCGATGTCCGGGTCTGAGATCAGCAGGGGCAGGAAGGACAAAAATGCCTGTTCATGCTTGAACTCGCACCGCTTGGCCAGCATATCGGAGGCCACGCACAGGGTCTCCACGGAGGTGACGCGCTGTTCCAGAGTGTCGGGATCGTCCGCCACCACCTCGATCAGTGTGTGCATATAGTAGAAGTCCTCCCCCTCCCGGTTCATCCCCTCCTTCAGATAGGTCCCGGCGTAGATGGCGTCGCCCAGCTCCTCGAAGTCCTGGCGGGTGTCCCCCACGTCCCGCATCCGGGAGCGGTTCACCATGGTGGTCTGGGAGATGGAGCTCACCGTCTTTTCCCGGGGCTGGCGGCGAAGCTGGAAGCTGAGGCTCACCCCCTCCCCGGCCTCGATGAGGGGCGTCAGCCAGCCCTTGCCCACCACGGTGGAGTAACCATACCCCGCGATGTAGAGGTAGGCGTGGTACACCCCGTCCAGCAGCAGGTAGTCCGGGGAATGGCTGTCGATGGAGGAGGGGGCGATGAGGTCCGGGATGGTGGTGGCCCCGGCCTCCAGCACGTTGACGCCGCCGGGGAGGGGCTTTTTCCCAAACCACCGTTTTTTCTTTTTCCCCGGTACAACAGCGGCGGGGGCCTCAATTTTTTGCAGGGCGGTTTCATCAAAAACGCCGTGGACCGTCCCCAGCATATCGAAGGCCCCCTCCGGAAGCCGGATGTGCTGGGAGGCCGATCAGGGTAAAGCCCACCACCGGCACCAGTAGGAACAGCGATACGATGATTTTCCAGGTGAGCTCCAGCGGCAGGCACGCTGCGCAGAAGGCCAGGCGGGACAGAGGTGCGCCGCGTCCCCTGGGGTGTTGTGCGCTGGGCCTGTGCCCCGCTGCCAGGGACCGGCTGCTGTGGCGGCGTCTGTCCAGGCGCTGCCTGCTGCTTGGCTTGACCGGGATTGGCGGCTGTATTGGTTCCTGCACTGGAAGCTGCGCCGGCGCTCTGCTGGGCATAGGCCGCAGAGGTTTTGCCCGTTCCATTGCCGGCGTTTGCGCCGTTTTTGCCATTGCTGCCGGACGTACCGTTCCTGCCGGGAGCAGATGCCCCCGTACCACCCCCGGAACCTCCAGAGGGCGGCGCGGGCGGCGGAGTGGGCGGCGGTGTGGAACGTCCCCCGGCTGCGGGGCCGCTGGAGCGCCTGGCGCCCGCCGAACCGCCTTTTTCTGCCGAGTGAGCCACCGTCTTCGCTACAGTGGAGCCCACGCTCTTGACTACCGCATAGGCCACCATGCCGGGCAGTCCCCTGCCCAGGCCGTCCCCAGTGATGGCAGGATTCAGCCCAATGCGGGCCACGATACTGTCCGCCTTTCTCGCCACCCTGGCGATGCCGACAATGAGCAGCATCCAGGGCAGAACGCCCACATCGGAGGGCATATGCCCCATGGCCGCGATGAGCAGCTTCAGAAAAACCACGTTCAGCACCATCATCAGGCACATGGAGCCGAACATCCGGCACCAGCCCTTGAAAATATCCGCCGTGTTTTTACTGCCGCCGGTGGCAAAGGCCAGCGGGGACAACATGACCAGCACCGCCGTCACCACATACCGCTCGGCAATCTCGAAAAAGAGCTTGATGAGCTGCCACATGATGACGAAATTGATGATGATGACCAGGAGCCAGGATGCCCCAATGTTAAAGTTGTTTTCATCGGGGAGGCTGATGGTGACGCTGTTGGGGATCTTGAGCAGATCAATGGCGCTGGCGGATATGCCCAGCCCGATGTCGCAGATCTGACGGCTGGCCAGGAGCAGGAAGCCGAACACAAAGGTCCGCATAAACAGCAGCTTCGGGTCTTCTCCCTCAAAGCCCAGGCCGGTCATCATGCTTTTGGTGGCCTGAAAAACCAGATTGCCCAGCAGCAGCGCCCAGCCCGCCGCGATGATGATGGAAACGATTTCGTCTGTCACCGGAGCGACCCTGCGGAAATAGTCCAGGTCCATGGAGAAAACGTCCAGCAGGGAGTTTGCGATGTACTGGACAATCTCTAGGCCTTGTTTGAAAAATCAAGGGAACTGTGCTAAATCAACAAAATGAAGATA
>CAJULJ010000070.1 GCA_910587395.1 uncultured Oscillospiraceae bacterium | reverse complement strand
TACATCTGGTCCAGCATGGCGATGTCCTTCATCAGCGTGACCTGGTGGCCCTCCAGAATGGAGGCGATCTTGTCCACGTTGACCTCCGCCTTGTCGTAGCTGGCCTTCATGGCGGTAAGCTCGTTTTTCTTCTTCTGGAAGAACCCGGCGATGCCCTTTTTCTCCGGCTGGCCGAAGGTTTTCAGCTCCACCACCAGGGAGGACAGCGCCTCGCCCACCTCGCCCAGGTCCTTGGTGCGCACGTTGTTCAGCGCGTTCTCGGAGAACCCCGCGATGTTCTTCTGGGCGGCGGCGCCGTATTGCAGCACCTGGGTGGAGTCGGTGATGTCAATCTTTTCGGCAAAATCGTTGACAATCTTCCGCTCTCCCTCGGTGAGCTGGCTCTCGTCCAGCTGGATGGCCTGGGCGTCCCGGGCAGCCTGGACCGCCGCCGCATCGTCGGGGGTGATGGTGCTCTCCAGGGTCAGGGAAGGGGCCTCGGGAGCGGCGGGGACGGCAGCTTCCGCCGCCTTGGCGGCCGCAGCCGCGGCGGCGGTCCCATTGGGGTCCAGGGTCAGCTCGGGCATCATGTTCAGTTCATCGCTCATTGTCGTTCTCCTCCGAATCTTTATGTTGGGGTGGGTCGTCGTCAAACAGCACCGGATTGTCGGCAAATCTGGGCGGAGCGTCAAAGGGGTCCGGCACGGCCTCCTCCGGAGTATTGCGGTAGGTTTTCCAGAAGCCGGACGCGGCCAGCACGCTCAGCGCCAGCATCAGCAGCAAAAACAGGTTGAACTCCGCCAGCCGCCGCACGAACGCCACCGCTATGGAGGCGGCGGCCAGGGTCCACACGACGGCCAGCGCCCGGTAGCCCTTCCGCGTTATCTTTTTCTTGCCCATCAGGCCCTCCTTATATACCGTCTATGGTCATGCCGCCCAGGCCCTCCTGGGCCAGCATCTGCTCCATGACCTTGATGTCTGCGGAGATGTCCATGGCCTCCTGGCCGTAGAGGTCGTCCAGCTGGCGGGTGAAGGCGGCGCAGATGGTGTCCAGCATGTCCTCAATCCTGCCCTTGGTGCCGTCGATGTTGGCGCCGGACACACCGGTGGCGTCCATCCGGTCGTAGGCGTTGAGCAGCTTCAGGGTGGTGGGCAGATAGTAGTTCATGAACCTGCGGATCTGGGGCAGCTTGGAGGGTTTGTCTACCACAGCGTCGATGATTTTCCCCGTGGTGGTTTCCAGGTGGGTGATCTGGGCGGAAATCTTCACGTCCTTTATGGAGTCGTTGAGCCGCCGCATCTCGGAGACGGCCCGGTCCCGCTCCACCAGCAGAGCGTCGATCTCGGGATTCCCGGTGGACTTGGGCTTCGCCTCCTGCTTTGGGGCAGGCCGAGGCTGAGGCTCAGGCTCAGCCTTGGGCGCGGCCTGAGCCGGCTCCTGCACCTCGTAGCCCCGGTCGGGGAAGATCATCTTGCCCACATAGTAGGCAATGCAGGATGCCAGCGCCGCCATAATATAGTGGGTGGGGCGGTACAGCGGCAGGCACAAGATCCACGCCCACGCAAGCCAAGTCAGCCCCACGAAGTAGATGGGCAGCACGCTGCGCTTTTTTACATAGGCCACGGCTTTTGCCCCCTTTCCGATTTCTGGCTTCTATTCTACTCCCCGGACAAGCCCCCTGTCAAGAAGAAGGGGCCCCAGACGGTTGACTTTAACAATTTCTTCATGTAAAATGGATTGCTGAATTTCATGAAACAAGGGAGTCCTTCCAAATGATGACGTTAGACGATTTCCGCGCCGCCCGCAGGGTGCTGGACGGCGTGCTTCACCGCACCGACTTGATGTACAGCCCCTTCTTTACCAAAACCACCGGCAATCAGGTATACATCAAGCCGGAGAACATGCAGGTCACAGGGGCGTACAAAATTCGGGGCGCTTATTTTAAATGCTCCACCCTTTCCGACGAGGAGAAGGCGAAGGGCCTCGTCACCGCCTCCGCGGGCAACCACGCCCAAGGCGTGGCCTATGCCGCTCAGGCGGCGGGGGTGGCGGCCACCATCGTTATGCCCACCACCACCCCGCTGGTGAAGGTGAACAACACCAAGGACTACGGCGCTAAGGTGGTGCTCCACGGCGAGACCTTCGACGACGCGGCGGCCCTTGCCGCCCAGCTCAGCCGGGAGGAGGGGCTGACCTACGTTCATCCCTTCAACGACCTGACCGTGTCCACTGGCCAGGGCACCATCGCCTACGAGATTTTCAAGGATCTGCCCGACGTGGACGTGATCCTGGTGCCTGTGGGCGGCGGCGGGCTGGCGGCGGGCGTGTCCACTTTGGCCAAGCTGCTCAATCCCTCCGTGCGGGTGTTTGGCGTGGAGCCCTCCGGGGCGGCGTCCATGAAGGCCAGCCTGGAGGCGGGCCATGTGACCACTGTGGACCCCATCAGCACCATCGCCGACGGCGTGGCCGTCAAAACCCCCGGAGATCAGGTGTTCCCCTACATCCAGAAGAACCTGGACGGTATCATCACCATCGACGACGACGAGCTGGTGGACGCCTTCCTGGACGTGATGGAAAAGCACAAGATGGTGGTGGAGAATGCGGGCCTGCTGACCATCGCGGCCCTCAAGCACCTGGACTGCCAGGGCCAGAACGTGGTCAGCGTGCTGTCCGGCGGCAATATGGACGTGATCACCATCTCCTCCCTGGTTCAGCACGGACTCATCAATCGGGGACGCATTTTCACCTTCTCTGTGCAGCTGCCCGACCGCCCCGGCGAGCTGCTGCGGGTGGCCGGCCTGGTGGCCAAGCAAAACGGCAATATCATCAAGCTGGACCACAACCAGTTTGTCAACATCAACCGTCAGGCGGGGGTGGAACTGAAGGTCACCCTGGAGGCTTTCGGCCACAGCCACAAGGCCGAGATCATGGACGCCCTGCGTCAGGCAGGCTATCAGGTCCGGGAAGTAGCCGCCAGCGGCACCATTACCGGTTAACGCACAATCCCCCCGCCGCGCAGGCGGCGGGGGGTATTCAAGTGCGGCGCGCCGCCAGCCGTCCGGCCGGGCGCGAGCGGGGGCATGGGGGAACCGCCCAGCCAACCCTGGCGGCAACCTCCGCGTGTCTCATCTTATGTGGCCGGGGCCAGCGGGTGTGCCTCCTGAGCGCCGGTCAGAGGCTTGTTTGAGAGACAAATCCAAACAAAGAAGGGGTAAAAATCATGGTCAAAGTGTCGCCTTCCATCCTTTCGGCGGATTTTTGCAATTTGGAGCGGGACATCCGCCGGGTGTCCTGCGCGGACTGGCTCCATGTGGACGTGATGGACGGGATGTTCGTACCCAATCTCACCATCGGCGTGCCGGTGGTGCGGTCCATCCGGAAGTGCACGGACCTGTTTTTGGATGTCCACCTGATGATTGACAAGCCCGTGCGCTACATTGAGGACTTCTGCCATGCGGGGGCGGACCTGCTGTCCATTCACCTGGAGGCAGACCACCCCGCCCGCATTGCCGACGCCCTGCGGATCATGGAGGCCAACGGGGTGAAAAAGGCGGTGGCTCTGCGGCCCATCACGTCGGCCAGGGCCGTGCTGCCCTACATCGAGCAGCTGGACATGGTGCTGGTCATGACGGTGGAGCCGGGCTTCGGCGGTCAGAAATTTATGGAAAGCCAGCTGGACACCATCCGGGAGGTGCGCTCCATCATCGACAAGTACAACCCCGGCTGTGAGCTGGAGGTGGACGGCGGCATCGCCCCAGGCACGGCGGAGCAGGTGGCCCGGGCCGGGGCCAATGTGCTGGTGGCGGGCTCGGCGGTGTACGGGGCGGACGACCCGGCGGCGGCCATCGAGTCCCTGCGCCGGACAAATTGAATTTTAGGAGCGTAACACCATGGACTACTTCCCCGCCGCCCTGGAAAATTTAGTGGAGCAGTTCGCCAAGCTGCCCGGCGTGGGCCGCAAGAGCGCCCAGCGGCTGGCCTTCTACATCCTGGACCAGCCGGAGCAGACCGCCAAGGATTTCGCCGCCGCTCTGCTGGACGCCAAAACCTCCATCGGCTGCTGCCCCGTGTGCCAAAACCTCACCGACGGGGAGGGTAAGTGCGCCCTGTGCGCCTCCTCCAAGCGGGACCACGCCACCGTCTGCGTGGTGGCCGACCCCAAGGACGTGGTGGCCATGGAGCGCTCCCGGGAGTACAACGGGGTGTACCATGTGCTCCACGGGGTGATCTCCCCCATGAACCACGTGGGCCCGGACGAGCTGCGTGTCGCCCAGCTCGTCGAGCGGGTGGCGGCGGGGGGCGTGGAGGAGGTCATTATGGCCACCAACCCGGACACCGAGGGCGAGACCACCGCCATGTACCTCTCCCGGCTGCTCAAGCCCTTCGGGGTAAAGACCACCCGGCTGGCCTACGGCATCCCGGTGGGCAGCCACTTGGAATTCGCCGACGACGCCACGCTGATGCGGGCACTGGAGGGCCGGAGGGAAATCTGAACCGCTTTACGCGTTTGAAAGGAGAAAAACCTGTGGAAAAGTGGCTGTATGTGATGTTCATCGAAAAAACCAAGATCTACAACCGTCTGACCAAGGCCGCCGTGGAGCGCCATGTGGCCAACATCAAAGCTCTGGACGAAGAGGGACATTTGGAGCTTTGCGGCGTGTTCAAGGGCTATCCCGGCGTGGCGGGCATGTATATCCTGCGGGCGGGCAGCTACGAGGAGGCCGAGGAGCTTTGCAAACGGGAACCTCTGGTGACGGAGGGCTTCGCCACCTATAAGTTGAAAGCGCTGCAAGTGGCGGACCGGGAGAACAATTACCTGCTCTGAGAGAGTGGAATCGGCATTTTGTCACTCTTTTAACAAAAATCAGGCGTGGAAACGGAAATCTTTTCGTTTCCACGCCTTTTCCTATTTCCTTTTCCGCAAAGATATGTCATAATGCTGTTATACAATAATATCCATTCAAAGGAGGACGCGCCATGAAGCCTACCGTGACCTTTTCTCCCCAGCGGCTGGAGTACCTGAAGCTCCTGGCCCGCCAGTACCCCAACGTCCAATCCGCCTGTACGGAGATTATCAACCTGAAGGCCATTCAGAACCTGCCCAAGGGCACCGAGCACTTCCTGTCCGACGTCCACGGGGAGTTCGAGGCCTTCCAGCACATCCTGAACTCCGCCTCCGGCGTGGTCCGGGTGAAAATCGACGAGCTGCTGGGGGCCACCGTGCCCCGGTCCGACCGGGACCAGCTGGCCACCCTCATCTATTACCCCGAGGAAAAGCTGGAGGAGATCGAGCGGGAGACCGAGGACATGCGGGAGTGGTACCGCATCACCTTCCACCGGCTCATCGACCTGTGCTGCCTGGTCAGCGCCAAGTACACCCGCTCCAAGGTCCGTAAGGCCATGCCCCCCGAGTACGCCTACATCATCGACGAGCTGATCCACACCCACTACGAGAAGAACGAGGCGGACAAGCGGGATTATTACGAAAACATCATCAACACCATCATTGACCTGGACCGGGCGTCCAATTTCCTGATCCAGCTGTGCGAGCTCATCAAAAAGCTGGCGGTGGACCACCTGCACCTGGTGGGCGACATCTTCGACCGGGGTCCCGGCGCCGACGTCATCATGGACAGCCTGATGGCCTACCACAGTGTAGACATCCAGTGGGGCAACCACGACATCCTCTGGATGGGCGCGGCCTCCGGTTCCCGCACGCTTGTCGCCACCGTGCTGGTCAACTCCCTGCGCTACAACAACCTGGAGGTCATTGAGACCGGCTACGGCATCTCCCTGCGCCCCCTGTCCGTGTTCGCCGACGAGTTCTACCGCCACTGTGATATCAGCCGCTTCGAGGTGAAGATCGCCAAGGAAGACGAGGATTCCGTCACCGACCGGGACAAGCTGCTGTGCGCCCGGATGCACAAGGCCATCTCCATGATCCTGTTCAAGCTGGAGGGGCAGAAGCTCCAGCGCAACCCCTCCTTCAACATGGCCGACCGGCTGCTGCTGGACAAGATCGACTACGGCAGCAAGACCATCACCATCGACGGGGTCACCTACCCCATGCTGGACACCGACTTTCCCACCGTGGACCCCGCCGACCCCTACACCCTCACCCCGGAGGAGGACGCGCTTATCAACACCCTTACCCGGTCCTTCCGCCACAGCGAGAAGCTTCAGCGCCACGTGCGCTTCCTCTACTCCAAGGGCAGCCTGTACCGCATCTACAACGGCAACCTGCTCTTCCACGGCTGCATTCCCATGCACGAGGACGGCTCCCTGATGCACTTCGCCCTCATGGGCTGCGACAACCTGTCGGGCCGGGCGTTCCTGGACTACGCCGACCGGGTGGCACGCCGGGCCTACTACAACAAGGCGGGCTCCCCCGAGCGCCAGCAGGGTATGGACTTTTTGTGGTGGCTGTGGGCGGGCCGCAACTCCCCCATCTTCGGCCGGGACCGCATGACCACCTTCGAGCGCCGGTTCATCGCCGACGAGTCCACCCATGTGGAGACAAAAAACGCCTACTACCATCTGTACAACGACCCGGCGGTGTGCGAGGGGATTTTGAAGGAATTCGGTCTGGAGGGCTCCCACTGCCACATCATCAACGGCCACGTCCCCGTGAAGTCCAAGAAGGGCGAGAGCCCTGTCAAGGGCGGCGGCAGGCTGGTGGTCATCGACGGCGGCTTCTGCAAGGCATATCAAAAAACCACCGGCATCGCCGGATACACCCTGATCTACAACTCCAACTGTTTCCGGCTGGTGGCCCACGAGCCCTTCGTGGGCAAGACCGCCGCCATCCAGAAAAACTATGACATCGCCTCCACCTCCCAGGTGTTCGAGCGGCTGGAGAGCCGGGCCATGATCCTGCAAACAGACATCGGGCGGAAGCTCCAGGGACAGATCGACGAGCTCATTGATCTGGTGTCCGCTTTCCGCAGCGGCGCCATCGTGGAGAGCCACAAGACCTGACCTGCGCTGCAAACGCATGAAAGCCGCCCACCACAAGTCAGGTGGGCGGCCTTTTTGCGCTGACATCCGTCTGCGCCACACGTTTCCACGATTTGACATCGAATTGTAACCCTTTTTTTGCATACTTTACCTTGCCCAATTCAATATATAGTGGTACAATACTTATAATTGTGTTCGTAGGAGGTTTGCTGTTTATGGAAGAATCCACTCCGAAAAAAAGCATCCCGGCAGGGCTGATCGCCGGCATCACGGCGGCAGTCCTGGTGGTCGCCGCCGTGGGCGGCTATTTCGGCCTGTGCGGCTGGGTGCAGAGCAATGACCAGCTGATGCCCGGCATGGTGGCCAGAGACGACAAGGGCGCCGCGGTGGACCTGAGCCGGCTGACCCGGGACGACGCCCTGGCCGCCGTGACGCAAGAGATGGACCAGCGGCTGAATGACCGCAAGCTCACCATCCATTACGGCGAGGATCAGCAGGCGGAGCTGTCCGGCGAGCTGATGACCTGTTCTCCCGAGGGTACGGTGGATGTGGGCTTCTCCGCCAAGGAGAGCACCCCCTTCTGGAAGCTGGGCGCCCTGTGGCTGGGGTTGGCGCAGGAGCCACACGACCTGCCCCTGTCCGCCGCCGCTTTCACCCCCGAGGGGCAGGCCGAGGCCCAAAAGGTGATCCAGTCCATCGCCGGCGAGCTGTATGTGGAGCCAGTGGACTTCACCTACGAGCTGGGGAGCGAAACTGTGGTGGTCACCCCCGGCGCCGACGGCCGGAAGGTGGATACCGGCGCCCTGCTGGAGGCAGTGGAGTCCGCTTTGGCCCAGGGCGCCAGCGAGCTGACCGTGGAGCCGGAGAGCGTGCCCAGCGCCGAGCTCAGCGGCGAGGTGCTCCATAATTTGGTGTATGTGGAGCCCAAGGCCGCCGGTGTGGATGAGAACGGAAAGCTCACCCCTGCGGTGATCGGCCTGTCGGTCAACGCGGAGGAGGCCCAGTCCCTGCTGGACGCCGCCGCCCCCGGTGAGCCGGTGACCATCCCCCTGGAGTACACCCCGCCGGGGACCTCCGCAGACGAGTCCATGTATTACAAGGACCTGCTGGCCTCCGTCACCACCAACATGGACGGCGTGGCCAACCGCTCCTTCAACGTGAACCGGGCCGCCGAATTCTGCAACGGCAAGGTGATTCAGCCCGGCGAGGTGTTTTCCTATCTGGGCACCATCGGTTCGCCCAGCGCCTCCAACGGCTATAAAACCAGCACCGGCTATCAGAACGGCGAAACCGTCCCCATGGACGGCGGCGGCGTGTGCCAGGTGTCCTCTTCGCTGTACTACTGCGCGGTGTACTCCAATCTGGAGATCGTCCGCAGGGCCTGCCACGCCTTTTCCACCGGCTATATCCCCAACGGGCTGGACGCCACCATATACTATCCCTCCCTGGACTTCCAGTTCCGCAACAGCACCGGCTACCCCATCAAGATCGTGGCCTATACCGAGGGCGGCGCCTGGGGCAAGCTGACGGTGCAGTTCTACGGCAGCAACCCCGACAACATCAAGGTGGAGACCCAGCGCTACACCCAGTCTTCCACCGGCTGGACCACCGTGTATGAGCCTGACGAGTCCATCCCCCAGGGCACCACCAAGGTGAAAACCACCCCCTATACCGGCTATGTGGTGGACGTGTACCGCTGCGTGTACGACGCAGGCGGAAACCTGATCTCCCGCACCTTTGAAAACCACAGCACCTACGCCAAGCGGGACAAGGTGATCCTCTACAACCCCCTGGACTCCGGTCCCTGGGGTGAGGGAACCGCTCAGCCCCCGGTCACCGAGCCCCCAGTGGAGCCGAGCGTTGACCCCAATCCCGGCGCCAGCACCGATCCCAACCCAGGTGTTGATCCCAATCCCAGTGTGGACCCCAACCCCAGTGTGGACCCGTTTCCCAGCTTTGAGCCCAATCCCGAGCCTACCCCTACCCAGTATATCGATCTGCCGCCAATAGACACCACCATACCTCCCTGGCTGAGCAATCCGACGGAGGGCTGAGCCATGTTTAAAGGCTTTTCTCAGGAGACGGTGGACTTCATGTGGGGTATCCGCTTCAACAACGAGCGCAGCTGGTTCGAGGCCCACAAATCCGAGTACCAAACCTGCTTTCTGACCCCCATGAGGGAGCTGGGCGCTCAGATACAGGAGTCCTTGCTGGAGCGCTTTCCCAAAAGCGGGCTGAATCTCAAAATTTCCCGTATCTATCGGGATGCCCGGCGGCTGTTTGGGAGGGGGCCCTACAAGGATCATCTCTGGCTGTCCCTGTTCCGGTTCGGCAGCGAATCCGGCGGGGATCACCCGGTGCTCTGGTTCGAGCTGGCTCCCGACGGGTGGAGCTACGGCATGGGCTTCTGGTGCGCCCAGGCCTTGGTGATGGAAAAGCACCGGGCCCGCATTGACCGGGACCCCAAGCCCCTGCTCAAGCTGGAAAGCAAGCTGGCAAGGCAGGAGGAGTTTGTGCTGGAGGGGCCCGCCTACAAGCGGCAGAAGCCCTGCGCCGAGCCGAAGCTGGCAGCGTGGTACAACAAAAAGTCCCTGTCCATCGGCCATGAGGAGGAGCTGACCGAGTTCATCTACACCCCGGAGCTGGCGGACCGGCTGGTGGAGGGGTTTGCTTTCCTCATGCCGTATTACGACTACTTCTCCACCCTCTGGGCGGACCCGGACCCGAGAATTCCCTGCTGATTGGTTGATATTAAAAAGTGCCGGAGGCCAATGCCTCCGGCACTTTTTAGTTCTTCAAGCTGTGCATTGGGGCCGGAATTCGCCCGCCTCTCGCCACGAACTCCTCGGCGGACCCGGTGTGGCAGGGCATCACCGGCGCGGAGCCCAGCAGCCCGCCGAACTCCACGATATCTCCCACCTGCTTCCCCGGCGCGGGGATGATGCGCACGGCGGTGGTTTTCTGGTTCACCATGCCGATGGCGGCCTCGTCCGCGATGATGGCGGACAGGGTGGCGGCGGAGGTGTCCCCCGGCACCGCGATCATGTCCAATCCCACTGAGCACACGCAGGTCATGGCCTCCAGCTTGTCCAGGGTGAGGGCCCCGGACCGGGCGGCGGCGATCATGCCCTCGTCCTCGCTGACCGGGATGAAGGCCCCGGACAAGCCGCCCACCGAGGAGCTTGCCATCACGCCGCCCTTCTTCACCGCGTCGTTGAGCAGCGCCAGCGCGGCGGTGGTGCCGTGGCCGCCGCATACCTCCAGGCCCATCTCCTCCAGAATGCGGGCCACGGAGTCCCCGACGGCGGGGGTGGGGGCCAGGGACAGATCCACAATGCCGAAGGGCACGTCCAGCCGGACGCTGGCCTCCCGCGCCACCAGCTGACCCATGCGGGTTACCTGGAAGGCAGTCTTTTTGATGGTCTCCGCCACCACGTCAAAGGGCTGCCCCTTCACCGACTGGAGGGCGTGGTGCACCACGCCGGGACCGGACACCCCCACGTTGATGACCCGCTCGGCCTCGCCCACGCCGTGGAACGCGCCCGCCATGAATGGATTATCCTCCACCGCATTGCAGAACACCACCAGCTTGGCGCAGCCGAAGCCGCCCCGGCCGGCGGTGCGCTCCGCCGCGGCCTTGATGGTTTCGCCCATGAGCCGCACCGCGTCCATGTTGATGCCCGCCTTGGTGGAGCCGATGTTCACGCTGGAGCACACCACGTCGGTGGAGGCCAGCGCTTCGGGAATGGCGGCGATGAGCTTCTTATCCCCCTCGGCCATGCCCTTCTGCACCAGGGCGGAGAAGCCGCCGATGAAGTTCACCCCCACCGCCTTGGCCGCCTTGTCCATGGCGGCGGCGAAGGGAACATAGTCGGCCGTGCGGGACGCCCCCGCCACCAGCGCCATGGGGGTGACGGAGATACGTTTGTTGACGATGGGAATGCCGAACTCATCCTCAATCTCCCCGCCGGTTTTCACCAGCTTCTCGGCGGAGGTGGTGATCTTGTCGTAAATCTTCCGGCAGGCGGCGTGGGGGTCCGGGTCGCAGCAGTCCAGCAGGCTGATGCCCATGGTGATGGTGCGGATGTCCAGATGCTGGTGGTCGATCATCTGGATGGTCTGTAAAATGTCGTTGGTGTTAATCATGGTTCACCTCAAATGCGGTGCATGGCGTCGAAAATGTCCTCCCGCTGGACCCGGATGTCCAGGCCCCGCTCCTTGCCGGCCTGGGTCAGATCCTCTTTTAAACGGGCAAAGGGCACCGTGGCCTGGGCGGTATCCACCAGCATAATCATGGTGAAATACTCCTGGAGGACGGTCTGGCTGATGTCCAGCACGTTGATGTTCTTTTCGCTGAGCAGGGCGCACACGGCGGCGATGATGCCCACCTGGTCCCTGCCGATGACGGTGACGATGGCTTTCATTGGGTTCCTCCTTGATGATAAATGCAGCCGCGCGGCACGGCCCCTATTGCAGCTCGTCCAGCGTCAGGCTGAACGCCGGGAGGAACCGCTCCATAAACCAGTCCAGCTCCTCCATATCCATCTCCTTCAGCGCGGCCATGGTCTGCTCGGCGGCTTTTTTGAACTCGGCGTTGCCCGCCTTCAGCTCCTCCACGCACTTGATGTACGCTGCCAGCTTATCCGCCGCCTTCACGTAGCGCTTCACTTCCCGGTCCGATTCCCGCACCAGCGGCCCGTAGGCGGGGGCCAGCTCCGGGGGCAGCATGGACAGCAGCTTGTCCTGGGCCACCGCCTCCACCTGGCGGTAGGCGGTCTTGATGTCCGGATTGTAATACTTGATGGGAGTGGGCATGTCGCCAGTGATGATCTCCGGCGCGTCGTGGAACAGGGCCGCCGCCGCGATTTTGTCCGGGTCCAGGCCCTTATGGAACACGTCCCGCCCAATCACCGCCAGGGCGTGCGAGAGCACCGCCACCTCGTAGGAGTGCTCCTCCACGTTCTCGGTGCGGGTGTTGCGCATCAGCGCCCAGCGGGCGATGTGGCGCATACGGAAGATGTAAGCGAAAAAGCTGTGGTTCATATGTGGGGCCGCCTTTCTGTGTCTGTCTGGGTATTCTACCACGCTGGGCGGGAAATGTACAGCCCAAAACGCGAAAAAGCCGTCCTGCTCGGGGGAGCGGGACGGCTGGACATATAGTCAGGCGGGCTTGTTGCTGCACCGGATTGCGGCCGTAAACGCCTGCTTTATGAAATGTCAACGCCAATTTGAAATTGTAAGAAAACGCCGAAGAAATTTTGTAGTTTT
>CAJULJ010000069.1 GCA_910587395.1 uncultured Oscillospiraceae bacterium | reverse complement strand
TCATCACCCTTGAGCATTTTACCACAGATACATTTATTTTGGGATAGGCTCTAAATCACTAGCACAACCGTCACTTGTCGGAGTGGCGGTTGTCCCTTTTCGTGATCCTGATCGTTACGGTATAACCGAACGGATGGAAGGTCACAATAATGGGCATGTACTCACCCCCTTTCGGGTTTGAGCAGCCAAACCGCCTGCCGTTGCCGAATTCCCTGACACGGGACCCGGCATCATTTTACATCATGCGACAGCGAAAGTCAACGTTGCACGGCAAAACCCCCGCCTTTCGGCGGGGGTTTCGTATGTTACGCGCTTTTTTTCTTCATGAAGAACAGAAATCCGAGCATCATCACAATGCCGATGGGCAGGGCGATCAGCCCCGGCGCGCCCGCGAAGGCCAGCACGCCCGCGATAAGATACGTGACGCCCGTAATCACCGCGCAGGAGATGGCGTAGGGCAGCTGGGTGGACACATGGTTCACGTGGTCGCATTGAGCCCCTGCGGAGGCCATGATGGTGGTGTCGGAAATGGGGGAGCAGTGGTCGCCGCACACCGCGCCGGCCATGCAGGCGGAGATGCAGATGATGGCCAGGGGGTTATCCATGGAAAACACGTTCTGAACAATGGGGATGAGGATGCCGAATGTGCCCCAGGAGGTACCGGTGGCGAAGGCCAGCAGGCAGCCCACCACGAACACGATCACAGGCAGCAGCACCTGGATGCCGGAGGCGGTGCGCACAAAGTCGCGGACGAAAAATTTCGCGCCCAGAGAATCGGTCATGCCCTTCAGGGACCAGGCAAAGGTGAGGATCATGATGGCGGGCACCATGGCCTTGAAGCCCTCGGGGATGCAGCCCATGATGTCCCGGAAGGACATGGAGCGGCGGATCAGGTAATAGATGATGGCGAACACCAGCCCGAAGGCGGAGCCCAGCATCAGGCCCACGGAGGCGTCCGAGTTCGAGAAGGCGGTGATGAAATCCGCCCCGGAGAAGAACTCCCCGGAGTAGATCATGCCGATGACGCAGGCTACCACCAGCACCACGATGGGCAGCACCAGGTCCAGCACGGAGCCCTTGGACTCATCCACATCATCCGTCATGGTGGCATAGGGGTTGGAGCCGGAGAACAGGTCGCCCTTCTCCACGGCGTTCTTCTCAAACTTGGCCATGGGGCCGAAGTCTACATTGAGCACCACCAGGCCGACCATCATCACGATGGTGAACAGGGCGTAGAAGTTATATGGGATGGCGCGGATGAACAGGTTCAGGCCCTGGCCGTCCTCGGCGAAGGCGGCCACAGCGGCGGCCCAGGACGAGATGGGGGCAATGATGCACACCGGGGCGGCGGTGGCGTCGATCAGGTAAGCCAGCTTGGCCCGGGACACGTTGTGCTTGTCGGTGATGGGCCGCATAACGGAGCCCACGGTAAGGCAGTTGAAGTAGTCGTCGATGAAGATCAGGCAGCCCAGCAGGATGGAGGACAGCTGCGCGCCCACTCGGGAGTGGATGTTCTTTTGGGCCCAGCGTCCGAAGGCGGCGGAGCCCCCCGCCTTGTTCATCAGGCACACGATAGCGCCCAGGATCACCAGGAAGATCAGGATGCCCACGTTGTACCCATCGGACAGAGAGGCCACGATTCCGTCGTTGAAGGCGTGCAGGACGGTCCCCTCGAAGGAGAAATTGGAGTACAACAGCCCGCCCATCAAAATCCCGATGAACAGGGAGGAGTAGACCTCCTTGGTAATCAGCGCCAGCGCGATGGCGATGACGGGGGGCAGGAGGGACCAAACGGTGTTGTAGAAGTTGCTGGGGGACAGGATGTAGCCTGTGTATTCGCTGTCCGCGCAGGTTTCGCAGGGGACGGCCTCGCCCTCGTCGGACAGGACCACACCCAGGGTGCCGCAGTCCGGGCACTCGATGTACTTGGTGCCGGTGAGCTCCGTGGGGTCCTCTGTGGCGGCGAACGCGGTGGTTGTCAGGGCGAACATCAGCATTACAATCAGTGCGATGACGCCCAGACGGTTTCTTCTTTTCATTCTTCTCTCTCCTTACATTCCAGTAAATGCCGAAAGACCACAAAAAACGAGCGCTCCAACAGGAGCGCCCGCAACAGGCAAAACCCGCCGCCGCAAATGGACGGTGAATTGATAGCGCTCCACAAACTTGTGACAGTCCGGGGGATATTCTCCCACGGCCCAGGCTGGGGACCCAGGCAGGTCCCCTCACCTTCGGCGGCTCACCCCTCTCCCGCGGAGCGGCTGCCTGGCCTTGCTCCGCGGTACGCATGGTGTCCGCGCCTCTATCAAACGGTATTCACTTGGTTGATGGGGGGATATTATCATATTTTTCCGGTAAAGTCAATGGTTAATTCGCACTTTTTTGCGCTGAATTCGGCCTCCACATCTGTCACTGCCCTTTGCGGCGCCGCCTTTCTCCCAGCGGAACGCAGGCTTACGCAAAAAGCTCCCCTGCCGCACGGCAGAGGAGCTTTTCATCAATCACACCAGCTGGATGATGGCCATCTCGGCCGCGTCGCCGCGGCGGGGGCCCATCTTCAGCACCCGGGTGTAGCCGCCGTTGCGGTCGGCGTACTTGGGGGCGATCTCGTGGAACAGCTTGTTGGCCACGCTCTCCTTGGTGATATAGGACAGAGCCTGACGGTAAGCGGCCAAATCGTTCTTCTTCCCCAGGGTGATCATCTTCTCCGCAATGGGAGCGACCTCCTTCGCGCGGGCGTAGGTGGTCTTGATCTGCCCGTTCTCCAGCAGATAAGTGGTCATGGCGCGCAGCATGGCGCGGCGCTGGTCGCTGGTACGGCCCAGCTTGCGGTTCTTAGCCATTTGAAAGCACTCCTTCGACCTCGCGTGGCGAAGTCCTGATTAAATTCGTTCTGGCACCCGGTATTTCCCGGGACATGGCAGACCCGCCATGCATACAGAGAGGAACGTTACATACCCCTGCATTGCCTTTACTCTCTCTCTTTTTACAGGTTCTCGTCGTTGGCCAGGGACAGGCCCATCATGGCCAGCTTGTTGATGACTTCCTCCAGAGACTTGCGGCCCAGATTGCGCACCTTCATCATCTCGTCCTCGGTCTTGGAGATCAGATCCTCCACCGTGTTGATGTTGGCCCGCTTCAGGCAGTTGAAGGACCGCACGGACAGGTCCAGCTCCTCAATGGTCAGCTCCAGCACCTTGTCCCGCTGAGCCTCCGCCTTCTCCACCACCGTGGCCTTGGAGCCCATGGTCTCGGACAGGTCAGTGAACAGGGTGAAGTGGTCCACCAGGATGCGTGCCCCCAGGGACACCGCGTCCCGGGCGGAGATAGTGCCGTTGGTCCAGACCTCCAGGGTCAGCTTGTCGTAGTCGGTGGCGTCGCCCACGCGGGTGTTCTCCACAAAGTAGTTCACCTTGCGCACGGGCGTATACACAGAGTCCACGGGGATCAGGCCGATGACGGCCTGGGCAGGCTTGTTCCGGTCGGCGGTGACATAGCCCCGGCCCTGGGAGAGGGTCAGCTCCATATTCAGCGAAGCCTCAGGACCCAGGGTGGCAATGTGGTGGTCAGGGTTCAGGATCTCCACGTCACTGTCCGTCTTGATGTCGCCGGCGACGACCTCACCCTCGCCCGCGGCCTCGATGTAGACCGTTTTGACCCCTTCGCTGTACAGCTTGGCGACAATGCCCTTGATGTTCAGGACGATCTCCGTCACGTCCTCCTTGATCCCGGGGATCACGGAGAACTCATGCTGCACGCCGGCGATCTTAATGCCCGTGACCGCCGTGCCGGGCAGGGAGGACAGCAGGATGCGGCGCAGGGAGTTGCCGATGGTGGTGCCGTACCCCCGCTCCAGCGGCTCGACCACGTACTTGCCGTAGGACTCGTCGCCAACATTTTCGATACATTCGATGCGCGGCTTCTGGATTTCTACCATTCGTGTGTTACCCTCCTTTAACATTGGCGAAAGCATCCGGGCGTCCACAAAGCGGGCCCGTCAAGGGGCGGACCCGCTGCCGCGCCGTCACGCGGCGGAGCGTCCGGTTGCCGTGGGAGCGGCATTACTTGGAGTACAACTCCACGATGAGGTTAACGGCCACGTCGAAGTCGATGTCGTCCCGCTGCGGCATGGCGATGACCTTGCCCTCCAGCGGAGCGTTCTTATTTTTCTCTAACCACTTGGGAGCGGCCACAAAACGGTCGTCCTCCACGATCTTCTTGAACTTTGCGGAGGAGCGGCTCTTATCGCGGACGGCAACCACCTCGCCGGGCTTCACCAGGTAAGAGGGGATATTCACCCGCTTGCCGTTGACAGTGAAGTGGCCGTGGTTGACCAACTGGCGGGCCTCGCGCCGGGTGGCGGCCAGGCCCAGACGGAACACCACGTTATCCAGGCGGCGTTCCAGCAGGGTCATCAGCTCATCGCCGGTGTTGCCCTTCATACGGGCGGCCTTCTCGTAGTAGGCGCGGAACTGCTTCTCCAACACGCCGTACACGAACTTGACCTTCTGCTTTTCCGTGAGCTGGAGCGCGTACTCGCTCTTCTTGGGGCGGCGCTGGGGGCCGGGGTTCCGGTTGGACTCCTTGTTCACGCCCATGACGGCGGGGGAGATGCCCAGCGTGCGGCAGCGCTTCAGGTAGGGCTGCATATTCTTAGCCATATCGGTTTTCCTCCTTCCAGATCAGACGCGGCGGCGCTTGGGCGGGCGGCAGCCGTTGTGGGGGACGGGGGTCACGTCCTTGATGAGGGTGACCTCCAGGCCCACGGCCTGCAGCGCGCGGATCGCGGCCTCACGGCCCTGGCCGGGACCCTTGACGTACACCTCGACGCTCTTGAGTCCGCACTGCTCGATGGCGGCGTTGGCGGCGGTCTCAGCGGCGGTCTGGGCGGCGAAGGGGGTGGATTTCCGGGAGCCCCGGAAGCCCATCTCACCGGAGGAAGCCCAGGACAGGGCGTTGCCCTGCATATCGGTGACGGTGATCATGGTGTTGTTGAAGGAGGAACGGATATGCACCTGACCCTTCTCCACGTTTTTGCGCTCGCGGCGGCGCTTGATTACTTTTTTGTTAGCAGCCATGTGACGTTATCCCTCCTTACTTCTTCTTGTTGGCGACGGTGCGCTTGGGACCCTTGCGGGTGCGGGCGTTGGTCTTGGAACGCTGCCCGCGCACGGGGAGGCCTTTGCGATGGCGGACGCCACGGTAGCAGCCGATTTCGGTCAGGCGCTTGATATCCATCGCCACATTGCGGCGCAGGTCGCCCTCCACGGTGTACTCGTGGCTGATGATCTCACGCAGCTTGGCCTCCTCGGCGTCGGTCAGATCCTTCACGCGGGTATCGGGGTTGATGCCCGCCTCCTTGAGGATCTTGCCCGCGCTGGTGCGGCCAATGCCATAAATATAGGTGAGTCCGATCTCGACTCGCTTTTCCTTCGGCAGATCAATGCCGGCAATACGTGCCATACTCTATGCCCCTCCTTTAACCTTGTCTCTGCTTGTGCTTGGGGTTTTCGCAAATGACCATGACTTTGCCCTTGCGCTTGATGATCTTGCACTTCTCGCACATGGGCTTGACAGACGGTCTGACTTTCATATCGTTAACCTCCTGTTAATGCCTGAATGGCCCCTCGTCGGAGCAAGCTCCATATCCCTCGCTTCCGGCTACGCCGAAAGCTCGCTCATTCCGCTGTTCCTCCTCTCCCCACGCGCCCTGCTTCGCTGGGCGCGCGTCAGGTTTCTCCCTGCGGGGGCGGGGGATTAGGCGGTCCCTTTCGGGGGCAAGGCCCCTTGAGGGAAAAGCCTGTTCCAAACTCGGTCGTTGATGTTTACTTAGATCTCCAAGTAATGCGTCCACGGGTCAGGTCGTAGGGCGACATCTGAACCGTGACCTTATCGCCGGGCAGGATGCGGATGAAGTTCATCCGCAGCTTGCCGGAAATGTGTGCCAGAATAATGTGTCCATTTCCAATATCCACGTTGAACGTGGTGTTAGGCAGGGCCTCGGTGACGACGCCCTCCAACTCGATCATGTCGTCTTTTGCCAAAGCGTCATACCTCCAGTTGATCTCGGAACGCGGCCAGCGCCCGTCTCAGTGCCTTGTCCGACAGGGCCTCGCCCTGTTTCAGCGTTTGAATGGCGGGGTGGTCAAACCCATCGGTGAGCAGCTTCACGTGATTAAAGTCCTTGGCCTTGGGCCGCGCGGCCTTCCGCCGCCTGCCGTCGGCCAGCAGGAGCCGCTTCCGTCCCTGGTCCACACCCACCACGCAAAAGAGTCCGTCCTTGTCCCGTCCGGCGGTTGCCCGGACGATCCAGCCCCTGTAGTCAGGCATAGTACTCATTCGTAGGCCCCGTCCTCGGTGACGGTGGTGATCTCCGGTCCATTTTCCGTGATGAGGATGGTGTTCTCATAGTGGGCCGTCAGGGAGCCGTCCGCCGACACGGTGGTCCAGCCGTCCTTGAGCACCTTCACATGCCAGTCTCCCGCGCACACCATGGGCTCCACCGCGATGGCCATGCCCGGCTGGAGCCGGACGCCGTGACCGGCGGGCCCGAAATTGGGCACCTCCGGCGCCTCATGGAGCTTGGCGCCCACGCCGTGGCCCACGAAGTCCCGCACCACGGAATACCCATGGCTCTCCACGTAAACCTGCACCGCGTAGGAGATATCGCTGACCCGGTTTCCCGCCTGGGCCTGCTGGAAGCCTTCCCAGAAGCTCTGGCTGGTGGCGCCGATGAGCCGCCGGGCCTCCTCTGAGATGGCCCCGCAGGGGTAGGTGGCGGCGCAGTCGCCGTGGAAGCCGTCGATAATAGCGCCCACGTCGATGCTGACGATATCCCCTTCCTTGAGGACCCTGCCTCTGGACGGAATGCCGTGGATGACCACCTCATTCACCGAGATGCACGCGGACCCAGGGAAGCCGCCGTACCCCAGAAAGGAGGGCTGGCCGCCCTTGCTGCGGATAAACTTGCGCACCGCGTCGTCGATCTCCTTGGTGGTGACGCCGGGACGGACCATGCTGCCCGCCAGCGCCCGAGCCTGGGCGGTAACCCGTCCGGCCCTGCGCATGGCGTCCTGTTCCCGGGGAGATTTCAGAGTGATTAACTCCATACTTCAGATCCCCAGTATGTCCGCGATGGCCTGAGTGGTGGCCTCGATGGAGGCCTGGAATCCCACCACCTTGAGGATGCCGCGGCGGTTATAGAACTTCTTCAGCGGCTCGGTCTGGACATGGTAGGTGGACAGACGGCTCTGCACTGTCTCAGGCTTGTCGTCCTCCCGGAGCACTAGAGCACTGCCGCAGTGGTCGCAGACCCCTTCCTTCCTGGGGGGAGCCGCCTCCAGGTGGTAAGTGGCTCCGCACACCGGGCAGGAGCGCCGCCCGATCATGCGGTGGCGGATCTCCTCGTCGGGCACCTCAATGTCCAGCACGCAGTCGAACTGGATGCCGGCCCGCTCCAAAGCCTCGGCCTGGGCGATGGTGCGGGGCACCCCGTCCAGGATATAGCCCTTCTTGCAGTCGTCCTCGGCCAAGCGCTCGGCGATGATGTCGATGATCACCTGGTCGGGCACCAGCTTGCCCGCGTCCATGTAGCTCTGGGCCTGGAGTCCCACGGGCGTGCGGTTTTTCACCGCAGCCCGCAGGATATTGCCTGTGGAAATGGTGGGCACCTCCAGCCGTTCGCTGAGGATGGCGGCTTGAGTTCCCTTTCCGGCGCCGGGGGCGCCGAACATGATCAATCTCATAGCAGCTGCCTCCACAAATCACTCAAGGAAGCCCTTGTAGTGGCGCATCATGAGCTGAGCCTCCAGAGCCTTGACGGTCTCCAGTGCCACGCCCACCACGATGATGACGGACGTACCGCCGATGGCCAGACTGCGGCCCGCGCTGCTGCCCAGGGCGAACATGATGTTGCCCACGATGGTGGGAAGCAACGCCACAACGGCCAGATACAAGGCGCCGAACATGGTGATGCGGGACACCACCTTGCTGAGGAAGTCGCTGGTGGGCTTGCCGGGCCGGAAGCCGGGGATGAAGCCGCCGTTCTTCTTCAGGTTGTTGGACACCTCCACGGGGTTGAACTGGATGGTGTTGTAGAAATAGCTGAACAGCACGATCAGCAGGAAATACACGATGCAGTAGGGCAGCCCCCGGGTGTCAAAGATGGTCAGGAAGGTGTTCCAGCCGGTGCCCTCCACCCGCGCATCCGGCACGAACATGCCGATGGTGGCGGGGATGGTGGCGATGGATTGGGCGAAGATGATGGGCAGCACGCCGGACATATTCACCTTGATGGGCAGATGGCTGGACTGGCCGCCGTACATCTTCCGGCCCACCACCCGCTTGGCGTACTGCACGGGGATGCGCCGCTCGGAGTTATCCATGAACACGATGAAAGCCACCAGCAACAGCATACCCGCCACGATCAGGAGGATGAAAGCGGGATGGAGCACGGACACCTGGTTGGTTTCGGAGTAGACCTCGCCGTTCATCCAGGCGATCACGCCCGCGTAGATGTTGTACACCATGTTGGGCACGCGGCCCACGATGCCGGCGAACAGGATGATGGAGATGCCGTTGCCGATGCCGAACTCAGTGATCTGCTCACCCAGCCACATCAGGAAGGCGGAACCGGCCACAAAGGCGGTGATGATGACGACGGCGGGCCACACGCCCTGGGCGGACAGGAAGCTGGTGCCGCCGCTGCCCACGCGGATGGTGGTGTAGTACCCGAAGGCCTGGATGAGGGCGATGCCCACGGTGGCGTAGCGGGTGATGGCGGCGATCTTCTTCTTGCCCTCCTCGCCGCCCTCCTTCTGGAGGCGCTCCAGAGCGGGGATGGCGATGGTGAGCAGCTGGATGATGATGGAGCTGTTGATATAGGGCTGGATGGACAGCGCGAACACCGTGGCCTGAGCGAAGGCGTCGCCGCTCATCACGTTCAGCAGGCCGAAAATGCTGGCCGACTGAGAGGTGATATAGCTGCTGAGCAGGTCGGTGTTGATGAAGGGCACCGGGACGGCCGCGCCCACCCGGAAGATAAGCAGGGCGAACACAGTGAACAGCAGCTTGTTGCGCAGCTCGGGCACCTTCCAGGCGTTGCGAATGGTCTGAATCATGCTCAGATCACCTCCGCAGTACCGCCCGCCTTTTCAATCTTCTCCTTGGCGGAAGCGGAGAACGCGGAAGCCCGAACCGTGAGCTTCTTGGTCAATTCCCCGTTGCCCAGGATCTTGACGCCGTACTCACACTTGGAAATGATACCCTTTTCCAGCAGGTCGCAAACATTGACCACGGCGCCGTCCTCGAACTTGTTCAAAGCGGAGACGTTGATGGCCTCCAGGCGCTTGGCGAAGATGTTGTTGAAGCCCCGCTTGGGCAGGCGGCGGGCCAGAGGCATCTGGCCGCCCTCAAATCCGATGCGGACGCCGCCGCCGGAGCGGGCCCACTGGCCCTTGTGGCCGCGGCCGGCGGTCTTGCCGTTGCCGGTGCCGATGCCGCGTCCCTTGCGCTTGCCCACCTGGGTGGAGCCGGGGGCGGGAGACAGTTCATGCAGATTCATGGTCGCAACCTCCTTAGGCGTTCTCGGTGACCTGGAGCAGGTAACCGATGTGGGCGATCTTGCCCCGGGTAGCCTCGTTGTCGGGCTGCACGGTGGTGTCGCCGATCTTGCGCAGGCCCAGGGCCTCGGCGGTGGCCTTATGCTTGGCCAGACGGCCGTTCAGGCTCTTGACGAGCTTGATGTTGATGGTTTTAGCCATTGTCGTGAGCCTCCTTAACCTAAGATCTCTTCCACGCTCTTGCCGCGGATCTTCGCGACCTCAGCGGGGCTGCGCAGGGACTTGAGCCCCTCCATGGTGGCGGCCACCACGTTCTGGGGGTTGTTGGTGCGCAGGCACTTGGCGCGGATATCGGACACGCCGGCGGCCTCCATGACGGCGCGCACCGGGCCGCCGGCAATGATGCCGGTACCCTTGGAAGCGGGCTTGAGGAGGACGCGGCCGGCGCCGAACTCACCGATGACCTCGTGGGGGATGGTGGTGCCGGACAGAGTGACGTTTACCATGTTCTTCTTGGCGTCCTCGATGCCCTTGCGGATGGCCTCGGCCACCTCGGCGGCCTTGCCCAGGCCATAGCCCACGCGGCCCTTCTCGTCGCCCACCACCATCAGGGCGGAGAACTTGGCCACACGACCGCCCTTCACGGTCTTGGAGACGCGGTTCAGGTAAACCAGCTTCTCCACGAACTCCTTGGGTTCTCTTTCAAATCTAGGCATTCTTTTTTCCTCCTCCCTTAGAACTGCAGGCCGCCCTCGCGGGCGCCCTCGGCCAGAGCCTTCACGCGGCCGTGGTACAGATAGCCGCCGCGGTCGAACACGACAGCCTCAATGCCCTTGGCCTTGGCCCGCTCAGCAACGGCCTGACCCACCTTCTTGGCGGCCTCACAATTGCTGCCGGGGCCCTCGAAGCCCTTCTCCTGGGAAGAAGCGGAGACCAGGGTGACGCCCTTGGTATCGTCGATGATCTGGGCGTAGATGTTGGTCTCGCTGCGGAACACGTTCAGGCGGGGACGCTCGGGGGTGCCGGACACCTTGCCGCGAACGCGCTTATGACGGTGCAGGCGCTGAGCCTTGGTATTGGGACGGTTAATCATAATCGGCACACCTCCTTATTATTTCTTGACGCCGGTCTTACCGACCTTGCGGCGGATGACCTCGTCAGAGTACTTGATGCCCTTGCCCTTATAGGGCTCGGGAGGACGCTTCTCGCGCACTTCGGCGGCAAACTGGCCCACCAGCTGCTTGTCGAAGCCGGAAACCACGATCTGGTTGGCGCTGGGGGTTTCCACGGTGATGCCTGCGGGGGCCTCCATAATCACCTGATGGG
This sequence comes from uncultured Oscillospiraceae bacterium, assembly GCA_910587395.1. Classification (GTDB taxonomy): domain Bacteria; phylum Bacillota; class Clostridia; order Oscillospirales; family Oscillospiraceae; genus Enterenecus. Next base: position 1,382 of record CAJULJ010000069.1, on the reverse strand, counting down.
AGTAGCCCAGGTTCATGACCAGCTTGCCGCCTTCCATGGCCACGCGGTAGCCCACGCCGTTGACGTCCAGGGTCTTTTTGAAGCCCTCGGTGACGCCCACCACCATGTTGTGGAGCAGGGTGCGGGTCAGGCCGTGGAGGGAGCGGTTCTCCTTCAGGTCGTTGGGACGGGTGACGTGCAGCTCGGCCCCCTCCTGCTGGATGGTCATGTTGGGGTGGAACTGCTGGGTGAGGGTGCCCTTGGGGCCCTTCACGGTGACAACATTGTTGTCCTCGATTTTGATCTCCACGCCGGCGGGGACGGCGATAGGAGCTCTGCCAATTCTAGACATTCCTATAACCCTCCTTACCAGACGAACGCCAGGACTTCGCCGCCGACATGGGCCTGACGGGCCTTCTTGTCGGTCATGACGCCCTTGGACGTGGAAACGATGGCGATGCCCAGGCCGCGCAGCACCCGGGGCAGCTCGTCGGCGCCGGCGTAGACGCGCAGGCCGGGCTTGGACACCCGGCGCAGGCCGGTGATGGCCTTCTCCTTGCCGGGCTGGATATACTTCAGCGTGATGCGGATGACGCCCTGGGTCCCATCATTGATGGTCTGGAAGTTCTTGATATAGCCCTCGTCCAGAAGGATCTGAGCGATGGCCTTCTTCATGTTGGAAGCAGGAACATCCACGGTGTCATGCTTGGCGTTGCTCGCGTTGCGGATGCGGGTGAGCATATCCGCAATGGGATCAGTGATTTGCATGAGTCTTTACCTCCTATTAAGATTACCGGCTTTGCAGAACGCCTGCCGGTTCAGACGGAAAGGTATCGGGGGTTAGGCATCGTCCTCCGACCTGTTGTCCGCCCTTTCCCTCGCTGGGGGTCTCTTAATGCGGCACTTTTTGCCGAAACCTGTAAGTGCCATATAACAGGCCCATAGGCGGGAGTCGCAAAACTCCCGCCTTTGGACGAGTTACCATACTGTATCGTTTCGCCAGACGAGGCGGACCGGCGCAGGCAGTACCAGGTGTACGGCAAGCCGGCCCAACGAAGTATGGCGGAACGAGACTTACCAGGACGCCTTTTTGACGCCGGGAATTTCGCCCTTATATGCCAGCTCCCGGAAGCAGATACGGCAGATGCCGTAATTGCGCAGGTAGGCGTGGGGGCGGCCGCAGATCTTGCAGCGGTTATAGCGGCGGCTGGAGAACTTGGGCTCAGCCTGCTGCTTGTTAATCATGGACTTTTTGGCCATAGCAGTTATCCTCCCTCTCTCAGCCGTTTTCGGTGTGGAACGGAGCGCCCAGCAGCGTCAGCAGCTCCTTGGCCTCCTCGTCGGTCTTGGCGGTGGTGCAGATGACCACGTCCATGCCGCGGATCTTGTCGATCTTATCGTAC
>CAJULJ010000068.1:12102-12550 GCA_910587395.1 uncultured Oscillospiraceae bacterium | reverse complement strand
TGACCAGGATCAGCCATATATCCTCCCGCTCCTCCAATGCCAAAATCTCTTGGCGTAGTTTTTCGCTTTTCAACCGGTGCAGGTCGTCAATCACCACCACCCGGCGGTTTTGCCTGCCCGGTTCCGACCGGGGCAGCGCCCCGGCCTCCCAGGGCAGTTCCTCGCAGGAGAGATAGATGTACCTGCGGCCTGACAGGTACTGGCGTACCAGCTCCGTCTTGCCGTAGCCGGTGGCCCCGTAGAGGTAGACCGTCTGCGGGATGCTCCGGGCTGTTTTCAGCTTTTTCAATGCACCTGCCGGCGCGATATAGTTTTGATCCACTATTCAGCCCCCCTTTTCCTCAAATGAGCGCAAAAAGGCCGCCCGGACAGCGAAAAACGCTTTCCAGGTGGCCGTTTCGGTTAAATATGGGCTTGACAGGGAAAAAGAGGGCGAGTAACCTTCTAC
>CAJULJ010000068.1:0-12002 GCA_910587395.1 uncultured Oscillospiraceae bacterium | reverse complement strand
TGGCTGGCTGGCTGGCTGGCTGGCTGGCTGGCTGGCTGGCTGGCTGGCTGGCTGGCTGGTAAAAGCATACCTGAGCGTCATTCCCTGTCAACCCCTTTCTGTGAAAAAATTGCAAAATAGGATATGTCTGTCTCGACGTATAATTTGACCTATGCCATTCTACCAAAACGGCCCATTTTTTGTCCACTCTATAACCATATAGTTTCAATGGTTTTTTCCTAATTATTTTTGAAAAACGGCTACAGCGGGAAATTTTTCTCACCATGAGACATATTTTTTACCCCGCAATATCCCATATTATGGGATTTCGTGCCGCGCGGTATTAACTATCTCAAGCCCCTGCCTCTGTGCGTATTGAGCAGTGTAGGCGGTCCCGCCACGCTCCTTTGTCAGATAGCAGACGCATACCCCGCTGTGATCCACCAAATGGCGGTTGCGCTTGAACATACAGCCAGAGGCATGTTAAGCGATACCATTCCCGTTTCCACATAAGGCGCAGATTTACGATCCTGGCGTAGAAACAAGGGATTTCCACAATCCCACATCACGATTCGCTGTCATGCCGCGCAGAAAAAAGCCGAAAGCAAAAGAGACTAGGGCTTGTTTGAAAATTGTCATCATACCCAAACGGTGGCTCTTTTTCCCCCATACTTTGCCAATTTTCCTTGGAATACACCAAGTGTTCCTGCGTCAAATTGGCTTCGTCTGGCGAAAAAATCCCTCACGTTGGGCACATTTCCAATTTTCAAACAGCGCCTAAAAGCAATGCGGTAATTATCATGGCTTTCATAATATCCCGCCAACAACTGTGGAATGTTTTATCCTGTCTCTTTAACCATGTTTTCAATGTAGATTACTCCTTGCTTTTGATTTTTACAAATTCAATAGCCAAAATATTGTGGTCATGTGTCGCTTCTCTTTGAGGTAGCTATATAAGGACTTACTATATGGTGAGTTATTAAATGCGTTCCTATTATATATAATAAGGCTATCTAAGTAAAGAGGGACTTTGTTATGGATTACGGAGCATTGACGCTGAATATTGAGCGTATTTTGAAAGCGCGCGGAATCTCTAAAAATCAGATTTGCAAGGATTTGGACATTCCTCGTGCCAATTTCAATAGATATTGCCGTAATGATTTTCAGAGGATGGATACTGGGCTTATTTGTAAGCTGTGCTGGTATTTGAAAGTAGAAGCGGGAGAGTTGATTGAGTACAAACGACCGGAACAAATGAAGGATAAAAATGTGTCTCATGGTGAGATTTGATTCCCGACAAGAATCGTGTCTCACCATGAGATTTATTTTTTAGTCCATAAAGGCCAGCTTGCCCACAACGGTAAAGCCGGAGGCGGAAAACTCGGTGATCACGATGTTATTCTGCCCGCTGGCACAGTGGCACACCAGCAGCTTCCCCGCCTCGTTCCGGCCCACCACCACGCCGATATGGGAGGCGTCCGGGTAGAGGGCAAAATCCCCCGGCTTGGCGTTGGCGGTCGATACCGCTGTCAAATTTCGGTTGACATACCAATGCCCGTCGCTGGGCAGGCCCACGTTTTTCAGCACCCAGTCCAGGAACCCGGAACAGTCCAGGCCGAAGGGCCGATAGGTGCCGCTGGTGTCGTTCCCCGGCGCGGTCACTTTCATCAATGTGCCCCAGCGGGGGTCCCAGCCGATGGCGCTGCTCTTGCCGCCCCAAAAGTAGTTGACCTTGCCCACCAGCTTACAAGCCGTTTCTACCACAGCCCGCCGTTCCGGGGAAAGATCGTCCGGCAAACGTTGGAGGACCTCTATCACCTTTTCGTCCGACATGCCCAGGTTCGCCAGCAGGCCGCCGATCACGTCCAGCTCGTCCAGCAGCTCCGTCAAGGTGCTGTTTTGGTCGGCGGAGAACGCATAGGCTGTGCGCATATCCTCCGCGCTCTTGGCGGTGATGGTAATGTGCAGTTTTTTCTCTGTCCACGCCTCGGTATCATCCGTGGCCGGGTGGTCGATGGTCTCCACGCTGGACGAAAGGGCGCACATATCCCAAAAGACGGCTTTCAGCCGCGCCACCCTGTCCGGGGTGAGGGCGGCCACGTCCACGCTGTCCGCTCCCATGGCGGTCTTGCAGGCGAACACCGCCGCAACCTCCCGCCAGTCCGGGGCCGCGCCCTGGATGTCGATGGCGCTGTAATCCCCGGTTTGCAGGGCGGCCAGCCTGTCGGACAGCTCCATGTTGATCTGATTGACGGCGGCGGCCAGCGGCACCGCCCCAGGGGACGGCTCGTTGGCAAAGAGGATGCCGAAGGGGGACGCGATCACGGCGGCCACCAGGAAGATCACACACATGGCGGCGGCCAGCGCACCCCCGCCCACCAGGGCGGACAGGGCGCCGACCAACTCCTTCACCGCCTTCACCGTGGCCTGGGCCGCCCGCTTGGACAGGTCGGCGGCGGCCTGGGCTGTCTGCCTGGATTTCTGGAGCATACCCCGCTGCGCCTCACGCTGAGCCTTCTTCCGGGCCCGGTCAGCGATTTTCCCAGCGGCGGCCTTCCTCCCCGCGGGGCCGGGGACGCTGGCGGGAGCCGCCCGTGTCCGGGCGGCCTGTTCCACCGCTCGGCGATTCTTGGGCCGGATGGCCCCCGCCGTAGGTTTCTCCTTTAGTATGTTGGAGCACCGGGGGCGCTCTTTGATGGATGGATAGATAGATCGATCCCCGGTGGGGGAATTTTTTGTGGAAGGGCCGGGGGAAAGCTGGGGCCCGCCGTAGTGGGGGGAGGCCGGGGCTGTCCCCTGAGACGGTGTACCCGCCCTGGGGCGGGTAAGCTGCTCCTTCCGCTGGTCTGCCGCCCGCTGGCGCATACACTCCCCCGGTGTTGGGGGTGGTGGAGTAGCGGAAGTGCCCGGCGCAGAGCCCTGATGGGGCGGTTGGCCGGATGGGGTGTCTGCCCCATGGCCGCCAGGGGCCGGGGTGTCCGGGGGCTGGCCCTGAGCGTCCGGCTGGCGCCGCCGCTCTTTGACCTCCCGGCGCTTCTGCTTCACCTTGGACGCAGCCAGGGCCGCGCCCCGCTTGGCGGCGCGGCCCACATCGACGGCGGCGGCCTGGGCGGTCTGCTCCACCTGCTCCACGGCCCCGGCGCCGCTGTCGGCGCTGGCGGAGCCGGTGGCGGTGGTGCTGGCGGTATCGGTGAAACTGCCGCGGGGTATCTCGGCGGCGGTGTTGCCCCCGCCCCGCTTCCGCTGGGCCAGCTCCTTTTTCAGCTTGGCCGTCATGACGCGGCGGGCGCTGGCCTGGGCGGGCTTACCGCCCTTTTTCTTGCCTTTGACCTTATCGGTTTGGTTCCGTTCCTTTATTTTGGGTATGGTGTTCCCCTCCTTAAAAAAGCAGCGGGGCGCGCCCATAGCGGACGCGCCCCTGGATTTATGGGTCAAGTACCTCTTTGATCCCCGCCATGATATAGTCGGCGCAAGGCAGGGCGATGGCGTTGCCCAGGGCCCGGTAACGCTGGCCCGGGCTGATCTCCTCCCCCTCCGCGCCGTATTTCGTCCACCCATCGGGCAGGCCCATCAACCTCTCACATTCCAGCTCCGAAGGGAACCGCACACAGCCGCCCAAAGGGTCGTCGGCAAAGTAGAACGCGAAGGGGTAGACCGTCCCCGCCAGCAGGGTGGGAAAGGGATCGTTCAGAAAGCCGAAGCTGTCCCGGAACTGGACGTGGTAGCGGTCATTGGCCGCCCCCCTCATTCGGAAAAGCTGGAAGGGCCGGACGATGGGTATACGCCCCCCTGCTTCAATAACAGGGCCTCGATGAACCTGGGCGGCGGGCACCCCGCCTTCTCCGCCAGCCGGAGATACTTGGAACATTGGGCGGGGCTTAAACAGTATTTCGTGAGCACGCCCCCCTCCAAAACCGGCCACGAGGAAGATGCGCTGCCGTCGTGCCAGCCGGGGAACTGCCCAATATTGGGCGTCCATAAGCCGCCAGCACAGGTCAACCCCAGGGCCTCGCACCATTCCAGCGTTTGCCCACCGTCCAGAAGCAGGAATTGGAATTGCGGTATCTGTGAACGCCCGGAGCACTTCCGCATAGTCCAGCCGGTCATTTGACGAAAGGCTTCCCATGAATAGTGATAGGTAATCCTTTGAAACAATCTCCGGATTTTCCCCCACTCCACACCGTGCGTGAGAGTTTCCCCTCACACGGCGTTCCATCGGGATAGCAGCATTTTGTTTTAAACACAATTTACACGCTCCGTTGCGGTTAGTCGGCTAAATTGCCATTAGATTTGCTTGTTCTCGCAGTTTATTGAGCTTTTTGCGTTGTTGAGGGTTCAGGGCCAGAAGTTGGAGCAGACGTGAAATAGTGCCCCCATCTGTGGCATGAATGAGTTGGTGAACCAATTCACTCACAATAACCAAATTTGCATAAGCGTCTGTGCCGCCTGCGGATTTCGGGGTTTTATGATGGCAGTGGATTTCGTGCCGGTGGAGGGTTTCTCCTGTGACAGCACATTTTCCATACTGCGCCGCATACAGCGAGATTCGGTTATCCGCATATTCCACGGATTGCCCCAGGCGTGAGTTTCTCATCAACCAGGTAAGTATTTCCACATTGATGCCAAGCATTTTATGAATTTCCTCCCGGCCACTCTGCGTATACCGGTTGATGCTCCGCTTTTTGCCCAGTGGGCTCTTATGGCGGACATATCCTACCGGCACCAGCGGATGGCCTTTTAGAAAGCGCATTTGGCCGCTGACACCATATTTGCTTTTAATGTACCCCTTTTCCAACTTGCCCTGTTTGCTTAATCCCTGTTTGCCCAGACGGTTTTTCATTTGCTTGCCAATGGCGAATGCGATAGGCGAAAAATCCAGATTCACACAGGTGGCAATGCGATAATAATTATGCATACCTATCACAATGGAGTTATAACGGAAAATCCGCCTGTGTTGATCTTGCTCGCTCTTTGGATGCTGTATCGCCTTTATACACTCTGCCAACTGCCTTTTTGCCCTCTCCTGCGCCTTATCGCTCATGTGGGAACAGATAACATATTTCTCACCCTTACATCGTGCCTTCATCTTGAAACCCAGATATTCAGAATAATGGCGCTTTAGATTCACCACTTTAGATTTCTCTGGGCTGATGTCCAGCTTCAACCGTTCCTTTAGCCATTGTACCGTTGCCGCATACAGACAAAATGCGTCCTTGCGGTTTTGGCAGAACAACTTGAAATCATCGGCATATCGGACGATGAACACAGGCTTCAATCGGCTTTCTTTCAACACCCGGTACTGATAACCCCGATTGATGCTGCCATTTGCGTTGAGACACGTATATTTTGCGCCGCCATGCATTGGCATCCATTCCCACTGTGACGCAATCCACCAGTCCAGTTCATTAAGAACGATGTTGGACAACAGCGGAGAGAGAATGCCGCCTTGCGGCGTTCCTTTGCTTGGATGGAATATTTCTCCGTTAGGCATTACGATGGGGGCCTTCAGCATTTCCCGAATAATGCACAGGAGTTGCTTGTCCCGGATTCCCATTTCCCACATCTGCTGAATCAGCTTTGTGTGATTTACATTGTCAAAGAAGCCTTTTATATCAATATCCACAACATAATGCAGATGCGATAGCTGTATTAGCTGGTTGCATCTGGCTATGGCGTGTTCTGTGGAGCGGTTTGGTCTAAAACCATAGGAATGGTCATAAAATTTCGCTTCACAAATTGGCTCCAAAATTTGCAGGACACATTGCTGCACAATGCGGTCAACGATGGTCGGGATTCCGAGGGGGCGGGTCTTTCCATTGGGCTTGGGGATTTCCACCCTGCGGACAGGGCGGGGATGATAGCTCTTAAACTGCTTTTGAATCAGCGCAACGTACTGTCTCTCATCCAACTTGGCAAGGTCTTGTATGGTGCGCTTGTCCACGCCTGCGGTTCCGTTTCCTGTGTTGCCCTTAATCGTCCGGTATGCCATTTTGATATTTTCCTCACTGACAACAAGTTCCATAAGATGGGAAAACACCTTGCCCTTTGCGCTGTCAGCATATAGACCGTCAAGGGTACTTTGCAGGTCGTAGTACTCCGCATAGCGTATTTTGCTTTGTTTGGGTTTCTTCCGCTCCGAAGCCAACACAGGCATCCACTCCTTTCAGCGGATTTTCTTTGTCATACTCGAAGCTGCGTTTATTGTGTTTTCAAATTTAACTGTTACCTCGACTTGAGGCCATCCCTCCATCATGTTTCCATGATTTCATTGGTACTGTGCCTCTACTCTCACTGGAATAAAGGACGGTTATGACTTCCCGCCCAGCGCTTCTCTGACCGCAACAGTCTCCACGCTCCCAGCTTTCCACGTTCCAATGGCCCTATCATTTCATGCTTTTAGGTGCTCCCTTTGAGCCTGTGTCCGGCTTTCGCCTTACTGCCTGTAACAGTAGATGGACTTTCATAAAAACGACTTTTACTCATCCACGGACACCCCGCTATGGCGTGTAGTGCCTTTCGACACATTCTGGGTTTAGACCCTTACATTCGGAAGTTCGTCAGTGTTCTGCACACATTCTCACCATGAGCATGAGACACCCGGCATATAGGCAACACCACCCACCTCTGGGCAGCTTTCGTATCATTGGCTATGCTTTACGGTTGCTCTCTGCCGACTTCACCGAGCTTCTGACGCAGATTTATTTGCATCATCTGCGCCAGTCGGAGTATCAGTGTGGGCGTTTCAGGGCGTTACCCCGTCATTCCACCCATCGGGCCATTAGTTCTGCAAGTTTCTCTTTCACCTTCCTTTCAGTCTTGCGCCTGACCTTTTCAGCCAGGAACGTGTCACACCGTTCTCCCAAACAGCGATAATTGGATATTGTTTGTCAGTAGCATCCCTCATTTCTTTTATGATCCGTATTGCGTGAAAAAACAGACTTGATTTTACCCCGGCAAGCCCTGTCCTGTTGCCAATTTGGGAAAGATTCTGGCAGGGCGAGCCGAAGGTAAGCACATGGACGGGGGGTATCTTCCCCCCGTCCAGCTTGGTGATGTCCCCCAAATGCTCCATGTCCGGGAAGTGGCGCCGGGTGATGGAAATGGGGGCCTTTACGATCTCGCTGGCCCATACCGGCACGATCCCGTTCCGGCGGGCCGCCAGCGGGAATACGCCGATCCCGTCAAATAAGCTCCCTAACGTGATTTCTCCCATGTCAAAAAAATGTGTCTCATGGTGAGATTTGATTCTCGCCGGGGGTGGTGGACAGGGTGCGGTAGAGCTCGGTGTCCCTGGGGATGGTGTTGGCGAAGGGCACCAGGGAACCGCCCATTTTCAGCAGGCCGTGGCCCGGTTCGGCGTTGGTGATGTAGCCCATCTGCGTGTCGGAGATATGCAGGAGCCGCCCCAGCTCGGCCCGGTCGGTGGCCGCCTGGTTGAACAGCAGCAGAAATTCGCTGTTCGCCAGCATGAGCCGGGCCGTTTCGGATTTCAAACATTCCTCCACGTTTTGGGTGGCGGCGGTCATGATGCCCGCGTACTTGCGGAACCGCTTCCAGGCCCGGTAGAGAAATTCCCCGGAATAGTGGTACTTGAAATACAAGTATACTTCATCCAGGAACACCCAGGTGAATTTGCCCCGCTTGCGGTTCTCCATGACGCGATTCTGAATGGCCTCCAGGGTGACGACCAGGGCGGTGGGCCGAAGCTGCTCCCCCATCTCGTACAGGTCGAAGGTGACGATCCGGCTGTTCATGTCCACGTTGCCGGGGTGGGCAAACACATTCAAGCTGCCCTCGGTGATCAGCTCGGCGGCCAGGGCAATTTCCCGGGCCTCCGGGTCCACCTGCCGCATGACCTCGTTGCGCCAGTCGGTGAGGAGGGGCATGGGGGCCTTGCCCCGGCTGCTGAAATAGTTTTGGTACACGTTGGCGGTACAGCGGTCGATGATGGATTTATGGCTGCCGGACAGGCGGCCCACCCCCATCTGCTGCTCCAAAATGCTGGTGATCAATTCGGATTTCATGGCAATGGGGTTCTCTCCGTCCACATAATCAAGCGCTGCCTCCAGCGGATTGATGTGGTGGGGACTGTTGGGGGAAATCTCCACCACCACGCCGCCCCGCGAACGGGTCATGGGGCCGTACTCTCGCTCGGCGTCGATGATGATCACCTCGTCGTTGGTGGACAGGATCACGTTGTTCACGGTGTCCTTCATACCCACCGACTTGCCGGAGCCGGACACACCCAGATAGAAGGCGTGGGGGGAGATCAGCCGCTTGCGGTCACAGATCAGCAGGTTCTTGGAAATGGCGTTGATACCGTAGGACAGGCCGCCGGGGTCCTGGATCTCCTGGACGCGGAAGGGCATAAGGACGGCGGTGCTCTCGGTGGTCAGGGTCCGCATGGCCTTTACCCGGCGCAGGCCGTAGGGCAAAACGGTGTTCAGCCCGTCCTCCTGTTGGTAGCGCAGGACGGAGAATTGGCACAGGTGCTCCCGCCCGATGGCAAAGAGGGCGTCGGTGTCCGCGTCAAGCTGTTCCAGGCTGTCCGCGATATGCACCAGCGTTACAACGGCAAACATCATGCGCTGGTCCCGTTCGGTGAGGTCGGACAAAAATTCCTTGGCCTCACCCCGGAGCTGTTCCAGGTCGTAAGGAACGGTGGCGGTGAAATTGTTCTTGTCGTTCTGCCGCTGCTGCCAACGGGTGATGTCCGTCTCAATGCCCATGATCCGGCTCTGTATCTCCTTTACGGCCTCGTCGGTGGGGATGGGCAGGATGTCGATGGACAGCATGAGGTTTCGGGGGAAGTCGGACAGGGCGGATATCATGCTGTCCTTGATGTAGCTGGCGTAGTCCTTGAGGAACAGGACGCGGCCCACCTTGTCCCCCATTTCAAAATGCCCCGCCCGGAACCGCATACCGTCCGGGCAGATCAGGTCTTTGAAGTCCAGGCCCCGGCGGATGGCGGCGGTCAGGTCGAAGGTGAAATACTGTTCCTCGCCGGGGCGGAAAAAGTCGTGGAGGATGCGGAGCCGGTCATGGTTGGGCACGGGCCGGGCCCCGCTGTCCAGCCTCCCGAAGCTCTTGGACAGGTTGGCGTCCACCCGCCGGAAATAGGCGCGGGATTCCTCGATCTTCCGCTGGGGGATGGACAGGGTGATGTACTTCTCCTGGACCAAATTATTGCTCTCGGCGGCCCGCTGGGTGAGGATGCGGTTGGATTCCCTGCGGTACTCGTCCAGGCCGTCCCCCCGCTCCTTCATCAGAATGGAGCGTTCAAAGGCCACGGGGTTGAGGCGGCGGTTAATGATGGTGACTTTCGCGGCGGCGTCGGTGGGCAGGCTGTTGAGCACCCCGCCGTAGGACAGGAATATCCCGCGCTGGTCGTCCTCAGACGCGGCGGCGTAGTTCACATCGGAAAAGCGCCACGTCCGGCTGTGCTTGCGGCCCACCTGCCAGATGCCGTCCCCATAGATGCACTTGATGGGGATAGACTGCTGGACGCTGCGGGGGATGGTGAACTTGTCCCGTTCGCTCCTGTTGGCGGCGGCAAGGGCCTTAATCAAAATCATCACGCCCCTTTCGGCGGAACAGGTCATAGTAGAAGTTCTCGGACATGAAGCGCCGCTCCCCGGCGCACAGGAATTCAGATTTGATGAAAGCCCACACAAACTGCTCCAGGGTCAGGCCGTTGTAGTGGAAGAACCCGGCCACGGCCACGGGCGCAGCGGCCAGGATGCACACCCAGCTTGCGGTTTCCTTGCCCAGCATGGGACCCAGCAGCAGGTAAACGCCCACGGCCAGTCCCACCGCGAACAGGGCGCAGAAGAACTGCCGGGCGGACAGGCCGAAGAAAATGCTTTCCTTGTGCTGGCGTACTTCTTTGGGAATTTTGATTTCGATAATGGATCACCTCAATTTTAGTGTAGTAAAACTTGTTGTTGAATTTTACAGCGGATTGGCGTATACTGTGAGATAGAAAGGGGTTGAATCGGATGCCGAACATCAAACCTATCTCCGATCTGCGCAATTACAGCGAAGTGCTGCACGATGTAGCCGTGGGTTCCCCAGTCTTTCTGACAAAGAATGGCCGCGGCAAATATGCCATTTTGGATATCCAGGACTACGAAAAAACCCAGGCCACGCTCAAACTGATGGGCGAGCTTGCCGTGGGGCGGAAGTCCGGGGAAACTGAGGGCTGGTTGACACCGGAAAATGTGCGGGCACACTTTGAGGAACGGGCCCATGGGGAGTAATATCCGCTATTCTACACAGGCGCTCCACGATTTGGACGATATTTGGGAGCACATTGCCCACGAACTGCAAAACCCGTCTGCCGCAAAGCGTGTGGTGGACAAGATCATGGACGCGGTGGATCAGTTGAAGATGTTCCCGGAGATGGGTTCTCCCCTGTCCGCGATTGCCGGGGAAAATGCTGGCTACCGTTTTCTCGTGAGCGGGAGCTACATGGTTTTCTACCGGCCCCATGGCGGGGATGTCTATGTGGATCGTGTACTATACGGCCGCCGGGACTATCTGCGTATCCTGTTCGGAACCATCCCTGGAGAAGATACATAGACCGGCAAAAACCGCCAGCGAATATGCGGGCGGTTTTCTATGTCTCTACCCAGTCAATGGTGCTTTCCACTTCATTCCCCCACACGTCCCAGCCGGGGGCGGGGCGGCGGGCGAACAGCTCTACCCTGGGCACATCCCCCATCAGGGCCTCAATGCGGCGGCGGGCCTCGTCCGGCTTCCGGCTGTGCTCCTGGACATGGGAGATAATGACTTGGTGGACGTTCCGGGCCCGCCGCTTGGGGCGGCCCCTGGTCGCCAGAAGGCACAGCTCCGCGTTGGCCCTGGTCCAGTGGCCCGGCCCCCAAAATACCGTATTGGATTTCCGGCTCAGCTTCACCCAGACAAAAGCGGCGGTGACAAAGCGAAAGCCCCATGCCTCCATCACCCCCCACGCCTCATGGAGCATGGGCATGGTGATCCAGAGGAACAGGGCGCAATCCTCGGCGGCCAGCTCGGACACGGGCAGGGCCTTGATGTCCTCAATGGGCATGGTGGGGTAGTGCCGGTCCGCAGAGTGCCATGTGCCGTATTTCCATGGCGGGTCTGCGTAGATGATGTTGTATTTCCCTATAGCCCCAACATCTCCTTTACCACCCTGTCGGCCCCCTTCACCAGCCCGGTCAAGATAAGCATATTGAAGATGAGTTGGCCGATGTACTGCCATGCCATGGTGACGGCGGGCAGGCTGGCGTCGGCGGCCGGGGTGCTGCTGGACAGGAACGCGGAATAGATCAGGCAGGCCAGCACGATCACCGCCCCCTCCATGCACACGCCGATGTAGTTTTTGAGGAACGCTTTCCCGCTGGCGGCGGTGCCCTCCCCGGCGAAGGACGCCAGGGGGAGCGGGGCCAGGGCGGTGAACATATAGAGCCGGAAAAACCGCCCGTACACTGTCAGCAGCAGAATGAACGACATGACGGTGATGAACAGGCTGCCCAGCAGGGCCACCAGCCAGAGGGGTATGCTCTCCAGCAGGCCCAAGCCCTCGATGGCAGTCACGATCTCGCCGGGCAGGGTGGCCGCCGTGGACACCGAGCCGCCCATGCCGGACATGACGGTGGCGACCACGCCGCCGCACACGCTGAAAATGGCGGTCATGATCTCCATGCAGCTCCCCACGGCCACCTTTGCCAGCACGAAGCGGATGAAGTGGCGCAGGGCAAATTCCGGGCGCTGGAAGTCCCGGAAGCTGGCGGCGCTCTGGAACACGCCCATGGCGAAGAACAGCACCAGCAGGCCATAGCCGATCCCCACCATGGCGTTGTGGATGCCGGTGATCATCGTCCAGATGTCCCCGCCTTTGAAGCTCTGCGGGGTCTGCGTCAGCAGGGCCCATATCTCGGACAATTTGCCGTTCCAGTCCGTCAGCGCGTTTTCCAGGATATTGACTGTCAGCGCCAGTGATAAAATGAAAGAAAACGCCGAGGAAAAAATGTAGTTTT
>CAJULJ010000067.1 GCA_910587395.1 uncultured Oscillospiraceae bacterium | reverse complement strand
CCCCCTTTTCTTTGAGGACGATTATATCATATTTTTATTGACGACGCCATGTAAACCAATCACCTTGCAAAGCGAAAAAATATTTCGCGGTATTCTTTTTTTGCATTCTCAAGATCCGGATCGTTTTTATGCTTCCCATGCTCCTTTTTTCGTGTATACACCCGTTCTATAATAGAACTCAGGCTTTCGTACTCCTCACCCATATGAATACCCTCCCATTCAAAAATCTCAATTAAAGGATGCACACAAAAATTATACATGGCAGAAGTATAATGTCAACCCAAATCAACTCATTCTTGGGCAGATGGGCGGATGGGCACCGCGAAAATGGCTTAAATCATAGCAGCATAGATGCCAAATATCCAATGCAAAGACAGAGTTTTTATCCGCCCATCTGCCCATCCGCCCCACAGTACTATAATTTTTCTGTAAATGCCCGCAGGCTGTCTTTAGTCACCCTCCACTGCTTCCCCACCCGGAACCCCTTCAATTCCCCCGAGTTGAGCAGCCCGTACAGCGTGTTCTTTCCGATATACAGCAAGTCCATGACCTCTCTGGGCGTCAGGTACTCGCTGATGGGCTCCCGCTCGTCCAAACCCTCATAATCATCATAATCGTACATGGTTTTACTCCTTTCCGGCCCAATTGGGGCCTTATGAGTTTGTTTGACATTATCCTGGTATTCCCAAACGATACATTATTTAAGAGAACATCCGCATAACCCGGCGTTTCCTTACGCTTACGGGTTCTGCGGATGTTTTTATTTCTTGCGGAAAAACCGGGGAAAACGCCTGAAAATCCAAAAATCAGCCGCGATTTTTCCCAAAAATTGAAAGGAGGAACCCCCATGCTGTACCTGTTCCTGTCCGCCCTCCGCGCCGTCTTATACGAAGTGGCGGTCTGTCTGCTCCGCGGCGTCTGCTGCGCGTAGCAACACCTATCACCCGGAAAGGAGCGCGATCCCCAATGATGAACTGAGCAGCGATATCCTGAGCCTTTTGGCCGCCGCTGTGGCCGCCGGTCTGTGCGCGGCCATCGACTACATTTTAGAGGAGGAAACAGACTGATGACAGAAACCTTTATTTGCTCCGCCTGTGGAGAGGCCCACCCGCTGGAGGATCGGACGGTGGTAGACGGGCAGGAGTTCTGCCGCCCCTGCCTGGAGGAGGAAACCCTGCTGTGCCGCGAGTGCGGCCGGCGCATCCTGCGGGAGGACAACGCGGGGGACGATACCACGCCCCTGTGCCAGAACTGCTATGACCGCTATTACACCAACTGCACCCGCTGCGGGGCGCTGCTGGAGCTGGATCGCGCTTACTACCTCAGCGATGACGCGGACGAGGAGGAGCCGTTATGTCACGGCTGCTATGCGATGCGTACCGATCCCGGGGAAATCCACAGCTATTACTACAAGCCGGACCCCATTTTCTATGGGGAAGGGGATCGCTATTTCGGCGTGGAGCTGGAAATCGACGGGGCGGGAGAGCGCAGCGACCGGGCGTGGCAGCTGGTGAACGCGGCCAACAGCAACGGTTTGGAGCATATCTACATCAAGCATGACGGTTCCCTGGAGGACGGCATGGAGATCGTCACCCACCCTATGACCCTGGGCTATCACCTCGCCGAGATGCCCTGGGGCGCGGTGGTGGCCGAGGCCGTCCGCATGGGCTACACCAGCCATAAAGCCTGTACCTGCGGCCTCCATGTCCACGTCAATCGCTCGGCCTTTGGCCCGTCCGAGGAAGCCCAGGAGGCGGTGATCGCCCGCATCCTGTTCTTTGTGGAGAACCACTGGAACGAGCTGCTGCGGTTCAGCCGCCGCACCCGGGATCAGATGGAGCAGTGGGCCGCCCGGTATGGCCGGAAGGACGACCCCAAGGCGGTGCTGGACAACGCAAAAAAGGAGCACTACCAGCGGTACAAATGCGTGAACCTGACCAATTATGATACCATAGAGTTTCGGATGTTCCGGGGAACGCTGAAGCTCAATACCCTGATTGCCACCTTGCAGATGGTTGACCGCATCTGTGAGGTGGCTTTGTATTTGTCCGACCAGGAGATGCAGGGCCTGACCTGGACGGATTTTGTATCCGGCTGTACCGCCCCGGAGCTGGTGCAGTACCTCAAGGAGCGGCGGCTTTACATCAACGAGCCGGTGGCCGTCCCTGAGGAGGTGTGACCATGTGCGCGATTTTTGGAGTGCTGGACTACCAGGGGAAGCTCACCCCGGTTCAGCGGCTGGCCCTGTTCCGAGAGCTGGCCGATGCGGCACAGGTGCGGGGCACCGACGCCAGCGGGGTGGCCTATGTCCACAATGGGTCGGTTCAGATTCAGAAAGCGCCCCGGTCCGCCTGTAAAATGCGCTAGCGCATTCCTTCCCAGGCCCGGTATCTGATGGGCCACACCCGCATGACCACCCAGGGGGCGGCATCCAAGAACTATAACAACCACCCCTTTTCCGGCAGGGCCGGAAGCCAGCCCTTCGCCCTGGCCCACAACGGGGTGCTTTACAATGAGGCGGAGCTGCGGCGCGACCACCGCCTGCCGCCCACCAGGGTTGAGACGGACAGCTACGTGGCGGTACAGCTTTTGGAGAAGGCCGGGAAGCTGTGCCCGGACAGCCTGTGCCGGATGGCGGAGCAGTTGGAGGGCAGCTTCACCCTCACGGTGCTGGACGTGGAAAACACCCTGTACTTGGTCCGGGGAAACAACCCCCTGTCTGTCCGGCTGTTCCCCAGCCTGGGGTGTTACCTCTACGCCTCCACCGATGAAATCCTCAACATGGCGCTGGCTGCGCTGGGGATTTCCAAGCTGGCCTGCACCGATATCCCCATCGGCCAGGGGGACGTGATGGCAATCAACGCCCAGGGGCGGCGTACTGTCACCCGATTTGACGATACCAAGCTGCGGCCTCAGCGATACTTCTCCGATTGGGTCTGGTATGAACCCGCCAAGGAACCAGACGATTATATGGAAACCCTGATGGAATACGGCAAGCGTCATGGGGTGCCGGAACGGGAACTGCGGCTCCTGATTAACGCCGGGTACGACGCGCTGGATTTGGAGGAGATGATCTACGACAAGCAGTTCCGGGCGTACTGCCTCCGGGAGATCATGGCGGAGTACGGGGTGCACTGAGTGTGCCGCTGGGGTATACCCTAACGGCGCAGTGGAAAAGTATAGCAATAGGGCCGGTTTCCGGGTTTTGGCATATGCCACGCCCAGAACCGGCCCTATTGGCACCAATCTGTTTATTTCTGTTCTGCCAGGTGCGCCGCCAAATCCTGGCCCCTGGTACAGATGGCCCGGATAAAGACCTGCCGCCCGTCCTCGTCCACACTGTACAGCACCACATCATTCCGGGTGACATACTGCCGCACACCCTCCCTGCCCACGGCTCCAGATGATAGGGCTGATACTTGAACGGGAAAGTAGCAAGCTGTTTCTGAATCTCAAATTTCAGCCGAAAATACCGCTCCTCAGCCAAATCTGGATCATGAAACTGGGCCGCAATATAGTCCGCCTTTTCCTCAATGTCCTGTATGGCGCTTTCGGTGTAGACAATCCTATACTGCGGTATCTGTGCCATGGGTGAACCGTCCTTTCATGCGGCGGTCAAGCTCGTCCTGACTGTATACCCGGCCCGCCGCAATGTCGGCTTCGCTTCGGAGCAGCTTGGCGTTGACCTCCTGGGCGGTCATATTTTCCCAGGCTTTGAGAGTAGGACGGAAAGGCATCCCACCCTCCCGCAAGCTCTGCTGGGCAAAAATGCGCACGGCCTCCGCAAAAGAAGTGCCTAAATTGCGGTATAGCTCCTCCACTTCGGCCTTGAGGTCACTGTTCATTCTGATTTGCAGGGTGGCGTCCATTGCCATATCCACCGCCTCCTTGTAGTGCTATTGTACTACAAGTATTCCTTCGCGTCAAGAAAACTTGCATGAAAGGAAGTGGCTGATTTGAAAATAGGTTACGTCCGTGTCAGCACCCAGGAGCAGAACACCATCCGGCAGGAGGCGTTGATGGAAAGTCTGGGCGTGGACGAGGTTTATATTGACCGCATGAGCGGCAAGAGCACAGACAGGCCGGAGCTGAAAAAGCTGATGGAGTACGTGCGCCGGGGGGACACGGTGATCGTGGAATCTATCAGCCGTTTTGCCCGAAACACCCGGGATCTGCTGGAGCTGGTGGAACGGCTGGCCGCCAAGGGGGTGGAGTTCGTGTCCAAGAAGGAGGCCATCGACACCACCACCCCCAGCGGAAAGTTCATGCTCACCATCTTCGGGGCTGTGGCGGAGCTGGAGCGTGAATATATTTTACAGCGCCAGCAGGAGGGAATCGCCATCGCCAAAGCCAACGGCGTCTATAAGGGCAGAAAACCCATTGAGCGCCCAGAGTTCCCCCAGGTGGCGGAGCTATGGCGGGAGGGGAAAATCACGGCGGTGGAGGCCATGCGGCGGCTGGACATGAAGCCGCGCACGTTTTATCGGAGGGTGAAAGCCCTGCCGTAAAAAAAAGATCAGCCGCCCATTGGCTGATCTTTTTTTGCGTCCATTGCCATGAGAAACGTCCGTAGAAGCCGCTCCGCGTACTCCCGCTCCGTGGGTGTGGCGCTTTGGAGCATGAGGGCTATGGTATTGCTCTCCTCCACTGTGGACGTACCATATAAAATATAGTCCGTAGACAGCCGGAGGGCACGGGATATTTTACACAGGGTTGGGACGGACATTCCCTTCACCCCCAGCTCGATATCCGAGCAGAACTTGGGCGTCACATCCAGCAGCTCGGCAAACTGTTCCCTGGTGTAGCCCATAAACTCCCGCTGTGTGCGGATTCGCTTCCCAATCGCGCCCCAGTCCATTCAATCCCTCCGTTCCTTCTGTAGTTTAACCCGGAAAGTTGTAGTTATAAATAAACTTATAGGGTTGACTATTGAGAACTCTTGGGGTATATTTAATGATACCAACAGTTTATATGAACCTTGGATGATCAGGCAGCAGTGAACGCTGCAAGCACATGGCGTAAATTCACCAATAGGAGGTTCACCCATGGACACACCGTTGATCAAACAAGAAGATGGCACGATCTTGAAAGATCATGTTTGTGACACATCGGACTATTTGATCGCTATCGCCTGTGGCGCAATTGCGGGACTCGTCGATATTTTTCTCGTAGGATCGCCGGGTGAAAGTACGCTTGGCGCTTGGACAGATTCCCAAGTGGATGAAGCTGTAAAAAAGTTTGCCAGACTTAATAAGTGGAATCCCAGACCGGGGAAAGAGGATAGCGTTGCCAGTGCCATCGGGTGGTTGGAGAAAAACTACAAAGTCAATTACGATCAAAGGCATACTGCGGATGTGGGCAATGTCTTCTCTATGAACACCAAAAATCACCACATAAAATCTCTTTCCCATGCGCCGGATGCTATCGGGCTGTTTTTCTCCGTACTGAATCAGTTTACTTCAACGTCAGCTTTTATCAGCGGTGGACAGTTGATTATGATTCAAACAGAAACCTTCGAACTGCAAGGAGGGAATTTTTCCGCCAAGCTGTTTTGCGGCGTTGCAAATTGGTTTGGGCATATCATGTCCGACATTGCCGGAAGCTCAGGAAGCCAAGGGCGGGGCTCGGGCCTTGCCATTCCCTTTTTTGAGCTGTTCCAGATGTGTACCTTCGGAGAATTCCAGATCGGAAAGGATCGCCAAGATTTTGCCACCTTGGCGATACGGGCATTTCAAGACGGGTATGACGCCCGCTTTGGGTTGACAATGGCAATTCCTGTCCTGATCTGTGATTTATCGATCCGACTTTTGTGGATGATAAAACGGCGCTTTTACTTGAAGCTGCCAATGAACGAGTGCATTCCAACCAGCAAACATACCGATTTGCGCGTTATGCTTCTCTTTGGCAATGGAACGCTGTGTATTATGGACGGCGCAGATGCCGCAATTCGTTCCGGCGGGAACTGGCTCCTATTTTTTACGAGGATGAACATCATCGCCTGGGCCAGATTCCTCACGCTTGTATTAAAGGAAATCTGCATCCGGACCGGGATCAGCGCCCCGCTTGAGAAGCAGTTGAATGCGTATAAACAAATCACCGCAGCTTTACATTCCTATTTGCTCCAGCTACAGCAAATCGACGCCGAGGCCTTCCGGCGCGAGACAGAACAGTTCAACCGGTTTGCACAGTATACAGATACCATCCTGGATGAACGGCAGTTAAACATTGCGCTGAAAGCATCCATGATTGAATTGGGGATCAGTTTGCCTTGGGGCGGTGATTTTGACCTGTTCATGCAGGACAAAAGCAAACACCTTAGGTTTGAATGATGTTCCCGTGTCAAAAATGCGGCATGTGCTGCCGGAATTTGCAGCTTTCCTCCCTATACCGTGAGCTGGATCGGGGGGATGGGACTTGCAAATATCTAAGCGGAAATCTTTGCAGCCGGTATGATGACCGCCCACTTCTCTGCCGTGTAGACGATTGCTACACATTGCTTTTTAAGGATGTGATGTCAATTGAGCAATACTATCAGTTAAATCTGGAAATATGCAAAAAATTGCAAAAGAAAACAGAGTACAAGGAGGATTACTAAAATGCCATTACCGTTGATTTTAGGAGCAGGGGCGGCTATTGCCGCTGCCGCAGGGGTTGGTGGAGCAGTACACGGCGGCGTAAAAATGAAAAAGGCCAACGACACCATGAAGAAGGCGCAATCCAAGCATGAGAAAAACATCAAGCGGTTTGAGGACGAAAACAAAAAGACCACAGCCGCAATGGACGAGCTTGGCAAAAAGGAGTTGGAAATCCTGTCCAGCTTCAAGCGGTTCAGCACTATTTTTGAACGCATTCAAAACAAACCTGAGTTCAAATCCTACAAAAAGGACGATGTTGAAATCCCCTCCTATGATGCGGAGGAGTTAGAAAAAGCCTATGTTGGCGCCGGGGTTTTGCTGGGCGGCTTGGGAGGTGCCGCGCTGGGCACTGCCGGAGGATTTGCTGCGGCCGGAGCTACCACGGCGGCAGTGATGGCTTTGGGCACTGCGTCCACTGGAACCGCTATCGCCTCTCTGAGCGGCGTCGCCGCAACCAATGCCACTTTAGCTGCCCTGGGTGGCGGCGCTATCGCGGCAGGCGGTGGTGGAATGGCTTTGGGTTCCACAATCCTTGGCGCAACTACGCTGGGCGTTGGTCTCCTGGTTGGCGGAATTATCTTCAACATCGCAGGCGGCGCCATATCGAACAAAGCTGACAAGGCTATGGAGCAGATGTGGATGGCGCAAAAAGAAATCTCGCAGATTTGTTCGTATCTGAAAGACTTATACGATACGGAGCAGCGCTTTGAGAAATCCCTTCTGTCCGTCAACCGGGTGTATCAGCTCCACTTAAATAATCTGGAGCAAATGGTTATTGTAAACGGAAAAACGGACTGGAACCAGTACAGCGAACAGGAAAAGCTGACAACTGAAAATACCGTTTTGCTGGTCAATATGCTGTTCCAAATGTGCAAGGTGAAGCTGGTTCTTGTTGCGGAAGGAGATTCTAAATTGAACACAGTGAACCATGAAGAAATAGAAAAATCTATTCGCACAGCCGATGCATTTATGGAGGAGAAAGGATTTCCCATCACAGAATAAGCCGCAATATCCAGCGTACCATCGTTTCTGTCGCACGAAATGCCCGAGCGGGACCCACCCGCCCGGGCATTCGCCCCCTTCTCCCCACTGTTGCCATACCGCTAACACGGCAGGGATGGCGTTGAGCACCGCCAGCTCCTCCCGAGCAAAATAGTCTCGCAGCTCCAGATCGCGCTCCTCCGCCAGCCGCCTCAAGCCGTCCTCCACCATGCCGGCACAGACCAGCTGTCCCGGGCGCAGGGCGTCCAGCACCTGCGTCAAGCTGTGGCTCTCCGCCGCCAGCGGCGCGTTCAGCTTTCCGTCCGGCCCTGCCGCCGGGAGGGGCAGCACCACACAGTCCGCCCGGTCCGCCCCCGCCATGGACGGCTCGCACCTCATTCCCTCGCCCCACTCCAGGGCATAGGTATGTACGCTGTGGCCGTCGTCGGCCAGCAGCTCGGCCAGCGCCGCCTGACGGGGATCACCTCCCGCCACCCAGATGTTTTTTGCCCACAGCATGATAAACCTCCTGTCCGGGCCATCCGGCCCTGTTCGTCATCAATCCAGTGTATTCCCCGCCGGGCGGGCCGGTGACAATCAAAAACAGGGCGCAAGTTTTTCAAAAAAAGGGGCATACTGTTCTCACCAATACATTTGGAGGGAACAATATGCCAAACGTCTACCAAAACTACCACAAGGGCAATCTGGACTTCATGGACAGCCGCACCAGGGAAAACCTGATGCGCTCCTTCGCCGGGGAGAGCC
This sequence comes from uncultured Oscillospiraceae bacterium, assembly GCA_910587395.1. GTDB lineage: Bacteria > Bacillota > Clostridia > Oscillospirales > Oscillospiraceae > Enterenecus. The sequence goes on along the minus strand of CAJULJ010000067.1, from coordinate 4,711 downwards.
AGGCCCGCAACCGCTACACCATTGCCGCCTCCGCCGCCCGGAAGGAAAAGCTGGAGGTGGCCGCCCGTGTCTTCGAGTTCACCGCCGACCAGGAAAGGGCCCACGCCAAGGTGTTCTATGACCTGCTGCTGCCCTCCGCGGGAAAAAACATCACCATCGACGGCAACTACCCCATCGACCTGTCCGACAAAACCCTGGACCTGCTCAAGGCCGCCCGCCACAACGAGTACCAGGAGTTTGAGCATGACTACGCCGAATTCGCCAAGATCGCCCATGAGGAGGGCTTTGACCTCATCGGCGGGCAGTTTGAGCTCATCGCCCAGATCGAAAAGGTCCACGGCGACCGCTTCGGCATGATGGCCGACCTGCTGGAGCAGGGGATGCTGTTCGCGGAAAAGGAGGAGACGCTGTGGATGTGCCTGAACTGCGGGGAGATCATCAAGTCCACCATCGCGCCTCAAACCTGCCCCGTCTGCCGCCACGGCCAGGACTTTTTCATCCGGCTGGACTGGGCCCCCTACACCGCGCGAGGATAATATGACGCAAACGCCGCACAGACCGGGTCACACCGGCCTGTGCGGCATTTTTTACGCTGAGGCTTGAAATTTGGACGGCCCTATTGTATAATATATATAAATAAGCGGCAAGGAGGCGGACCATGACTGCCATCTATGGCGCTGCTGGAGCGGACGCGCGGCAGCTGGCCTGGCCGCTGCTGGAGCGGGCCGTCCGGCTGTACTGGGGCTGGGGCGCTCTGCCCCCGGTGGAGCGCTCCCCAAGGGGCAAGCCCCTGTTTCAAGGGTTGGAGGACCGCTGGTTCTCCCTGTCCCACAGCGGCGGGCTGGCCCTGTGCGCCCTGTCCGGCGCTCCGGTGGGAGTTGACGTGGAAATCGTCCGTCCCCGCCGGACGGACCTGCCTCAGCGGGTGCTGAGCGAACGGGAGCTGGCTCAATTCAGCGGCTCCTGGGGGGACTTCTACCGCCTGTGGACGCTGAAGGAGAGCTGGTGCAAGCGGGAGGATTCCCCCCTGTACCCGCCCCATGGGGTCGAGACGCCTCCCCCCTGCCCATACAAAAGCTACGCCGGGAAGGGCTGGCGGGCGGCGGTGTGCTGCCATGACGCCCCCCCTGATGACATCATCTGGCTGGAAACCGACTGCGAGAAGGAGGGTTTTTGATGAGCAAGCAAATCATTACCATCAGCCGGGAGTTTGGCTCCGGCGGCCGGTCCGTGGGCCACCGGGTGGCCGAGCTGCTGGGCGTGCCCTATTATGACAAAGAGCTGGTGAAGCAGGTGGCGGTGGAAACCGGCTTCGACGAGAAATTCATCGAGCAGGAGGGGGAGTACGCCTCTCCCTGGCAGTCTCTGCTGTCCTACGCCTTCGCCGGGGGCGGCCCCAGGCAGCACATGAACGGACTGTCCACCGCAGATTTCCTGTGGGTCATCCAGTGCCGGGTCATTCTGGAGCTGGCGGAGAAGGGTCCCTGCGTCATCGTGGGGCGCTGCGCCGACTACATCCTGCGGGAACGCGCGGACGTGCTCAACGTATTCATCCACGCCCCCATCCCCCACCGGGCGGACCGGGTGGTGCGGCTGTACGGCGAGTCCGACGTGGCCCCCGAGAAGCGCCTGGAGGAGAAGGATAAGCGCCGCCGTGCCTACTACAGGCACTACGCCGACCGGGACTGGGGCATGAGCCAGAACTACCACCTGTCCCTGGACTCCAGCCTGGTGGGCATCGAGCGGTGCGCTCAGCTGATTCTGGACGTGGCGCAAAACCCGGAAGCGTAAAAAGGCCGCCCTCTCAGTGGAGAGGGCGGTTTTTTCTACGAAGCGCTCCGATACAGGAAGGTGACGATCTGCCCCCGGGTACAGATCGTCCAGGGGTCGAAGGCGGTCTCGCCGGTGCCCTTGGTGATCTCCCTGCTTACCGCCCAGTTCACCGCGTCGGCGTATACACTGGTGTCCGGCACATCCTGGAAGGAGGAGGAGAGATCGGCTTCAGGCTGAAGATTGGCATTCCACATATACCACACGGCGTCCGCCCGGCTGCAACCCGCGTTGGGGTCAAACTCCTCCCACAGCATGTCCAGCCCCGCGGCCCAGCGCACCGCCTCATAGTAGTACTCGTTCTGGTCCGCCCCGGCGGGCGCGTCCCCCTCCCCGGCGGGCTCGCCCATCGCCCGCCACAGGAAGGTAATGATCTGCGCGTGGGTGCAGGGATCGCCGGGGGAGAAGGTGGTGGGGGAGGTGCCCGTGGTGATGCCATGCTTCACGGCCCAGGCCACCGGTTCCGCGTAATACTCCGACGCGGGTACGTCCTCGAAGCCCCGGCGGACGGAGGGATCGCTGTCCGGCGAATAGGCGGCGGCGCTCAAGGGCAGGTAGCCGCCGGTGAACAGGCCCGCCTGATCCTCCCGATAGGTGTAAGTATATTCCCATTTGCCGTTGGAGACGACGTATCTCTGACCGCTCCCGGAGGCGCCGGCCAGGAACAGTCCGCCGTGCTCGCCGGCCATGCCGGTGTCGCTGTTGGTCACGTCCACCAGGTAGAAGTTTCCATCTCCCATTCGGACCACATTCCACATATGGCCCTCATAGCCCATCGTGCCTTCCACCAGATAGCACGTCACATCCCCGTCGAATTCAGACAGATCGCACAGGAGCTTGAACGCCTTGGCATAGCCCTCGCACAGCACGTTGGTGGCGGGATCGTCGTCAAAGACGTAAATCAGCTGCCACGGGTCGCCAAACATATGGTCGTCCTTCACCCATTCCTTGTAAACATCCCAGTTATAGGAGACCCGGGCGCAGATCGCGTCCCGGTAGGCCGTCAGCTTTTCGTAGTCGGACTTGTACTCGTTGGCCTGGACGATGGATTCCACCGTCTCCATCACCGAGCGGGCCCGGGCTATCTTGCCGGAGTCCACTGCGGAGATGCTGCCGCCCCGGTAGGCAGGGGCCGCATCCAGTGAAAAGGTAATGTCCGTGATCCATGCCTTGCTGTCGGTATACCGGTAGTTGTAGCTCCAGTGCCAGGCATTATACGCCCAAAACATCTCAAAGGGGAAATTCAGCTCCAGGCAGGTGTAGATTTTCTCTAAATCCAGGGTCTCATTAAACTTTTGGTCCAGAGAATCGGACACATTTCCCCTGCTGATGCGGGAAAGGCCCAGCTCCCGCGCGGTCCAGGACATTTCATCGCTCTTGAGGGAGATGGTGATCGAGGTGCTGGTCCTGCTCCCCGAGGCCACCGCCGCGACATTGCTTTCCATCGCCTCATAAAGCCGCCGCTCCACCCCCGCCAGATTTGTTCCCGCCTTATCCTGAACCGTGGCCGCCTGAGCCGAGGTGGGCAGCAGGGCCACGGTCAGCACCAGCGCGAGCAGTATGGATATCCATCGTTTCTTCATGTGATGTTCTCCCTTCTCTCATGTCAAAGCGCTTTAAACACACCTTTGGCATATTTTATCAGACCACCGGGGAAAACACAAGGAAAATAAATGCCGTCCCGCCAAGGCAGGCATTAGTATTAGGTTACACAAGGTCAGACGACCGAGTGTAACCTAATTTTTTTGCATTTTGGAGGTGAGGACGTGGCCGATTATGCTTTCAGAACCCTGGAAGATCGCCAAAAAATCGAAAAACTGTGGGAGGATGGGCGGACGCCTAAAGAAATTTCCTCCCACCTGGACAAGTCCCTGGCGGTGATTTACACGGAACTGACCAGAGGGCAGGACGGGACCCGCCTGCCGGACCAGCGCCTGCGGTATAGCGCGGAACTGGCCCAGCGCCGGGTGCAGGCGTCGCTGGAGCGGCGGGGCAAACGGACCGGGCAACCCACCGACATGGGCGCGGGCGGCACCGCCAGCAGATAGGAGGACGACATGTCGAAACGAAAGGAAATCAAGTTTAGACAAAGTCATGGGGGCCTGGTGGGAAAACAAAACGGTTTGACGTTCTGTATCTATGAGGACCGGGAACTGGCCGCCACCTGTGCGCCAGCCCATTATGTGGCGATTGACCCAAACCGGGATAGTCTGGACCAGCGGCGGGTCAGTACCGGAGGACGCCAGTATTTCCACCTGGACGGGGCCATGGAGTTCTGTCAGAAGATCGCCGCCGGGGAGATTAAGCTGGAGGACCTGCAAGCGGCCTATGACGCGGAGGACGACGCCAAGGAGCGGGCCGTGTTCCGGGAGGTCACAGCAAAGGCCAAAAAGTTCCACGCCCGCCTGGACGCCATGGGCCTGAAATACACGGACCTGCTGGAATTGGAGGTCCTGGCGCACAGCCTGGGCGACATGGGCCACAATATTCTGCTGGGATATGAACGCGGGGAGGGCTGGCCAAGTGGGACCTGAAAACAGCAGCGGCCCCGTGGTGGCCTATATGGACGCCCAGCCTGTGGACATTAGCCAACCACTGCCGGAGATAACGCCGGGCGGCGTTTCGGCGGAGGACGCGGCGGAGGCCATGGCCACCGCGTCAAAGGCGTGGGCGGATCTGTCCATCACCATGGAAGTGGCGGCGGAGGGAATACAGGAATTTTTCCACGCCATGGAACTGGCCAGCGCCGTATGGCTGGCGCGGATTTTTGAGCCGGAACTGGTCCACCGCTATGTCCACACAAAGAAAAAGCGGATCCGCAAAAAGTACGAAAAGCGGATCCTGGCCTGGTTTCGGGAGGTGCTGGGGTAAATGTTCAGAC
>CAJULJ010000066.1 GCA_910587395.1 uncultured Oscillospiraceae bacterium | reverse complement strand
TATCTGCGTGAGTTCTCCTCTATTCAATTTTCGTAAATCTACGTGTTCCATGCTGCCTATTTTACCACTCTCTGCATCTTTTTTCTAGATTGTTTTTCAGGAGTAATATCGTGCGAGAGGCCAATGCCCTGCGGTTTGAAAGCCCAGATACTGCCGGAGATTTGCTTGAATTGCAGATGGATGTCGACGATTTTGAGTAACTGAGCATTGAGTCCTGAGCTTTGGCGGAGACAAATAACCACGGCGCACCGGGAACAGCGTCCCGGTGCGCCGTTTTTTCTGTCTGTGGCTTGTTATGTGGTCAAAGCCGAAAGACAAAATTTCAACTATCCAGAAATGTACTGCTAAGCCGCAAAAAGCAAGGATTTTACGCAGAAATACCCAGATTATATTGTGCCACTGTTCCAATATGAACCTGCTGCCTTGTCCTTACCAACTGATTGCCCGCCCTCGAAACGCCTCCATATGGCGCTTTGGGGGCGTTTTTGTTCCAGAAATGCGGAAGCAATGGTGATTTCCGCTCCATTGCCTCCGCCCACTCGTTTCCTATTGTGGGTCAGGTTGTGGATCAGGACGCAAACGCCGGGCGCACGTCAGGCAGGGGAAGTCCCAGCCGAACCGCCCGCTCCCGCTCGTAGGTGACCCGGGTGACCTCCTCGATGAACCGCCGTTCTTTCTCATCCGCGCTGGCCCACCGCCCCCCGTACTTCCAGCACATTTGGAAAAACATCACGTAAAACCGATTCCCTCCCAGGTCTTCACGGCAGTACCACTCCGCGTCGGAAGCAGAATTTTCTTTTCTGGGTTCCATCTCAGCACGTATAATAAAAACCATCTCGAAAGGGGTGGTTTTCATTATTTCTCCTTTCTTTGAAGATGTTATATGGCAGGAGTAGCTACCTGCAATATAATCAGAACAAGCACTGTGGATTTGTACCTATGTTGCTACAGCCAGACTGTTCGGAGGTGACTCAAACCACAGTGGCTTGTCTGAAATGGTGATTGGTTAGTTAACGCTTGGACGTTTCATTTGCGTGCGTACAGGGACAAGCCAGCTGTGGAAACAGCAGTGCAAAAATCGAAAGGAGGACACCATGTATTTTGTAGGCATCGATATTTCCAAGTTCAAACACGACTGCGCTGTCATCGACGAGATCGGCGACACCATCCTGCCCTCGTGGTCGTTCAGCAACGACTGCGAGGGCTTTTCCCTACCTAGGGAGAGACTGCGCGGCCTGGAGGATGAAGGGAAGGCATCCATTCCCACCCTGTTTTTGCCGGACTTTAACAAGCAGCGACCGGACCCCTTTCGGAGTCCGGCCGTCGCTGAATGAGGATTTATAGAATCACCGGAGTTCCGGCGTTCTCTTTGTTGTACCGCAGGCGCGGTCAGTTCCCGGCCTTCTCCTTTTTCCAGCGCCGCACGATGGCGATCACGCCCCACACGATGAGGCCCGCCGCGATGACGCCCTCGCCGATGAGGATGAACCAGTAGTTGGCGAAGGGCAGCTCGCCCACAGAGGTGCCATGGACGATGCCGTTCATGGCGTTGGAGTTCACGGTGGTGTACAGGATGTGCTTGATGGCCTGCCGGGCGTGGTACTGGGAGGCGGGGTTGCTCACGTCGATGGGGGCGTCCACCTCGAAGCCGGTGAGCTTCAAATCGCCCCCGGCCCGGACGCACTGCTCGGTATCCATGGTGCCGCCGCCGTCGTAGTCGGTGATGATGGTGCCGTCAAACCCCCACTCATTGCGCAGCACCCCGGTGAGCAGGTTGTAGTTGCCGCCCGCCCAAGTGCAGCCCACCCGGTTGAAGGAGGACATCACAGCCATGACAGCGGGGATCTCCACCTCCTTGGCGGTATACTCCTTGGTGGACGCGTCGTACTCCTGCACCTTGATGAGGGTATTACCCCGCTCCTCGATGCAGGTCTGGAAGGGCTTCAGGTAGATCTCCCGGATGGCCTGTTCGTTGGCGAAGGTGGCCACATGGCTGCGGTGATCCTCCTGGTCGTTGAGGGCGAAGTGCTTGATGTAGGCGTACACGCCCTTCTCGGAACAGGCCACCGCCGCCTCTTTGGCGAACTCGCCGGACATGAAGCCGTCCTCAGAATAGTACTCGAAGTTGCGCCCCGCGAACGGCGTGCGGTGGATGTTCATGGCGGGGGCGTACCAGCCGGTGATGAGGCCAATGTACTGGTGCTTGCCCCAGTTGCCGTCGGCGGCCAGGGCATCCTCCCCTACATAGTAGCCGTGGAGCCAGGAGTTCTCCCGGTCCCAGCTGGCAGCCAGGTTGGTGGCGCAGGGGTAGGTGATGGAGTAGGGCTCGTGGGTGATGCCCCCCTCGTTCAGGCCGGAGGGGCCATCGTAGTCGATGGCACGGGGCTTGGAGACGTTGGCGGAGCCCAGGGTCTGGTAGCCTCCGTTGCGGATGATGGACTCCAGCTCGCTGGTGTCCATCTGGTCGATGAGGGCGTCCCAGCCGCCCTCGGCCTCCACCTCGTCAAAGTCACGGCCCCGGTAGTCGATGAGCTCCAGGCCGCCCCGCTTGCCGTATTGGCCTGCCTGGGCGGCAGCCTCCTCCTCGGTCATGGGGTTCATGGACGCGCCCACGCCCTTGGCCCGGATGGCGTCCCGGATGGCGTCGGACACCTGGATCTCCCAGGTGTAGCCGTTCTTCTCGCTGAAGGGGCTCTGCCGCTTGCTGTCCTGGCTGCCGTGGGTCTGGGGGAAGGTGCCCGCCCAGTCCTGCCGGGTGAGGAACTGGTCCCGGGGGGTGAACTCATCGTAATGGGCGTGGTCGAACTGGTTGGTCACATCCACCCCGGTGAGGGACTTGGCGTAGGTCACGTTGTCCACGCCGCCGTTCTGGCTGTAGTCATAGCTCCACTTGCCCACGAAGGAGGCGTCCGCCCCGCCGAACAGGGGCTCCACCGCCTGCCCGCCGAAGGCCAGGAAGTTGTCGGCGGCGGCGTGGGCGTTCTGGGCGGCGGTGAGCAGGTAGTCTCCCGCTTCCAGGATGTAGGTCTTGGCGTTCACGTCATCATAGGAGATGAAGTCCTTGCGGTTGACGGTGACGGTGACGGTCTCGGACTGGCCGGGTTGAAGCTCCCCCGTCTTGCCGAAGCCCACCAGGGAGACGGCGGACTTCTCCACATAGTTGGCCTTGTCGTAGCTGGTGTAGGGGGCGTTCAGGTAGACCTGCACCACCTCCCGGCCCGCCACAGCGCCGGTGTTCTTCACGGTGACAGACACCTCGATAGCGCCGTTTTCGTCCATCTGGCCCAGCTGGAAATCCGACCATTCAAACGTGGTGTAGGACAGGCCGAAGCCGAAGGGGTACTGCACAGTGGAGGCATAATCGTAGTCCCCGGCATTGCCCTGGTTCAGCGCCTTGTCAAAATAACGGGTCTCATAGTATTTATAGCCCACGTAGATGCCCTCGTCGTAGAAGACGGCGGCCTCCACATCCTGCCCGCCGTTCACCATCATCATGTCCCCCATGTTTTGCATGGCGGGGGAGGAGAAGGCGTCGTAGGCGAAGGTATCCACCAGATGGCCGGAGGGGTTGACCTTGCCGCTGAGTACGTCGGCGATGGAGCGGCAGGTGTCACCGCCCGCACCGGGGGCCCACAGCACGGAGGTGATGTTGGGGTAGTCCTTCACCCAGCCCAGCTCGAAGGCGTTGTTGGTGTTCACCACCAGGATCACGTTGTCAAAGTTGTCGTTGAGGTACTGGATGACCTCCAGCTCCACGCTGTTGGGCTCCAGGTAGTGTTTGTCCTTGTCGGCGGACTCGCTGGTCCACTCGCCCATGTAACGGCCCAGGTCCCGGCCCTCGCCGCCGGTACGGGCCAGGAAGAACACGGGGATGGTGCCCTCCGCCTCGCTTTTGGCATCGCCGGGGATGGCGGACACGGGGGCCTCTTTGATGGTCCAGTCCTCGGCGCCGCCGTACATGATGGAGCCGCCGCCCCGGGTGTAGCTGCTGTGGTTGTCGCTGTAGAATTTCCACAGGGCCTCGTTGACCCCGTAGCCCTGCTCGGTGAGGGCGGTGCGCATATCGCTGGAGATGGTGGACACGCCGGAGCCGGTGCCGCCGGCCAGCAGATCCACGGAGGAGGAGGAGAACAGGCTCAGCTTGCTCCCCGCCGCCACGGGCAAGCCCTTGCCGCCCTCGTTCTGATTATAAAGGAGCACGAAGCCCTCCGCCCCAGCCTTACGGGCGTAAGCCTGCTCGGCGGCCTGGAGCTCCTTGGAGTCGGCGATGTCACGGGTGTAGTAGTTGGCGTCGATGTCGTGGCCCGGGCCGCCGCCGCTGAAATCCGTCTCGCCGAAGATATCCCGGAGCACCAAGTCGAACCGGGAGGTGGTCACCACGCTCAGCACGATGGAAAACGCCAGCAAAACAGCCAGCAGGGACGCGATGACAGCGGTGAATGCCTTTGCGCTCAGCTTCTTCTTTTTGCCTTTTTCTTTTGCCATGGGAAAACCTCCTAAATCAAGATTTTGTGGGGATCTCGCTCATAGACGCCTGCCGCGGGAGACGCTCCGGGGCCGGCCCCCCCACATGGGGGATGGTCTTCCACTCCAGATCCCGGAGGAACAGGGCGGCCACGTCCAAAAATACGTTGATCAGCAGGAAAAAGGGCCACAGCGCCACTGCCGCCGCCAGCTTTCCCGCGCCTACGCGCCGGATGCGCCCGCGCTCCAGGAGCACCAGCAGCAGCGCGCCCAGCACGGTGAGCAAATAGGACAGCGCGAACAGCGCCAGGGACAGCCAGCCGTAAAAGGCCCACACCCGTCCCGCATCACAGCCAAACAGGGGGCACAGGGCGATACACCCCAGCTGGACCAGCAGCAGGGCCACACTGATGACCCCCAGGGGCAGGATGGAGGCGGATATGTCAAACACGGAGAACCGCCGTTTCCCGTCCAGCCCGTTGTCCTTGGAAAACAGGCTCTTCATCAGCGCCCGGAACCGGGTGAAAAACACAATCATGTGCCCCCTGGCCCAGCGCAGCCGCTGGCGCAGCATCACCCGCAGGGTGATGGGCTGCTCGTCGAAGAACTCCGCCTCGTCGCAGTAGAGAACCTTGCGCCCCTGGGCCAGCTGATCGGCGGTGAACTCCCAGTCCTCGGTGAGGGTGACGTACTCCCAGCCCTTTTCCACCAGCTGGGGCGGGAACAGGTAGCCCGTGCCGGACACACGGGTGCTGCACCCGCACACGGTGCGGCCCCGGGCCTCGAACCGGCAGGCGGAGATAAAATACAGCCCATACAGGCAGGACATATAGTTGCTGCCGAAATTCCGGGAATTGCGGTAAGAGGTGATGACGTGCTCCCCGCCAGTGGCCGTGAAGGCGTCGTTCATTTTGGAGATGTAGTCCGGGGAGAGGACGTTGTCGGCGTTGATGATGAAAAAGCCGTCAAAGCCCGCGTCCCTCCACTCGGTATTGATTTTGTCAAACAGGCAGCGGTAGGCGTAGCCCGCCGTGCGCTCCGCCGGGTTGTCGTATTCGTACACCTGGGCCCCCCGGGCCCGGGCAATGGCGGCGGTGCGGTCGGTGCAGTTGTGGGCGACGACGAACACCTCCAGCTTTTCCCGGGGGTAGTCGCAGGCCCGGATGCTGTCCAGCAGGGGGCCGATCACCGCCTCCTCGTTCCGGGCGGCGATGACGATGCCGTATTTCAGCCTGCGCTCCGTATGGGGATAGACGGTGCGCTTGAACACCCCGATGAGGGCAAACACGCCGTAATGGAACAGCAGGAGAAAGAAACAGCACCAGATGGCGATGAACACGATTGCAAGAGTCGTCAAATATCCCATGTCATTCCACTCTCATCTGATCCGATTTCCTGTCCCCGCCCCAAACGGGGCGGGGATCTTCAAGCCGTGCCGGAGTATCAGCCGCCCAAGGAGACCCCGGTGGCGGTGGTCTTGATCCACTGGTAGTCGGCGGTGGCGTCACTGAGCTGGTACTTGCCCATCCAGCCCTCGGCGTCGGGGGTGCCGCACCAGTAATTCATCAGGATACGGCCCGGAGTGGAGGGCAGAGGTGTGTCGGCGTTGGCGCTGACGGTGTACACGTCCTTGCCGTCCACCGTCCAGGTAATGGAGTCCTCCGCCCAGCGGAAGCCGTACTCGTGGAAGTCCTCGGAGGCGTCGAAGCCCAGGTCATACCAGTACTCGTGGCCCCCCTGGCCGTCCACGAAATAGTTGAACTGCACGCCGGTGGTGTCCTTGCCCAAAAATTCGATGTCAATCTCGTCCCAGGGGTTGGGGTTGCCGTCCGGGCCGATGTCGTAGTTACCGGTGCAGGTGAAGAAGGTGCTGGCGGTACCCTCCACCTTGGCGGGCTTCATGCTGACGGAGTACTCGCCGTAACCGTAGTGGTGGGCGGTGCGGGCCTCGCCGCCGTAGTAGCCCTGTTCCACCTCGCCCTTGGCGTCGGAGATGCCTAGGTGAAGCTGGTTGTCGGAGTAAGTCACCATGTCGCCCTTCCACCACACGTTGAACACGCTGCCGTTGGACCAGCCGTCGGAGGCGAACACGCTGCCGTCCGCCGCCGCGCCGTCGGCGAAGTTCACATCCAGGCCGTCCATGGTGCCGTTTTCATCGCCACCCTCGGCGGGCACCAGCTCCCGGCCCCGGGCGGAGGTCTTGACCCACTGGTAGTCGGCGGTGGTGTCATTGACTTCATACTTGCCCATCCAGCCCTCGGCGTCCGGGGTGCCGCACCAGTAGTTCATCAGGATGCGCCCCGGGGTGGAGGGCAGGGGGTTGTCGGCGCTGGCCTCCACGGTATAGACCTCTTTGCCGTCTACCAGCCAGGAGATGGAATCCTCTTTCCAGCGGAAGCCGTACTCGTGGAACTCCTCGGAGGCGTCGAAGCCCAGGTCGTACCAGTGCTCGTGGCCGCCCTGTCCATTCACGAAATAGTTGAACTGTACCCCGGTGGTGTCCTTGCCCAGGAACTCAATGTCAATCTCGTCCCAGGGGTTGGGGTTGCCCTCGGCGTTGATGTCGTAGGGACCGGTGCAGGTGAAGAAGGTGCTGGCGGTGCCGTCCACCTTGGCGGGCTTCATCTTCACGATGTAATCGCCGTAGCCGTAGTACAGCCCGGTGCGGGCCTCGCCACCGTAGTAGCCCTGCTCCACTTCACCGTTGGCGTCCGAGATGCCCAGGTGGAGCTGGTGGTCGGAGTAGGTCACCATGTCGCCCTTCCACCACACGTTGAATACGCTGCCGTTGGACCAGCCATCGGAGGCGAAGAAGGCGTCCACTGCCCCGGCGGAGAAGTCGGCCAGCATGGGCGCGTCCACGGGGGCGGCGTTGGGTTCCCCTCCGGACTGGGAGGGGGCGCTGGTGGGTTGGCCGGCCCCGGGCTTGCAGGCCGCCAAAGCCAGCGTCATTGCCAGAACAAGAAGCATTGTAAGAATCCTCTTTTTCATCACTCAGTTCTCCTTCTCATCATTTTATTCACAACGCGTCGCCGCGTTTGGTGACCGCGACAGGCAGGATTGGAGTTTTTTACATATCCCACAAAGGATGGACAGGCGCACCTGCGTTTTCTGGTGATAATATAGTAAAAGGAACGCCCGTTGACAATGGGCGTTCCTTAAACTGCATGATTTTTTCCTACTTTGTCAATTGGCCGGGGGATTGGAAAAACCTTCCGTCGCGTTTCCCCCTATTCCCCTAAGCTGAACAGGATGTTCAGGTGGAAAATGCCGTCCGCCACCTGGGCGGTCAGCTCCCCGCCGTACTTGTGGACGATCATTTTAATGCTGCGCATCCCGAAGCCGTGGTAGTTCTTGTCCGCCTTGGTGGTGACGGGCAGGCCGTTGGCAAAAGCCCGCTCGCCGTCAAAGTAGTTTTCCGCCTGGATCAGGAGCATATCCCCCCGGGCCTTCACCAGCAGGTTGACCACCCGGCGCTGCCGCTCCCCGATGGTCTTCACCGCCTCCAGGGCGTTGTCGATGATGTTGCCGAACAGGCAGTACAGGTCGCCGTCCGCCAGGAAGGCCAGCTTTTCCCCATCCGCCATGCAGGAGAAGGTGATGCCGTTCTGCTCGCAGTAGAGGCTCTTTTCCGTCAGCAGCACGTCCAGCAGCTGGTTGCCCGTCTCCACCTTGGCATCGTAGATGGAGATGCTTTTCTGGAGGTCGGCCACCGCCTCGGGGCGCATCCGCTCCCCCTGGGCGGCCAGCGCCCCTAACTTGTAGCGGATGTCGTGGCACTTCACGTTGATGAGGTCGATGGTGTCCCGGGAGATCTCGTACTGCAGCTCGCTCTGGTGGACGGCGTGCTGGAGATATCCCAGCTCCTGCCGCAGCTCCCGCCGCTCCACCGTCCGGGAGGTGAGCATCAGCACCACGGCGCAGCCCATCACCGAGAACAGGTTGCCCGCCTGGCGCAGGACATAGTGGTCCCACAGCTCGAACCGGTTTTCCCGGACCACGCTCAGGTGGGCGAAGTAGACGTCCTCCACCGAGCACAAGATGACGGTGATGCTCAATGCCAGGACGGTCACGGCCAGCATCTGGTAGTCCAGCCGCCCGCCGGACATGTGCCGGAGCAGCCCCCGGATAAACAGCAGGTACACCGCCCCCGCCGCCAGGGCGAAGAAGGCGTAGTACAGCAGGTGGTAGTACAGGTCGAACCGGGCGCCCCAGCCGTCGTACCAGCGCAGGGCCTCCCCGCCGCACCAGAAGATCAGGTACAGCTTATAGCACAGGTTCTGGGCGGCGTAGGCCGCGCTGGCGCAGAACAGGACGGTGGGGAAGGTCTCATCGAAGCACAGCCGCAGGTGGGCGGCGGTGGCGGCAAACAGGAACACATAGACGGCGATGCGCCCCAGGGCCGTCCCGCCCACGGAGCGGTAGCAAACGGCCGCACCCCAGGCCAGCGCCAGCACCGCCGCCAGCCCGCCCAACACCCGTGGCCAGAATCCGGGGGCCCGGTCCAGCTTCCGGGCGGTGAGGGCGTAAAACACATAGAGTTCGAACAGGAACTCCAGCATGATTTTCTGGTAGATCACCTGGACCTCAGCCATCGCTTCCACCTCCCGTCCCCGCATACCAGTTGGTGAGCCCCTCCATGAACTCCGCCCGCCGGGGCCGGCTGATCTGGAGGGTCCGGTCCCCCACCCGCACCTCGGAACCCTTCACCCGCACGATGAACTTTGGATTCACCAGGTAACAGGTGTTGCAGCGCAGGAAGCCGAAGGCGCTCAGCTCCCGCTCCGCGGCGGACAGCACGCCGGTCATCTCAATCACGTCGTCAATGAGGTGGTAGTGGAGCCGGTGGTTGATGATCTCCACATACATCAGCTTGTCGGTGGAGATGCGGCACAGCCCGCCGGGGGCGTTCACGGTGAAGCTGCGCTCCTCGTTCATCAGGTAGATGTCCAGCGCCTTTTTGAATTTCAGGGAGAAATCGTAGTAGCTCACCGGCTTGAGCAGGAAGCTCACCGCATCCACCTCGTAGCCCTTCAGCGCGTACTGCATCAGGTTGGTGATGAAGATGATGGATACGTTTTTGTCGTGCCGGCGCAGCTCCACGGCGGCGTCCATGCCATTCTTCCGGGGCATCTGGATGTCCAGGAACACCACCGCGTACACGGCCTTGTAATCCTGGAGGAAGGCCTCGCCGTCGCAAAACCGGGTGATATTGAACTGCTGGCCAAACTCGGCGGCATAACGCTGTATGTATTCCGTCAGCCGCTGGGCGGCGGCGTTTTCGTCTTCTACGATGGCGATATTTTTCACTCCGATCCCTCCTAACATTCTTTCCGATATCTCTCCCGCAGGCTCTGATGCCCTCTCTGCTCCTGCCTCCGCAGATCGTCCGCTGTGTATATCTCCCACCTCGGCTCCGCTACACCCAGGTCAAAATCAAGGCACTGGATTGTCTCTGGATAACGCACTTCCGGGTCGAAAGAGATGTCCCCTGCCACCCGATTCTGCCAAACCGTCTGCACAATTTGCTCCGCCCTGTCCGCCTCATAGCTGTCCAGCTCGTGGGTGGTGTCGATCCTCCGCAGGAACTCCTCCACCTTCAATTTCCCTTTCAGATACTCCATCCGGGCCAGCCGCGCGTTCTCACTCCACTCATCGTACTGGTCGTACTCCATGGGAATCAATTTGTTGCGCTCATCCGGTGCGGCGTCCTGCCAGCGAAGAAGGCGGGCATACATCCTGTCCCGCAGCTGATTACAGATTTTCAGTGCTCCGTCCTCATTCTCCACCAGGTTCCGCTTGAATCGCGCGCCCCGTTTTTTGCAGGGGAACCTATCCGTCACCCGGTCACAGTACCGGGTGGCTTTTTTCGTCTTGGGGATAAACCAACCCCAGCAATAGTCGCACCGGGCGATGCGCTGTTTGTCCTGCTGAAAGTAGAGAGCCAGCTCCAATAGCCGCAGACCAAAAAGTGAACGCACCACAAATACCCGGTTCCCCGCCCCAGCTTCTGGCAGACTGATAGGATCGCACAGCTTCCCAACATCGGGGTAGACCTGACACAGCTTCTCAAACCGTTCCCACTGGGTTGCCCACTCCATCCCGTCAAAGACCATCTCCAAAATATTCCACAGATACACCTGTGTGCGGATCGGCTCCTCCAGTATGTACAGCAATTCCTCCGCCGCATTCATCAGGAACAATGCGCTGCCATCGTCCTCTCTCTGCAATGCCTGATCCAGCAAGATCCCCAGCGCGAAAAAGCTCACCGGGTCGATCTTCTGAAGCATGGACGGCAGCAACAGTGCCTCAGCCACGAAGTCCTCAAAGTCCGCCACCGGGATGTCCAGCCGCGGCACAAACAGCGGATGCCCCTCCCGCAACCGTTTGATCTCCCGGCGGTATGCCCGGTAGTCAACCTCTGCCGAGGCAATCAAATCCTTCGCAGGGGAAATAGCAGGCAGCCGCTCCACCGTCCCATCCCCATGCTGGAAAACAGTTGAGAACCGCCCCTCCCCTTCCTCCTCCAGCAATAGCCTGGGAACCGAGGGCATCACACGCTCAATATCCTCCACAAAGATCACTTCCCGATGTAAAACTCTCTGCGGTTATTCTATCATGGAGCTGTCCCAAAGGGAAGGGGTACGGTCAGCGACCAAGAGAAATTTACGAAAGGAAGATGAAAATGAAATTATCCGAGTACAAAAGTTATGACGACCTGCCGTTGTTCCTCAACGCGGCAGCAGTGGCAAAGGTGCTGGGCATCGCCCTGTCCAGCAGCTACGAGCTGATGCATGAAGCAGACTTCCCCACTCTCAAAATTGGCAGCAGGATTGTGGTGCCCAAAGAGGAATTCGTGGGATGGGTGGAGCAGCACACGAAGAGGGGTGACAGCGGTTGAGTCGGCGGCAAAAATCTGATCTTTTGAAGAACACGTTCCCGTTCCCCAATGAGATTTTTATCCTCGGCCTCTGTCCCGGCGAGCTGGCCGTCTACTCCTATCTGCTCTGCTGTGCCAACCGGAAAACGGGCCAATGCTGGCCCAGCTACAAAGTAATCGGCAAAGCGGTAGGTATGGCAGAAAACACGGTGGCAAAATACGTCCGCAGCCTTGAACGCAAAGGGCTCATCCACACAGAACCCACAACCGTTACCAGCAAAAGAACCCGGAGGAAAAACGGTATTTCTCCCCCAATACTCACGAACCTTTGATTGATGAATTCTATCTGCTCAAAAGAGTTTCTCCGAACCAAAGAGCATACCAGGCATATACCCTCTGCCGGCCCCATGCGGCGGTTATAACCGCCTATTGCCGTCCGGGATAGGTAATACCTGGGAACGTGCCCAACGCCGCCCTACGGCCCTGGCAGGCGGAACGGAAATGCCCCGTTTTCTCCCGGGGAACTGCGTCTGTTCTGGGGGCGGAGAGCCCGCATCACAGGGGGGGTGGGTTTCACAGCACCTTTCCCCCGGGCACATGGAGCCGGGACGCAAAGAGAGGCCAGGGCACACGCCCCGGCCTCTCTGCATGTGTTGAGCTGAATCCTATTCCTGTGGGAATACGTCTCCTAAGTCGATAATGCACCCCTCCAGCACATGGACACTCAGACTGTCCGAGCCGCTACTGGCTGTGGCGACATACTGACCGTTCTGCAGGATGAAAGATTGGACTACCCGGCTTTCGGGATCGACAAGCCAGTATTCCCGGACACCCGCTCGCCGATACAAGTTGAACTTGGTCACCCGGTCATGGCTCTGCGTGGACGGGGACAGCACCTCCACAATGAGGTCAGGCGCCCCCTTAATCCCCCGCTCGTCCACCTTGGCGGCATCACAGACCACCATCACGTCCGGCTCTACCACAGTATCAACATCATCGGGCAAATCTCCGTCACGCTCGAACAGACGCACATCGAAGGGTGCAATGTAGGCCTTGCACTTCTTTCCCCGGAGGTGGTTTCGCAGCTGGGCATAGATCTCTCCTACAGCCTCCTGGTGTGCCTTGGATGGCCCAGACATCATGCGGAAATGGCCCTCAATCAACTCCTCCCGATCCTCCTCAGTTCCGGCCAGGAAATCAGCGTAGGTATAGCGGTTCTCTTGAGGCAATGGCATATAATCACTCCTCCCCTATTTTACCCTCTGCGTCGGGATTGATACCCGGCCCAGGGGAATCCTCTTCCAAACCATCACGGGCTATTTTTTCGTCAGCTGCATCAAGGAAAAACTTCGCCATGCTCATCCCCGCCCGTTCTGCGGCAACCCTGTATTTGTCCTTTTCACCTTTCCTTACCCGGAACTTGATTTCCTCCAAATTCTCCCGGATATACTTCTGCGTAGCTTTGTTCTGCGCCTCTGTATATCGGCCTTTCTTTTCCTCCGGCATGACGCCACCTCTTTTCTCGCATGGGGAGGCCAGTATAGAAAGGCTCCTCTCCCAGTATCCGCAACTATTTTACCACAAGTAAATATAGGGCGCAATAGTCAAAATCAACATATATAGGGCGCAATATTTTGCATATCGTCTATTGACTATTGCGCCCTATAGATTTATAATAGTTATTGCCAGACCTGCTAAACCTGCCAAGAGTTGTCAAGACCTAAAAGTATAAAAAGCTGAAGAAGTTGATTCCACGAAAATGGGCATAGCAAAGAAAGCCGTCGAGTTCCGGCGGCTGTAGAATTGGAATGAAAATCATCGTTTACGATGGAGTTACAGCTTGTCAGCGCCAGTGATAAAATGAAAGAAAACGCCGAGGAAAAAATGTAGTTT
>CAJULJ010000065.1 GCA_910587395.1 uncultured Oscillospiraceae bacterium | reverse complement strand
GGTCGCCGGTCTCGGTGTTCCGCTTGGTGATGGTCAGGCTGCGCTTGTGATGGTTGGCCTTGGTGACTACGATGGTCTGCTCACCCTGGAGATCCTCGGCGTTGACATGGACGCCCACCGGGGAGCGGTCGCAGTCAAAACCAGCGGGCGCGTGTACCTCGCGGAACTCGTAGTAGCCCTCGCTGACGTTGGACACGGTGATGGTGCCGTCCGCCTTGGTTTCCTCGGTGCCGATCACCTGACCGTCCCGCAGGATGACAAAAATAGCGCCAGCCAGGGGGCTGCCGCTCTCGTCCACCTTCTTTAACTGCACACGGACCTTCGCGCTGTTCTCGAAAATCAGGGAGATATCATGCTCTCCGTCCCACACGAAGGGCTGCTTTACTTTGGACACATCGGAGCTGAGAATGAAACCCTCCGGGGGTGTGATTTCCTCCGCAACGTAACTGCCGGTGGGCAGTTTGGAAAAATCCAAATCCTCTTTGGGGATATAGCCGCCGTCCCCGGTGGTATACTCGCTGACAAAGCTGCCGCCGTCGTCCAGCTTGACGCTGGTAATGCGGATGACAGCGCCGGGGATGCCCACCGTGGGGTTGTCCGCATCCACTTTTCTGATGGAGCCGTCTCCGTCCATGGTGGTCGTGGTGTTGTAAAAGGTAAAGGTGTTGCTGACAGAACTATTGGGCAATACAGTCACGATTTGGGATGCGGTTTGGGCAACATAGCCCTCCGGCGCGGCCTCCTCAGTGATTTTGTACTGACCAGCGGCCAGCCCGTCGGCCTCGGCGGTGAGGGTAAAGGTGCCGTCCGCGCCGGTCTCCCTGGTGACGGAAAAATCGCTGCCTTCGTCCATTCCCTCTACTTTGAAAGTGACGCCGGGAATGGGCTTGTTAGTGCCAGCCTCCAGCTTTTTCACGGTGAGGCTTACTGTTCCCTCGGTAGGCTTATCATCCGGCACCGCAATGAGCAGGCGCTGCATGGGCACCCCGGACTGGCCCGCCAGCTTCCAGGGCTGGCTTTTATCCCACTCGTAGGTCCACAGATGGTAATTGAGATAATTCTCCGGGTGGTCCATCACCGAATTGACCCCGGCGGCAATATAGTCATAGGCGGAGTTTCCGGTAACGCCGCCGTCCGCACTGTCGATGATGCTGTGGGTTCCGATTTTGCTCCAGTCCTTGATGAAGGAGGACTGGCCGTAGGTCTCATGATACAGCTTCATGGCAGCCACAAATTCCTCAGCGGCCTGCTCGATGAAGCCCTCCCGGTTGCTGTTTACGTCCAGGATGATGCCATGCTCATAGTACCAGCTCATGGCCTGGGCCACCATGAACCAGATGTCGGACCAATAGTTATTCCAGTGCTCCAGCCCCACGGCGTTACCCGCGTCGGTGAAGTCTCCATAGGTGTGGGCGTAGATATATGTGAGCAGAACCCGCAGGGAGGTATTGTCTACCTCCTCCTTAAAGTTCCACTTCTGGCCGTTGGCCCCCGGTCCCAATGTGCCCTTCTGATAGGCACACAGGGCACGGGTAGAACCGTAGCCGGGTACATCCACCTGCTCATCGAACACATAGGGCAGGCCCACGTTGTTGATGACGCTGCTGGCCGCTTTGTAGCGGACGGAGCGCCCGCCAATCTTCATGTAATCCGAGGATTTCTGCGTGATACTGGCTGGGGCCGAGGACAGGCCCCCGGCGGCGAAAGCGGACAGGGGCAGAATCCCCATGACGCAGACCAGCGCCACCAGCAGGGAGATAACGCGGTTGATAAATTTATGTTTCAAGGTTTTCCTCCTTCCAAAGCAGGGCAGGGTCAAACCTTAAAACAGCTTGGCAGGGCCAAACTATTTTTTAGTCTGGCCCTGCCGGTTTTTTCGTATTGAGTTGTAACCGTTATTCCGGGTATCGCGTGTAGAGGATGTAGGTGGGCTGACCTTCCAGCCACCATTGGGGATACTGTCCGCCCCAACGGGCCTTGTTGTTGGTGCCGCTCTCGGTGGTGCTGACATACTCGCTCGTTCTGCTTAGGACCACCACGACATGATGGTTCGTCCCATCTGCGTACTCAATCAGATCACCAGCCCTGATCTGTTCCCATCTTGGCCGATCCACACGCCGCCAGGGGAGATCCCCAAAGGCGGTATCGCTGCAAAGGATGGCCCAGCCCGCGCAGTTGCTGTTGACCTCACCATAGGGGCCGCTGCTGGTGGAGCGGTAGGGGGCGGGGTAAGGGGTGTTGGTAGGGTAAATATCCCGGAGCGCCATAATAGCAGTTCGCACATTTTCTTCCGTCAGCTCAGTGGGGGCGGCGGGGACCTGCTGGGTGGGCTGGCTTTCCGGGGCAAGGCCCGTGTAGGGCTTATCGCTCTCCACCTGCACCGAAGCGCCGTCCCAGTACACATTGAAGCCCACCGCCTCTCCGATGTCCCGAAGCTTCACGTAATTGTTGCCGCCGATCTGATAGGCCGTCAGGGACACCCGCTGTCCATCCACATAGATGGCCTGGTTGGATATTGTTGCCATGATGTTGGATGCCGCAGATGCCACAGTCGGAAACACACAGAACAGAAGTGCTCCGCAGAGAAAACCCGTCAAAAACTGAAAACGCTTCATAATGTTGACCTCCTTTGTGGTGGTGGGTATTTTATCTCAATTATAGATTACCATATATTTCCATCCATGTCAACAGCTTTCGACAAGATTCCTTCGATTTTTTCAGTGCTGGCTTTTAGGATTCCACCCCTTTCACGCACCAGCGGTATGCGGGCTGATCTTCCACGCAGGTATAAAGGGTGATCTGGTTATCCGTGGAAGCGGACAGGCCGGAGGTGTCGTTGACGGACACCTTGGACACGCTGGTGACGGCATAGTTCCGAGTGCCCAGCGCGGTGGTGAGGGTGATTACATCGCCGTTTTTCAGCGTGTGGATTTTACCGAAGTCATTGCGCACACCCCTGTTGTGCCCCGCGATACAAACATTGCCCAGCCAGATACTGGTGCCTTCGAAGTGACCCGCGCCTTTCAGCAGGGGGGCGCTGCCGGTGCCCTCATACACACCCACCGTCAGGCCGATGGAGGGGATTTTCAGAGTGCCCAGGCTTCCGTTGGAGTAGTACATGGAGCTGGTCACATCAGTGAACGCGGTGGCCTGCCCGCCCGTGGAGTCGCCGCTCACTGTGGGAAAGCCGCTGCTGTCCACGGTGACGCTGGTATCGGCGGCGGGATAGCCGCTCCCCGTGGTGTTGGTGGGAGCGCCGCCGTCAGGGTTGCCCACGCTGCCTACCTGGTTCACCAGCCCGCTGTTGAGTGCGCCGGGGACAAGATTGGGGGTGAGGTATTCACCGCTCCCCGGCAGATAGCTGGTGGGGGTGCCGAAACCGGGCGGGATCAGGGCGGTGTTCTTGGAGCGGTCTACGTTGGGATTCTCCCACTCGTAAATGGTATCGTCACTGGTGGGCTGGCCGAAGAGGTAGTCCTCCGCGCCGTCAATGGTATACTCCAGCGCATGGGCCGGAGCGATGCACAGGGCGGTGAGCGCTGCCGCCACGATCAAAGATTTCCAAAATTTCTTCAAGTACGCATCTTCCTCTCCTTAATTTTCTGATAACCCCAGCACGACACAACCAGCAGGGCGATTACACCGCCCACGATGCCCAGCACAGGGAGATAGTTGGTGCCCAGGTTTAAGCTGGCCGGGGCCTCCGGCTCCGGGGAAGGTGACGGGGTGGGCTGTTCCTCCGGGATAGCGGTGCTGCCGAAAATGGCGGTGTAGGTGACGACCTCGCAATTGGTCTTGGCAACCTCTCCAGTGTAGCTGGCGCTCACCGTATAGCCGGTGGCGTGGCGGCTGCTGGATGAGCCGGTGTATTTGGCGGTGGCGGTGTAGTAGGTGCCGTCGCTGGCCCATTGCACATCGGCCAGGGTGAGGGTCTTGCCCCCGTCCGTGATGGTGGTGGGGATCAAGGCCAGATCGGCATCGGACAGGCTGGGATAGGTGCGGGTGGCGGACAGGCTCCGGGAGCTGGTTTGATAGCCCTTGACCTCCACCTTAACGGAGGTGTGGTCCAGCACCAGGGCGCCGGTATAGCCATCCTCGGTGGTGACCTCCATCTGGGCGTCCAGCCGCTTCAGCACCTCGGCCAGATCGCCGGTGTCGCTGTCCATGGTGACAGTCTCGGTGTGGGGCTGGGTGTCCACCCCCACCTCATCCTTGCGCACCATGTCCAGCAGGTAGTAGTGCCGCCCGTTGCGGTCAAAGTCCTCGGTGGGAATGAGGCCGGGATCGTCCGAAAGGGAGAGCTGGTACACCTTGTTGATGCGTAGCTCATCCAGCGGGCCGTAGGTGTACTCCTCCACCGTCACGGGGTAGTGCTGCTCCGCCGCCAGCGCCGGGAGGGTGGTGCTGAACACCATCACCGTCAATGCGCACAGCAGCATGGCGATCTGTTTTTTCATGTTATTTCCTCCTCGCTTTTTTAGCGGACATTGCCGCCCTTTTGATGTTTACAGCGCGGTATACCGCTAAGGCGGCACCACCAAATGCCGTAAAATGAGCTTCATGCGCCCTCCGCCTCCTCTCTGGCAAAACGTTTCTCCAGCCGTTCCACGCTCCAATCTTTTTTGAACTGCCCTAGGGGACCGGGGCCAAACATGGATCGCGCCCGATCATCCATATCCCGCAGACGCGCCCACAGCTCCGGGTGGCGGCGGCGCAATTCCCGAAGGTCATTGATTCGTTGTAAGGGACAACACCAGCAGGATGGACGGTGATAAATCTCATACAGCCCACTCCAGTCGAAGCCCCGGCTATAGCAGATTTGCAATGCCTGAGCCTCGGTAATCCCCCATTCCACCAGGGGATAGCGGTTTTGCGGGGCGTCCTTGCACCGATGGGCTTCGTCGGCGGCGATGCCGATATAATGCAGAGCGTTCCTTTCTCGCTTGAGCCGGTTGACTTCCTTCCTGATGATGTGTGTTTTGAGTTCTCCGGTACACCAGCGCACCGCCATTCCCGGCCAGCCGTTGCCGTAGGGCGGGATGCCCCTGCGCGCCCGTTTTTCAAGGCTGCTCGGCTTCTGTTTTGGCTCATCAAACATCAGCCACTCAAAGCTGTGGGGATGGCGCAGAGTGGTGATGTGGATGCCCCGCTCCCGGAACAGGAGGGCGTCCAGCTTGGCCATGTGGGCCTCCATCTCGGGGAACTCCATGCCGGTGTCAGCGTATAGAACGCAGTCGATGGGCATTTTCTTCTCCAGCATCAGGAGCAAGAGCGCCGAGCTGTCTTTCCCGCCGGACACCGAGATGGAGCAGAAATTGTTGCTCTTTTCGCTTGTTTTTATAGGTAATTCCCTCCTAAAGCAAAAAATGAGCCCC
The DNA here is from genome assembly GCA_910587395.1 of uncultured Oscillospiraceae bacterium. GTDB lineage: Bacteria > Bacillota > Clostridia > Oscillospirales > Oscillospiraceae > Enterenecus. The sequence continues at coordinate 8,205 of CAJULJ010000065.1, read as the reverse complement.
GGAAGGAATGAAGTCCTTCCGGGGCTGGTGTAATGGGATGAGCTGGCTGTCCGGCTCTAAGGCGGAACCGCCAGACGGTGGATCAGGTGGGGCGCTGTCACTGGCCGCTGCCTCCTTCCGAACCGGGCAGGGCGAAATACGCCTGGAACTGCGTCTGCTGGGCAGGAGAGAGGGAAGCGAAGCGTTCCCCCTCAAAACTGCACAGCAGAAAGGTCCCGTGGATGTAGTCCCCCTGATCGGTGGGGTTGGGGCGGTTGAGCGGCAGGCCCATGTTCTTGCCCTCGCCGTTGCAGATGAGCATGACCCGCTGGGGCAGATAGCACCCGGCCTCAATGGGACCGCCCACGATCTGCTGAAACGCCTCCAGCGTGTCCTCCACGGCGGCGGGTCGGGGTTCCTTCCCCGGTTCCACGATCAGGATGTTGATTTTCTGGTCCATGCTGATATTCCTCCGTTTCCTGTGATTTTATGACCATGGGACAGCTACACGCCCCGAAAGCCCTGGGCCATGTCATGGCTGACCTGCGCGGTGTAATACTGGCTGATTGTGGTGGGGGCGTTATACAGCGCCGCCAAGGTATACGCCCGGATGTTGACCACCTGGGTGGTATTCTGCCGCAGGCTGTCCATGACGTAGCGGATGTGCTCCCCGTCCAGCCTCAAAAGGCGTTTTTTCACCAGCTCGGCGGGCATCTCCTCCCCGTTGACCCGGATATACCCCCGTCTGCTGGCGCAGGTCTCCGCCATCAGCTCTATATAGCCGTCGATTTCCTCTGTGTCATAGGGGTGCTCCTGGAGAAGAAGGTCATAGCCGATATTTTCTTTGATCTGCTCCCTGTAACCATCCATCTCATCCATCCTCATCCGGCGATGAATACCAGCAGGCGGTGAGGGCTGCGAGGGGGCAGGGGGAGAGATGGATGATTCAGTATCGTTGAGATCAGTTTTGTTCATATCAGTCTTATTAGGGGCGCAAAAACCGCTGTCTTGACCGCTCATTTCCAGCGGTGCAGACTGCTCAAAATGCGCGGTCTTGGGGACGGTACTGTCCAGCGGTCTGGACGGCTGGCTTTCCGCAGTCTGGGGCGCACCGTGCGTCTCCTGGGTCGGGGCCGTAACCGTACAGGGAGTTGTCTGGCCGGGTTCTGTAGGCAGGGTGAAGTTCTTGACGTAGATGCGGGCGGGACGGCCCTGGCCCTGCTTCTTGCGCTCAATCAGGCCGATCCCGTTCTGGTCCAGCTCCCGAAACAGCCGGGTGGCCTTGTCCTTGCCACAGCTCATCAGCGCCATGGCGTCCTCCTGGGTGAAGTAGATGTAGACGCGGCGGTCCTTGTCCATCCAGCCGTTCTTGACGGACAGGCCCATGCGGTCTAACAGAAGGCCGTAGAGTACCTTGGCCTCAATGGAAACGCTCTTAAAGCGGGGGTCGGTGAGCAGGGTTTTGGGAACGCGGTAGAAGCTGTACTGCTCCGCCTCAGTGCCGTAGTAGTAATCCAGATTCAGATTTGACGGCATGATGATTGCCTCCTTGTTTTTGGCGGGGAAGCAAAAAAGCGCCCCGGCGACTGTGTGTAGTCACCGGGGCGCTGATGCTCCCACCGCATTGTAGATTTGTCCAGAAACGCAAAAAAGCCCCCCTGTAACTGATTTTAGTCAGTTGCAGGGAAGCTTTGATCGGGTTTGAGCTTATTGGGCCCCTATACGGACGGTCAGCCCGTTCATGGAAAGATCCTTGTACCCAACGAGGTAATAATCCTTACCGTTGTGCTCCACGACAGTCCGGGTCCAGTAGGGGACATCATGATATTCGTCCGTCACCAGGGCTTCAATGCTGCTGCCGCAGTTGTAGAAAATGCCCTGCGCCGTCTGATACTTCGCAGAGGAGCCCTTGCGCAGACGACAGGTTTCCACGATAGGCCGGGTTAGATAGGCAATGCGCTCTTGCGCGTCTGCCAGCTTATCGGTGATGATCCGCAACTCCTCCCAGAGAAGGAGTTGCTCCCCGTCGGTGCGGTCAATGCCATCAAGACCGCTCAGATCATCATAGTCCGTGTAGGTGGAGAATTTGAGGAATTGCGTGATTTGGCGGTTCAGCTTGACGGCTTCCGCAAACGCCTCTTGTAAATCGGCCATTTCTACCTCCTTCTCAGCCAAAGAAAATTTGTCCTTTAAGTGCAGCCCTGTTTTTTCACCCCTCCCGCAGACCCCGTTTTTGGGCCGTTTTTTAGTGGAAAAAGAATAAGGACAAACCGCCAACCCGTTGCGCCGCAAGGGTTTTCCGATTTGTCCTTATTATGCCATAAGGGCACACGTTCTGTACCCGTATGGCAAACGCCGGTATGAATCCCAAAGCGTTGCAGTACATCATGGGCCACGCCAACATCACCATGACGCTGGACTACTACACCCATGTTGACGCCTGTTCCGTAAAGGCGGAGATGGAGCGGCTGGCTGCGTAGTGAGTAGTAAAGTAGTAAAAAGAAAGCGGCAGGCCGCTTTTACTACTTCCGTACTACGTTTCAGCGCAAAGTCACGCCGGGATACGCCGAGATATGCGAATAACTCTCCCAAACGGCAAATGGCGGAAACGCCTGAAAATCAAGGCTTTGCCACCATTTGCCGAGTTACATAAGGTTAGGGCTGGAAATTGCAAAATGTTTTCCGTAAATATCATATCTGTTCTGGAACGCATCAACTGAACTATATGGGGAAGTAATCCAGCGTGGAATTCCTCGACCACACCTGCTATTTTTATAGGGGATAACCATATGGAAATCCAACGATTCCAGGAAATGCAGGCCAAAATGGTACTGAATCATCCCACACTTTCTTGGCAAAATCTCTGCATTGCCAATTGCCTGGGGTATATCCTTTGTAGGCGGGTTCATGATAGCCTGCTTCATATGTAACATCATATTCGGTGGATGTATAGGATACTGGATCGGTAGATGAAAAGCCACTTCCCGTTACCTGCGCATGAATTTCGTATTGGGTCTCTATACAATCAAAACTCTTGCTAAAGAAATTGCTTATAGTGTCGCCAATAACACTTATCTCAAGATCAGTTAATATAGCCATAACAATTTGTTGGGCTACTACCTCAATAGTGATTGAAGCAGCTTCATATAATGGTCCAAGCCCCAGAGATATAAGTACAGCAGCTACAGTAGATACTGCCTTAGAAAAACTCTTTGTCGTATCAGATTCCACTCGATATGTACTTTTGTTGGAAGAGATTGTGCGTGAGGATACTGCGGATGTAGACTCACACTTAAAAGTTGACGAATATGCATAATGAATATAACCCAAATGTGTCCATCTAGTAGGACCATATAGAGCCGCAGGTTCTTCAGAAGCTATAGCAGTTGGGATTGGGGTAATGTTGTTAACTGACAACGATGCATTTTCACTAATATTTAATTCTTCGATATGGCTATTAGGAACGATTTTATAGGACTTTGTGAGAACGTTGTCAACATAATAATCCATTCTATAAATATTGTCTTCGATTTCAACTAATTCAAACGCAAGCTTGCGTCCTTCTGCGTCAACTAAGGAGTTTTCATTTTCCACATTGAAAACAGATAAAGCAAAACTATTTGTTGGTAGAACAGACAACATAATGCAAACTGCCAGGACGCACGATATAATACGCTTCATTTTGTACCTCCATTAGTGTTTTTTGTCGATTTTAAGTTCATAGCTATGAATATGGCTATTACAATTGCAAAAATGCTCCAAGCATCTTCCCATTTTTCAGATAGCAGAACAAGCATAATTAGCGACAAAAATATAACAACCATATAAAGTGCTGTTTTTAAAAACTTCACGGCTACCCCTTTCTTATAGTTGCGCAGCAAATTAACTAAGTCTAATTCATATCAAAATAGCCTGTGGCGTACGGGGCACTTTGTGTAGATACGAGTTTGTTCTTTGAAGTAATAGGGGGAGCTTTGTAAAAATACCGCACTTCACGCACACACTCAATATAGGCAGAGGATCTATTGTTCTCCCACTGATCTTTAATAATGTCAGGGATATAATTAGCATTAAATTTTGGAGTGCTGTAAGTATGTGTTTTTGTTTGAGAATCTATCTGCGCCTTTCCTTGATATAAGTAATTGACTTGATGACGATTATTAATAGTCATTTGGTGTGTAATGGCCTCTAGATAAAACGTTCCCGAACTCTGTGAAGAAGCCCAAATAAACCGGGGCGTTGCAGTGTAGGTCGCATCAATTGTGTATGTGCATGATGTTCCGGTATCACCAGTATAAGTAATCATTTCATCAGGTTTCCAAGAAGTCACAGTCTCATACCAATATAGATTGTTTACAAGCCTACCAACTTGTGTTTCAATTCTAGCACCAATTACATCACTTTTTTTTGCCATATCAGAAATAGTTACTTTTGTATTGCGCACCATTCTAGAGCTTGAGGATCTTGCATATGCAGTAACATAATACCAATAAACTTTTGTGCCGTCAGAAAGTGTAACATTGCTGATGCTTGATGCAACATATTGTGTATTGCTTGTATCACTCGGTTTGGAGCCCATATCTAATGTAAAAACAACCGGCATACCCATAAGCTGCTGTGCTTCTTCATCTGTCAAAAAAATAAAGCCTCGTTCAGTCAACGCCCCTTCAAAAAATTCCATCCGGCCAATTAAGTTATTTAAATACAGTTCGTTTTCCTTATTGGGATCATCTTCAAAGTGCTTTTGGGCTTGCTCAATGTCAAGATAAATATGAGATAATTCTTTCTCAATTTCCTCAGTTGACAGTTTTTGGCCATTTGATTTGTTAACTGAAGCAATATCACCAACAAAATGTTTTGAGTATATTTCCTCTACGACTTCTGCTGAAATGCTATTCTTTTCGGTACTGAGATAGCTAGCCTCCACAGTGCTATTTCCATCGGATGCGTTGGCTGCAGGAGCACAAGATAAGAGAAGCATCACAGACAGCAACAGACAAATTATTTTTTTCATTTTATTCGGTCTCTCCCTTTCTCTGAAATTAGGTTATGTGCACTTTAATATAGGCTGCTATAAATATGATCTCTGTTCTCACCCCCTATTCTTGCCTCCAGCCACCACAGGATTGTCAGGGTTATCCAGCTATTCCAACTCTATGGAAATTTGTGCTAACAATAGCTTTAAAAATTTCCGTCTAATTGAGCTTCTCTTTTCTTGACATCACGCATCCGCTCCTTTTAAAAACTCCCGCTTGTCCCAAAGCTAATGAGCCGTACGCAGTAGCATAAAATTTATTAAAACATACTTAAGGCTGCAGGCATACCACATTGTTTGTGAGGGGTGAACAGGTTCAAAACACCCTTCACAATATTGAACGGCAATTTTATCCGATTTTGGACATTGCCCCGAAAATAATTAAACTGGTTATAAGTCAGTTGACGTTGCTACTTGATAACCGGCATCTATGTCGGCTTCCACAGCAAAATCGGAAGTGTTCAATAAAGAGAACACCATCAACATTGCAAGGTTCAGGGACAAAAAACGCTTTTTCATGTGGGATTACTCTTTTCAAACATATAAAGTTTTGATGGTCCGTTATACAATGCCACCTTCCCATCTGTAGGCAGCAAGTGTACTCATATAATTATCGCCCCCCTTTATTTTCCTGTTCATTATATATAACGTGGGCGGCAATATGTTTTGGACACTGTAGAAGAAGTTTTGTAGTAAGCGTCAAATCTCCTGGTGTCTTGCACAAGAATGCGGGATGCGAGAAAATACAATAGAGGCCAATAAAGTGCCATGTACTCTCGAATAGTACATGGCACTGCTTGTAATGGGATAGATTTTTTGGGAGGGGAAAGAGGATGGAGCGCAGACTGCAAAGTGTAAATCATCACAGCCATCTGGCGGAGTGGAGCCGGCGAGTGGAAGCGTGCCGGAAGAGCGGGCAGCGGGGAAGCGAATGGTGCGGGGAGCAAGGGATCCCGGTATCCACGTACTATGGCTGGCGGAGGAAGGTGTTCCAGGCAGCGGTATCAGAGAAGGAGGTGTGCTTCGCGGAGGTCTCTGTAAGGCGGCCGCAGCAGCGGAAACGGTAGCAAGTGTCCAATGTGGAGAACTGCGGGTAGACATCCACGCCGGAGCAGACACAGAAACGATCCGGGCAATTATTCAGACCCTGAAGTCATGCTGAGCGATTTCAAATACAGCTGCCCGATATATCTGGCCTGCGGATATACGGATCTGCGGCGTGGGATCGATGGTCTGGCAGGGATGGTACAGACACGGTTCCAGTTGGATCCATTCCAGAACGCGCTGTTCCTGTTCTGCGAGCAGCGAAAGGATCGGCTCAAGGGGCTGTACTGGGAGGGGGACGGGTTTGTGCTGCTGTATAAGCGGCTGGAGAGCGGAAGCTTCCAGTGGCCGAGGAACGGCGAGGAAGCGCGGCGGCTCACGGCGCAGCAGTACCGGTGGCTGATGGAGGGGTTGAGCGTGGAGCAGCCAAAGGCGCACAGGACGGTGTCTGGGCTGAACAGCGTTTGATGGAATAAATGCTGGCTTTTTCTGCGTTTTTGTGATATAATTAAGACTATGGAAGAGAAAAATTATGGAACAATCCGCACTGAAATGATAGAATCTCTGCGGGCGGAAAACAAGGCTTTGAAGGACGAGAATGCCGAGCTGAGCCAGAAAGTGGAGTGGCTGATGGAACAGCTGCGCCTGTTGAAGAAGAGACAGCTTGGCACGTCCAGCGAGCAGAGCAAGGAGCAGCTGGATGGACAGCTCAGCTTTCTGTTCAACGAGGCGGAGGAATATGCTGCCCCGCCGGGGCCGCAAAAGGCCACCCAGGTGGCCGCCCACACCCGGAAGCAGTCTGGCAGCGTGAAGGACGTAGTGCCAGACAACATCCCGGTGGAGGTTGTGGAGCACCAGCTTTCGGAGGAGGATCGGGTGTGCCGCAGTGCGGAGAGGTGATGCAGGAGATCGGGACAGAGGTGCGTGAGACATTGAAGCTGATCCCTGCTAAAGCCATTTTGCGCCGCGACGTATACTACACCTACGCCTGCGAAAACTGCGAAAAAAATGATATCTCAACGCCCATCATGAAAGCGCCGAAGGAGCCGTCCGTAATCTCCAGCAGTTTCGCCTCGGCGGAGGCCATCGCCCATATCATAACACAAAAATTTGTGATGGCCAGCCCGTTGTACCGGCAGGGACTGAAGCTGTCCCGGCAGACCATGTCCAACTGGGTGCTGCGGGCAGCGGAGGATCATTTGCTGCCGGTGTACGAGGAGCTGCACCGGCAGTTGATGAAGCGCGAGGTGCTCCACGCTGATGAGACCACCCTTCAGGTGCTCCATGAGCCTGGGAAAAAGGCCCAAACCAAGAGCTATATGTGGCTGTACCGGATGGGCCGGGACGGCGGGCCGCCCATTGTGCGCTACGAGTACCAGCCTAGCCGGAGGGTAGAGCACGCGGAAAAGTTCCTGGAGGGTTTTTCCGGGTATCTCCACGCGGATGGCTACCAGGGCTATCACAAGCTGCCGGAGAACATCCGGGTGGTTGGCTGCTGGGCCCATACCCGGAGGAAGTTCGCCGAAGCGCTCAATGCCCTGCCAACCGACAAGCGGGAGGGCACGGCGGCGCTCACCGGGCTGGACTACTGCAATAAGCTGTTCGCCTGGGAGAAGCAATTCAAAGACCTCTCTCCAGAAGAACGGACGAAACAGCGTCTGAAAGAGGAAAAGCCGATTTTAGACGCGCTTTTGGTATGGGCGGATTCCGTTTCAGCCGCACCCAAGTCCGTTTTGGGCAAGGCGCTGCGCTATCTCAAGGAGCAATGGCCTTATCTGAGTCGCTATCTGGAGGACGGGCGGCTGGAGCTGAGCAACAACCGGGCCGAGCACAGCATCAAGCCCTTCGTAATTGGCCGCAAGAATTTCCTCTTTGCCAATACCCCGCTGGGCGCCCAGGCCAGCGCGGTGATCTACAGCCTGATCGAGACGGCCAAGGAAACGGGACTGGATCTCTTCCACTATCTGACTTGGGTTTTGGAAACCGCCCCAACGCTGGACCGTACCGTGGAGGGTTGGGCTGTGCCGCTGCTCCCGGCTAATGCGCCTGTATCCTGCCGAACTACATAACTTGTATGGGCCGCAGTGCTGAAACTAAGGCTTGTTTGAAAAATAAATATTGCACAAGTCGTAAGTAAGTGCGAAAAT
>CAJULJ010000064.1 GCA_910587395.1 uncultured Oscillospiraceae bacterium | reverse complement strand
AAAACTACATTTTTTCCTCGGCGTTTTCTTTCATTTTATCACTGGCGCTGACACAGGACGGGCAGCGGGAAATGGCCGTCTGCGAGGCCATCGCGCAATCCGCCCAGGAGCAACGCTGGCTGGAAATCGATCCGGGCCGCTGAGACAAACACACCCCAAAAGCATCCATACAGAATAAGGCCGCAAAATACCGGGTGACAGATTCACCCGGTATTTTGCGGCCTTACATAGTTTGAAGACGGATCTTTGATCTTTCAGTCAACCAGTAAGCATAGTAGCCCGACGTGCGCATCGGTAAATGGCTATTATAATTCCAGCCCGCTCAATCATCCACTGAACCCCCGATTTCACGACCAGCCTGCAACTCCCGGAACTGACTGGGCGCAATCCCATACTCCCGCTTGAACGCTCGGAAAAAGGTGGAATAATCCGCAAAACCCACCCGCTCGTTCACCTCGTTCAAAGCCACTCCCTGGATAATCAGCGATTTTGCCGCAATGAGCCGTCGCTGGGTAACGCAGCGGTAAAAACTGATGCCCAGTTTCTGCCGGAAGGCCTGGCTGATCTTACTCTCGCTGACCCAAAAGTGTTTTGCGGTGTCGGCCAGCGTGATCTGCTCCCCCAGATGGGCTTCGATATAGGCAAACACCCGCTCCAGCAGCTCCGGCTTCTCCGCCTGAGCCAGCGGCGCGGCCTCCTGTCCGGACAGCGCCCGGGCCAGCAGCGTCAGCAGCACCATGGTGTTTCCCGCCACGATTGCCTCCCATCCCGGACTGCGGCGGAGCACCTCTTCCACACTTGTGCGGATGTGCTCGACCAGCGCCTCCCAAGGCGTGCCCGCAGTGCGGAGCAAAAAAGGCTGCTCCCAGTTGATGGCGGCTGGAAACGGAAACGCCTGCGCCAGCCGGGCCACAAATTCCCGGCTCATCCAGATCACATCCCGACGGCAAGGCTCCACAAGCTGACTCGCCAGCAGGGGCCGGTGATTGACTCCGGGTGGCGCGAACACCAAATCCCCCCGGTGGAGCCGGTAGCGGTCAGGACCTAGCAGGTATTCAATGCCGCAGCTGTTGCGGCAGTACATCAGTTCATAAAAGCTGTGGCTATGGAGGGGCACATGGCCGCCTTCCATGCTCTCATGCCGGTAAGCGTCCACATAGCGGTGGGACATCTCCAGCTCATGATACATATCGCTCCAGTTGAAGCCCCGGCCCTCCAGCTCCTGGCGCAGGCGCTCCCGCTTTTGAGCCGGAGAGTCATGGCCCGCAACCCCCGGCAGGCGATTGAAGTCGTCCAATTTCATAAATATGCCCCTCCCTCTGCCCTTTGCTTTTATCGTAATTGTAGCACAGTTTACCGGAATTGCAATCCTCTTTGCCGGTTTTGCAATTTCAATTGCGATTTGATTCTGCTATCCTGAAATTGTCAGGAAATCGGATGCCTTGGCACTCAGAGAATTTTTTATGAAAAGGAGTTGACCGATATGCCATACCCGCACCTGCTCTCCTCCATCCAGATCGGCAAGACCACGGTGAAAAACCGGGTGTTCATGCCGCCGCTGTCCACCAATCTTGCGGACAAGGGCTATGTCACCGACGCGCTGGTGGCCCACTATGCCGCCCGTGCCAAGGGCGGCGTGGGGCTCATCATCACCGAAGTGACCACCGTGGAGCCCACGTATATCTATCTGCCCGGCGATATGTCCATCCACGACGACTCCTTTATCCCCGGCTGGCAGAAGCTCACCGCCGCCGTCCACCAGTACGGAACGAAAATCCTGCCCCAGCTGTTTCACCCGGCCTATATGGCCTTCCCCATCCCCGGCACGCCCCGGCTCATCGCGCCCTCCAACGTGGGACCCTACTACGCCAAGGAGGCCCCCAGGGCGGTGACCCGCGAGGAGCTGCAAATCATCATCCGCCAGTTCGGCCAGGCGGCCAAGCGGGTGCAGACCGCCGGAGGGGACGGCGTGGAGATCCACGCGGCCCATGCCCACGGTCTGCTGGGCGGCTTCCTGTCCCCGCTGTATAACAAGCGCACCGACGAATACGGCGGCGATATCAACGGCCGCCTGCGCCTCACTCTGGAGGTCGTCGCCAAGGTCCGGGAGATGTGCGGAGAGGATTTCATCATCGACGTGCGCCTGTCCGGCGACGAGTACACCGACGGCGGGCAGAATCTCAACGACGCGGTTTACGTGGCCAAGCAGCTGGAAAAGGCCGGGGTGGATTTCCTCCACGTCTCCGGCGGCACCACCGTCATGCGGGGCAGCTCCATCCCGGCCCCGGGCACGCCCATGGGCTCCCATATGCGGCTGGCTGAGGAAATCAAAAAACATGTATCTATTCCGGTCTCCACCGTGGGCCGGATCACCGAACCCTGGCTGGCGGAGGAGCTCATTGCCAACGGCAAAACGGACAGCTGCATGATGGGCCGGGCCAACCTGTGCGACCCGGACTTTGTCACCAAGGCCGCGGAGGGCCGGGAAGCGGATATCCGTCCCTGCATCGGCTGTCTGCGCTGCCTCAACGGCATTATGTTCGGCAAGCGGGTATCCTGCACGGTGAATCCGTCCCTGGAGCCGGACAATGAGGACACGCTCACCCCTGCGGAGGCCAGGAAAAACGTGCTGGTCATCGGCGGCGGCCCCGCCGGGATGGAGGCCGCGTTTGTGGCGGCAAAGCGGGGCCATCATGTGGTGCTGTGCGAAAAGGATGAGGAATTGGGCGGACAGCTGCGTATCGCGGCGGTGCCCATCGCCAAGCAGGACCTGACGAAGGTGACCAAATACATGGCCCGGAAGCTGGACCAGGCCGGGGTGGAAATTCGCCTGAGCTGCCCGGTGACAGAGGAGCTGCTCCGGGGCGAGTTCGCCGGATACGAGGTCATTGCCTGCGCCGGGGCGGTTCCTGTGGTGCCGGAGGCGTTCACCGGCTTCAAGCAGTGGATGACGGCGGACGACGTGCTGGCTGGTCGCGCCTTTCCCGGACAAAAGGTTGTGGTGCTGGGCGGCGGCGCGGTGGGCTGCGAGACGGCGGACTACCTGGCGCCCCTCATCAACGACCTGTTCCCCCGCAACCGGGAGATCACTGTGCTGGAGATGGCCTCCGGCGTGATGCTCACCGAGTCCGGCCCGGGCAGGAGCCTGCTGGTCCAGCGGATGCTGAAAAAGGGCATCAAGTTGATGTGCGGCGCGAAGGTGGAACGGGTGGACACAGATGCCATCGTCTACACCAAGGACGGGCAGGAGCACACCATTTCCGGCGCGGACGCCCTGGTGCTGGCGGTGGGCTACCGCACCGATCCCGCCCTGGAGGAGCTGCTGAAAAAATGCGGCATGACCTATCACATGATTGGCGACGCCCAGAAGCCGGGCAATATCAAGGACGCCGTCACCCAGGGCTTTGAGACTGCCAAGGAGCTCTAACGGACCTCACGTTCCACATAAGAAAGGATGAGATCAATGGGTAAAAATTCCCCCCTGCTCCAGCCGCTGAAGGTGGGCGGCCACACACTGAAAAACCGTATCATGTTCCCTCCCCTTACCACTGGCTACGAGAAGCGGGACGGCTCCATCGGCCCCCGCAGCTTCCACTTTTACGAGCGGCTGGCCAAGGGCGGCGTGGGCTATATCGCCATCGGAGATGTGGCCCCGGTGAACACCGCCTCCCCCACCCCCAAGCTGTGCGACGACAGCCAGATCCCCACCTTCCAGAAGCTGGCCGACGCGGTCCACGCTTACGACTGTAAGCTGGCGCTGCAAATTTTCCACCCGGAATACGACGTGCCCGGTGTGGGGCGGATGATCGTGGGCTCCATGATGGCGGGCAAGGCCGCCCAAGCCGCAAAAGAGGCCGGGGATATGGAGACCTTCCAGGCCAAGATGGCGGAGTCGAAAAAGCTGCGCACGGAGGCCTACGCCAAGCTGCGCCACGACATGAAGAACTTCGTCACCGAGGCCACGGTGGAGCAGCTCAACGACATCAAAAAGGCCATGGCGGACTGCGCCCGCCGGGCGGCCCAGGCCGGGGTGGACGCCATCGAGATCCACGGCGACCGGCTGGTGGGCTCGCTGTGCTCCGAGCTCATCAACCACCGGCAGGACGAGTACGGCGGGTCCTTTGAAAACCGGGTGCGTTACGCCCTGGAAGTTGCGGCGGCGCTCAAGGAGGCCGCTCCCGGCCTGATTTTGGAGTACAAGCTGCCCATCATCACCGTCAACGCCGACGGTACCCTGCGGGGCAAGGGCGGGTTGCTGCCCGAGGAGGCAAAAAAATTCGCCGTCCTGCTGGAAAAGGCTGGGGTGGACATGATCCAGGCCGCCCAGGCCAACCATACCGGCAACATGGGCGACACCATCCCGCCCATGGGTACGGTGCCCTACAACTGGACCCTGCCCGTCGCGGCGGAGATCAAGAAGCTGGTGTCCATCCCTGTAGTCACCGTGGGCCGGGTGGTCACCGTGGAAGCGGGCGAGGAAATTCTCAGCACCAGGCAGGCGGACGTGATCGGCTATGGCCGCTCCCTGCTCACCGACCCGGACATCGCCCTGAAAGTGGAGCGGGACGAGCCCATCCGCACTTGCCTGAACTGCAACAAAGGCTGTGTGGACGCCATCCAGAACCGCAAATATATCTCCTGCATCCTCAACGCGGAGAACGGCGACGAGGCCACCATCTCCATCCGTCCCGGCGAGGGGAACAAGAAGGTGGTTGTCATCGGCGCGGGCATCGCCGGGCTGGAGGCCGCCCGGGTGGCCGCGAAACGGGGCTATTCTGTGACTGTGTACGACACCGCTGGTCAAATGGGCGGACAGATTTTGCTGGCCGCAGCTCCTCCCAGGAAGTCCGAGATTCTGCGGTCTGTGGAGTATTACGAGAAGATTCTGCCCTCCCTGGGCGTGGAGGTCAAGCTGGGCCAGACCTGCGGTGTGGACGAGATGAACGCCGCAGACGCCGTCATCGCCGCGGTGGGCGCTCAGAACATCACCCTGCCCGTGCCGGGGGCGGACGGGAGCAATGTGGTCTCCGCCTGGGACGTGCTGGCCGGTAAGGCTCAGGTATCCGGCAAATGCGCCGTCATCGGCGGCGGGCTGGTAGGCACCGAGACGGCGGAATTCCTGTTGGAGCGCGGCTGCCAGGTGGCCGTGGTGGAGATACTGGACCTGATCGCTGCCGGGGAGTCCTCCACCATCCTGCCCATCATCCTCAAGGACTTTGCCGACCACAGTGTGGGGCAGTTCGTCAAAACTCAGGTCACTGCCATCACCTCCCATGGCGTGGAGGCGGTGAACACCGAGACAAAGGAACCCGTCTCCATCCCCTGCGACTGGGTGGTTATGGCCGTGGGCTCCAAGAAGGCACCCTTCTCCACGGAAAGCATCCAGGTGCCGGTAAAGTTCGTGGGCGACTGCTCCGGCGAGCGCACTGCCAGCATTGCTGAGGCCGTTCGGAGCGGTTACCACGCCGCCAACGAGATTTAATTCGACAACAGCATAAAAGGCTGACGAACCCCCTCCGTCCCTGTCCGGCGGAGAGGGTTCAAGCCGGATGTAATACCGGGAACAGATCGGCAGACGCCGCCGGCGGCTTGTGCATTGGGCAGAGCTGCGCCATGTATATACCAGTGGCTTGCTGCTATCAGCGCCCATAAATAAGGGTTGAATACTGCCCATATCGGTGCTATACTTTGCTTGTAATAAACCAGCAAATTGAGTTCGGGGGATGTACCGCTATGAAAAACGATGGATTGCTTAAATTCCTGGGAGACTGTATGATTGCCGTGGCAATTATAGCCGCCGGTTGTATCATTGCCTTCCATTTACCTGACACAACAAAGATTCCATCCAGTTTGAACGTCAATACGCAAAGTGGGCAAGCTCGGTTTGGAGATTACCTGTCCCGCTATGAAGTAGCCGGATATTTGGGAATCAGTTCAGATGAGGCTGACCAGCCGATTGATTCTGACGCCATGGATTCTGCCATATATAAAATTGGCGATACGTACATCATAAGCAAATCAGCCTTGCAAAAGTGGGTCGAGCTTGGGTTGTCCAATTAACAGCTTCCAGTTTATTGGGGGATTTTACCTTTTGGTGAAATTCCCTTTGACAAATGTTCTCTTGTGGGGCTAAGCATGTGGACCGTCGCACCACAGCAGAAAAACTGTAACCAAAGGGAGAATTCGCATATGAGCAAGCTTTATAAACTGATTTTTGGGCTATTGGTGCTGTCAGCGCTGTTGTTAAGCGGCTGTACGCAGAACGGCACAGGCGAAGCACCGGAAAACAGCCCTGAACCGGAATCGGTCAGCGAAGCGCCTGCCAAGCCGTCCGCCCCACCGGTCACGTTTGAAGGGACGGACCTGGAGGGAACCTCCGTTTCGTCTGAAATATTTTCCCAGTCAAAGCTCACGATGGTCAATGTGTGGGCCACCTACTGCAATCCCTGTTTACAAGAGATGCCGGAGCTTGGCGAGCTGGCGGCAGAATATGACGCCGAGGAATTCCAGATCATCGGCATCGTCAGCGACGTGATAGAGGGAACCGACCAGACCCAGGCGGAAAGCTTAGTTCAGCAGACAGGCGCGAATTATCCCCACCTGCTTTTGAACGAGTCGATCTATTACGCGCTTCTGACGGACATGTCCGGCGTACCGACCACCTTCTTCATCGATGAAAACGGAGTGGTTTTGGGCCGGGTAATCGGGGCAAAGGAAAAATCCGTGTGGGAGGAGATTATCAATGGGCTTCTGGCAGAGGAATAAGCGCCACGCCTGGATATTGGGCGTTCTGACCGGAGTTCTCTTTTTGGGCGTCGGCGCTTTTCAAGGGCAGCTTGCTGTAATATGGCAGAAGGCTGTGATGATCTGCCTTGAGTGCATCGGGATCGGGTGACGCCATGAGACGACTTCGGCTGGCGGTACAGCTGCTGTTTACCATTGTGACAAACGGATATATGTATGGCTTTCTAAACGGGAAAATCTATCGCGGCAGTTTAAAATACGTCTGCGTCCCTGGCTTGAACTGCTATTCCTGTCCAGGGGCTGTCGCCGCGTGCCCCATTGGGGCGCTCCAGGCCCTGCTGAATCAACGCGGTTTTCAGATTCCGTTTGCCGCGCTGGGCTTTTTCTTCCTGTTTGGAAGTTTGCTGGGACGCTTTGTCTGCGGATGGCTGTGCCCTTTTGGGCTGGTGCAGGACCTTTTGCATAAGATACCTCTGTTTAAAAAGAAAAAGCGCCTGCCTTTTCATCACATTCTTAAATATGGAAAATATGCCGTGTTGATTCTTTGGGTGTGCGTCGGCTCCATGCTTTTGTTCGGAGGATTTGCGAAAGTCCCGGCCTTTTGCAAATATCTGTGCCCATCCGGAACCCTGTTCGGTGCACTTCCCCTGATCGGCACAAATGAAGCTTTGCGAAGCCAAGCCGGCGGCCTATTTTTTTGGAAACTGGGGGTGCTGCTGTTCCTTACGGCGTTGTCCCTGAAAGTTTACCGGCCCTTCTGTCAATACCTGTGCCCGCTGGGGGCAATTTATGGCTGGTTTAATCAGTTCAGCCTCGTACAGATTCACTGGGACGCGAAGCAATGTGTTTCCTGCCATGCCTGTGAAAAGGCCTGTCCGGCAGCGCTCTCCCTGCATGAAATCTCACATTCTGCAGAGTGTATCCGATGCGGGAAATGTGTGGATGCCTGCCCGCAAAAGTGTCTGCATTTTTGCGGCAAAGGAACAAAAGCCACAAAAAACTGAGCAGACAATTTTCACGTCAAATTTCAGACAGAGCTTGCCTGTCTGAAATTTTTGTCCTTGTCGCATGTTCATAAATTGAGGGAATGTATATTTGATTTCTTTTCCCTTATGCAGGAGGCGATGACTATGGCTCCAGGGACCAGCTATACCCATCACTTTCCTATTCTTAACGCCGCGACGGTGGGCTTCTCTGCAATGCATAGGCCCTGTACGAAAAACAAACATTGTACGCCCGATTTGCCAAATGGCGGGACAAGACACATTGGAAGCTGTGTTTCGTGCATTGTCTACAGATGCGGATATGGAAAACCTGAGTTTGAACTCTACCTGCATCAAGGTTCACGAAAGCGCCAATGGAGGGGGAAAACGGCGGATAAGTCAATTGGACGAACTAGAGGCGGGTTGAATAAAAAACTGCATGCCATTGTGGATGGCCTGGGAAGCCCAGTTGAATTCATGTTGCCTGCGGGGAATGATCATGATTCCGTCCATGCTGTTAAATTGCTGGAAACGGTCGAAATCGGCGGCGGCAATATATGAGCAGACCGTGCTTATGGGACAAAGACGATTCGAGCTTATATTTCGGAACAAGGTGCCTGCTATAGGATCCCGTGCAGAGCAATGTTTCTGATCCGTGGCCGGTAGATTGGTGGCTGTATAAAGAGCACCATTTGGTTGAGTGCTTCTTCCAAAGGCTCAAATGGTTTCGCAGGATCGCCACAAGGTATGACAAGCTGGATGTTTCTTTTCTCGACTTTGTTTACCTAGAGTCTGTTTTAAAACCATCAAAGTAACCAAACAAGGATACAGGCAAGGCAAGCACCGGCATGAAAATAAAGAGCCTTCTTCTCATATCTGGTGGCAATACGACGGTTGTTTTTGAGCTTAAGAAATAGGTTTTCCACAAGATGGCGCTCTTTGTATGTATACCAGTCTGTATGTCTGGGATATTTCGCGGTAATACGGCTTAGAATGATCACGATCCCGCCGCGCTCTTCCCCCCAGCGGACAAATTTACCACTGTCATATCCCTTATTGGCCAACACCAGTCAACACCAGTTTGGCGCACTTTTGTATTGACGAAAGTAGGGACATATGATATCATGACACCGACTTTCTAATTTTCTGCGGCAAAACCACGGAAACAAATTGGAATGACACCAAAACGGCGCTTTCCGGTGAGGAGCTGTCTCCCCATGCCGGAAAGCGCTGCGGCGGCTATGGCCGGAAAGCGGTCTATATGGAGGGCGGGCTTATGGACTATTCAGGGGGACTTTTAAAACGGGCCGGAGACGAAGCTCCACTGATCGAAGAACGGGAGCGGCACAGCGGCATGCGGAGCGTTCAGAATCTGGAGGCCGTTATCAACGAGGGCCTTCGCGCCGCCCTGCTGGAGGAAACTCCCGACCGGTCCCTGGAGGTGCTGCTGGAGCACTTGGGAAAAGCGTTAAATGGGGAACGGACCTACATATTTGAGCAGAACGAGTCCGGCGGCGACGACAACACCTATGAGTGGGCGGCCGGCGGGGTGGAGCCGGAAAAGGAATATCTCCAAAATGTTCCCCCGGAGGTATGTGCAAGCTGGTACCGGAAGTTCCGGGTCGGCAAGCATATCGTGATCGAGCGCCTGGAGGATATACGGGAAACGGAGCCGCTTCAGTATGAAAACTTGAAGCGGCAGAACATTCACTCCCTTGTGGTGGTCCCCCTTTATGACGGCAAAAAGATCATTGGCTTTTACGGTGTGGACAATCCCCCTGTACGGTCGCTGGAATACGCGTCGAATATGCTCCAGACCGCAGCGTATTTTATCGTATCCTCCCTGAAGCGGCGGAATCTGTTCCGGGAACTGCAAAAGCGGAGCTATAACGTTCTTCATGCCCTCAGCGTGGACTATCTGGGCATCTATCAGGTGAACTTCGATACCGGCGAATGCGAGGTCTACCGGAGCTGTGAACAGACGGGGATCGACTGGGCCGCCCAGTTTAAGGACGGCTACCAGGCAGCGGTGGAGCGGTATATTTTCCAATATGTGGTTCCTCGGGACCAGGAGCGGCTCCGCGACGTGACAAAAAAGGACTATGTGCTTGCTCAGCTCAGGACAAAGAAAAAGTTCTCCGTCCGGTACCAGGTGAACGGCAGCTCCTTCGGACTGAAGCACCTGGAGCTTCATTTTTCCGCCACAGAGAAGACGGCAGAGGAGAACTGCGCGATTTTTGCCCAGCGGGACATCAATGCCGTGGTGGAGCAGGAGGAGAAATACAAGCTGGAGGCGCGGCAGAGCCTGGAGGACATTCTGGCGGGCGCCAGAACCGGCATCTGGACCATTGAGCTGGAAGAGGGCTGCCAGCCAAGGATGTACGCGGACCGCACGATGCGGATTCTCCTGGGCGCGCCGGATGAGATTGGCCCGGAGGAGTGCTACCGGCGCTGGTTTGAAAATATTGAGCCGGACTATGTGGACATGGTTCAGGACGCGGTGCTGCAAATTTTGGAAACCGGACGGGCCGAGGTGATCTACCCCTGGAGGCATCCGGAGCTGGGGAAAATTTATGTTCGCTGCGGCGGCGTGCCGGACAAAACGTTTAAAAAACCGGGTGCCTGCCTGCACGGCTACCATCAGGACATCACGGAGACCATGGTGACGCGGAAGAAACAGGAGCAGTCCATTATGGAGCTGCTGGAGCGGGTAAGACGGGCGAATTCGGCAAAGAGCGAATTTCTCTCCCATATGTCCCACGATCTCCGTACGCCGATCAATGGAATTTTAGGACTTCTGACCATTCTGGAAAAAAGCCCGGACGATCCGGAGCGGCAGCAAGCGTGCCAAAAGAAAATCCGCGTGTCGACGGAGCATCTGCTGTCCCTGGTAAACGATGTTCTGCAGGTCAGCAAGCTGGAGAGCGGCCGGCCGGCGGCGGAGGTGGAGGAGCCGTTTGACCTTCATGCCGCACTGGAAAACTGCATTATCATCCTGTCCCATCAGGCAGAGGAGGCGGAAATCCATCTGGCGCTGGAGGAGGTCAGCCTGCGCCACAGCAGGCTGATTGGAAATCCGCTGCATTTGAAGCAAATTCTGATGAACGTCATTGACAACGCCCTCAAGTATAACCGGCCCCACGGCTCCGTGTCCGTCCGGGTAGAGGAAACCGGTTTCCGGAACGGCAGCGCAAGCTACCGTTTTGTAATCGAAGATACCGGAATCGGCATTGGAGAGGACTTTAAGCCGCACATTTTTGAACCCTTCACCCAGGAGCATCCGGATGCGAGGACCCACTATAACGGCGTTGGCCTCGGTATGTCCATCGTGAAGAAGCTGGTGGACCAAATGCGGGGAACCGTTGAGGTAGACAGTTTCCCCGGCAAGGGGAGCGTCGTCCAGATCACCCTGCCCATCCGCATCGACGAAGCGGGGCGGGCCGGGGAGGAAGAGCAGGACGGGCAGGGCGATATTGCCGGGATGCGCGTCTTGTTGGTAGAGGACAACGAGATTAACCGGGAAATTGTGGAGTTCATTCTTCGGGATGCGGATGCGGAGGTGGTGACCGCCGTGAACGGAAAAGCCGCTGTAGACGTGTTCATGTCCTCTGCCCCGGGAACATTTGACTGCGTACTGATGGATTTGATGATGCCGGTCATGAGCGGATATGAGGCGGCCCGGGTAATCCGCGGCCTGGACCGGGCGGACGCGAAGACTGTGCCCATAATTGCGCTGTCGGCCAACGCCTTTGAAGAGGACGTGGCGCTGGCAAAGGACGCCGGAATGAACGGACATCTGGCAAAGCCGGTTGACATCCGCAAGATGTTCCGGCTTATGAGCAGCCTGCGGTGACGGCGGGAGCGTAAAGCGGCCGGTATTTTTCAAACAAGGTTGAAACGTGAGGAGAAGGAAACGTATGAAAAGCGTGGTTTTGCCCCGTTCTTTAAAAGTTAGCATTGCGGCGGTCATCTGCTTGAATTTGTTCGTGTTTTCCTTCCTTGGATTGTCCCTTAACCGTATGAGCGAACGCACGATTGAGCAGATCGGCGCCGCTTATATGTCCGGAATGAACGAGCAGGTGTCGCTGCATTTTGAAACGATCATCGACCTTCGCCTGACCATGGCGGAGTCCATAGCGCATATTGCGCAGGGCGAAGGGAGCGCCGGTTACGGCTCAAAGGAGGAGATCGAATACGGTGCAAAAGCCCGGCATTTTTTCTGCGCCGCCCTGTATTCTCCTGACGGAGAAATTGAAATGATTTTCGGGGACCCTGTGGAACTCAATCACCCGGAACCTTTCCTGGAAAGCTTGAAAAACGGGGAGCGCAAAGCCGCCTCTGCGGCGGACAGCGGTGGGAACGGGGTAATTTTGTTTGGCGTTCCCTGCGAATATCCCATGTCCGGCGGAAGCGCCAGCCTTGCCATGGTGGTGGGGCTTTCTTCCAAATATATGGGCGAGGTCCTGTTCCTGGAGTCGGACAGCTCGCTGATGTACTCCTTTGTGATACGAAAGGACGGCAGTTACGTTGTAGGGGATCAGGGCGGGAAAAACGAAAGCTATTTTGACCGGCTGTACAAAATCCTTGACGGCCAAAGCGGAGAGGCCGATTTCTATATTCAACAGCTGACGGCCGCCATGAACGCCGGCAAAGAGTACTCCGTTATTTTGGAAAACGGCGAATCGCGCCGGCACCTGTACTGCACCAGCCTGCCCTACTGCGAATGGTATCTGGTGACGGTCCTTCCGTTCGACGGGCTGGACCACGCAATTTCTGATATGGGCAGTCACTGGCTTGTCATAGTTTACGCCTCTTCCATCGCGGTGATCGCCATGCTTCTTTGTATCTTCTTTCAGTATTTAGGAGTATTCCGGAAGCAGGTATCTGAATTAAAGCGCGTGAATGCGGAAATGGACGCGGCGCGGAACGCTGCGGAAAAAGCGCGGAAAGAGGCGGAGCACGCCAACGCGGCAAAGCAGGAATTTCTCTCCAGCATGAGCCACGACATACGCACGCCCATGAACGCCATAATCGGCATGACCTCCTTGGCTGCGGCCAATACGCACAATCCGGACCAGGTGAAGGAATATCTGCGGAAAATCGCGCTGTCCAGCAAGCACTTGCTGGGTCTTATTAACGACGTGCTGGATATATCGAAGATTGAAAGCGGCAAGATGACGCTGAATGTCGAGCCAATGTCGCTGAGGGAGTCGATGGACAGCATCGTCAATATCATACAGCCGCAGGTTAAGGCGAAAAACCAGCGGTTTAACGCGGCCGCTTACGAAATTCTTTCGGAAACCGTGTGCTGCGACAGCGTGCGGCTGAACCAGGTGCTGATTAACCTGCTGGGAAACGCCGTCAAGTTTACGCCGGAGGGCGGGGCTGTTCAGGTGTCCCTGTATCAGAAAGCGCTGCCGGAAGATGCTTCCTGTGTCCGCACCCATTTCCTGGTGAGCGATACGGGTATTGGTATGTCGAAGGAGTACCAAAAGCAGATTTTTGAATCCTTCAGCAGGGAGGACAGCACCCGCGTACAAAAAATAGAGGGTTCCGGGCTTGGAATGGCGATCACCAAGTGTATTGTAGACGCGATGGGCGGCTCCATCTCCGTCCGCAGCGAACAGGGCAGGGGCAGCGAGTTCCACGTTGTTCTTGACTTGGCAAAGGCGGCGGAACAGGAGACGGATACGGCGCTTCCCGGCTGGAATATACTGGTGGCTGATGAGGATGAGCGGTTGTGCGTCAATACGGTCCGTTCTTTGCAATCAATTGGGATGCGCTCCGAATGGTGTCTGAGCGCTAAACAGGCGATAGAGCTGATTGCTGAGCGCTGCCGCCGGAACGACGGCTATCAAATGGTTCTTCTGGGCGGGAAGCTGCTGGACATGAACGGGATTGAAGCCGCGCGGCAAATCCGCCTGCGCTGCGGGGGAGACGGCTTGATGCTGCTGCTCTCTGCCTGTGACTGGAGCGGGATGGAAGTGGAAGCCAGAGACGCGGGGATTTCCGGATTTATTTCCAGGCCACTGTTTCGGTCTACTCTGGTTGATGCTTTGAAGGTGTTTGCCGGCACCGCCGACGAAAAAAACGCCGAGGCGCAAACAGCGGCCGACCGGACGCTCCGGGGAAAGCGCATTCTATTGGCGGAGGACAACGAGCTCAACTGGGAGGTTGCCAAGGAGCTGCTTTCTGTCCTGGGAATGGAACTGGATCGGGTCGAAAACGGGCAGATCTGCGCTGCGAAATTTGAGAAATCCCCTGTTGGATATTACGATGCGATTCTTATGGACGTACGGATGCCCGTGATGGACGGCTATGAAGCGACCAAGGCCATCCGGGGCCTGGAACGCGGGGACGCGGATATCCCCATTATCGCCATGACTGCCGATGCGTTTTCGGAAGATATTCAAAAGTGTTTGGCGTGCGGAATGAACGATCATTTGGCAAAACCAATTGATATTCAGGCTGTCTCTCAGAAATTAAAAAGGTATGTGAAATAAGCCCGTCATCCCTCTTTATTCTCTGTAGGGTCTCTGACCCGTCAACAGTGGTCTCAGCTTTCGTATTTCAAAGCGCCCGAAGGTGCAAATTGACCTTCGGGCGCCTTTTTATTCTGGTTCTCACCAACCAAAATGTTTTGAAGCGACTTACTCATTACTTCACGGATGCAGGTTGGAAAAAGCTCTTTGGTTCAGCCTGTCCGATGAAGGCGTGGAAGACGCCACATACGACAGTTATGCCATGCGCAAATTCATGGGGATCAACTTTTTCGAGCAGGATGTCCCGGATGCCACAACCCTGCTGCACTTCCGGCACTTGCTGGAGGACAAAGGCATCAGCAAGCTGTTTTTTGACGCAATCAACCGCTGCCTGGAGGGGGCC
>CAJULJ010000063.1 GCA_910587395.1 uncultured Oscillospiraceae bacterium | reverse complement strand
TGCGTTATGACCCAATCACCGATACAATTCAATTTTTCCTCCGTGCCAGGGTGCAAGGGGGTTCAAATTTATAAAGGGGGTGCAACAGGCGTAATTTTGATAAAATCGGCTAATTTTAACTGCTTTTTTTAGTAAATCAAATCTATGATAAGTTGAACAGGAACAGCGCCTTTGCCGCAGGAGAGCATAGCTTGGGGGCGCTGCCACCTCATCGGGGCGGATGTGACTTTGCATTTTGCCCGAAAAATTGTATCAAGACCTCCGTGTGTGATAATGAAAATTGGCCCGGAAAATCAGCGGTGTGACTATGCTGCCTAATTGACTTTTACAGGCCATATTGGAATAGCGGAGAAAATGATATTGGCAAGTTTCATTCCATACTGTATAATTTAGAGAAGTAGGGGGTGGTTTGGTGCTGGAAACTGATAGGCTAATCATCCATGAGATAAGCCAGGCTGATATCCAGCAGTTCTTGGCATTGGACAGCGATGGCGATGAAATGACAAGCTATTTGAATGCACTGCCGGAAGATGTTGTACAGGACGCCTTGCAGAACACGAATGCTGTGCTTGATTTTGTCCGTATGCTGGCCTCCTTGCGAGATGAGAGTGACATGAAAAGGTATGGAGCATGGAATCGAGCTGGTGACCTGGTTGCCTGCGTTGGCTTGACAAGTTGGAGTACGGGAACACCTGAACTTCAAATCACAGTTGCCGAGTCTCAGCGGCGTTGTGGCTATGCAACCGAGTTTTTACAATGTCTGCTTCCCTGGATATTTCAGAACAGCGATACAGAGTATATTGTGTATCGGCTCCGCAAAGGCAATGATCCAAGTGAAAAAATCGTACAGCGATTAGGCGGGGTACTGCAGGAGCCAAAAAGTAAACTGGAAGCGTTGACCATAGCGACTTACCACGTCTATCGCAATTAGATACAGAAAAATGACAGTGCCGAAGATGCTTTGACATCCCCGGCACTGTTTTATTTTGTATTCATCGCCCGAATCATCTGTAGCGCTGCCTGTTTCTGCTCTGGGGTAAGCGACACCCAATGATCGAACAGTTCCTTAAGTTCCGGGGTCAGCTCCACCATTTCGCTCTCGGCGAAGAACTGAGCCAGAGAGATACCAAAGGCCGAGCATACGGCCTCCAGGGTTGCGATGGAGGGAACGGTGTTCCGCTTGAAGATATTCGCCAGCGTAGACTCGGAAAGGCCACTTGATTTCGCCAGACGGTAAGCTGTCCAGCCCCGCTCCGCCATTAGCTGCCGCAGCCTGGAATGTGTGTCCATGATGCCACCTCCCTCTTATCAATATTTTACCGTTCACTTAAACGGTTTTATACAGTTGACCTGTACGGAACATACCGTTATATTAAACTGTATCAACCTATGAAGGAGGACGGTAAAATGTCGGAACAGGAACTGCGGCGGCATCGGTGCTGCTTCACCGGGCATAGACCGGAACGGCTGGGAATGCCGGAGACGGAGGCCATTTTCGGCCTAAAAAAAGAAATCCGTGCAGCAATCGCTGACGGATTTCAAACATTTATATCAGGGATGGCAAGAGGGGTAGACCTCTGGGCGGCGGAGATCGTGCTGGCCCTCCGGGACGAGGGA
Source organism: uncultured Oscillospiraceae bacterium (assembly GCA_910587395.1). Classification (GTDB taxonomy): domain Bacteria; phylum Bacillota; class Clostridia; order Oscillospirales; family Oscillospiraceae; genus Enterenecus. Next base: position 13,320 of record CAJULJ010000063.1, on the reverse strand, counting down.
GTGGCGGTGCGATTAATCTGCGCCAGCCCCTACCGAGGTTTCGAGAGCCGCTGGAGCCGGGAATGGCAGGAGCGGTACTGCAGGGTGATGGAGCGGGCCGACCTGGTGCGTTTTATCTGCCCCGGATACAGCGGGGATTGTTTCCAGCGACGGAACCAGTGGATGGTTGACCACTCAGCGCGGGTAATCGCCGTCTGTAATGGCCAGCCCAGCGGGACACAGAACACGATAGACTATGCAAGGCGGTGCAGCGTACCGGTGATCTTCATCCCTCGCTGAGCGCCGTCAGACCGTCAGACGAATTCCGGACAAGAATACCACCGCAAGCTTGCCATTCGGCATCAGCTCCATGTGGTCCAGCACCTTCAGCGAGAAGTAGTAGTCAAACGCTGTCAGCTTGCCCACCTCGTCCAGTAGTCGGAGCATCCCCTTCGCCCGATACTGGGTGAGTGCGTCCTCGGCATTCTCCGCTCTCCGGTGCAGGGCTGCGCTGTATTGCAGTTTTTTGCTAACAACCAGATTCCATGCCCGGACAAAGGCTTTCTCCGGGGCGTCCAGCGGGAACTTCATCTGTGCGCAGGATGGCAGACCCTCTCCTCTGGATTTCCCGTTGCGCCAGCTTCCGCAGCGCCACATGGCTTCAAGGGTGCCACCCTTGCGCTTGGCGTAATACTGTACCACGCCGCTCCCGCAGGTACCGCAGATGATTCTGTTCTTGAAGGGCAGCTCCGCCGAGGACATAGGTTTCCAAGTCTGGCGGCGCTGTATCTCCAACTGCGCCAAGGTCCAGACCTCTTTGGAGACGATGGGCGGGATGCAATCCTCCAGATAATACTGGGGCAGTTGGCCCTTGTTGGGGACGGCTTTGTGCGTGATGGGGTCAATATTGAATGTCTTTTGAAACAGGCAGTCCCCCATGTATTTCTCGTTGGTCAGCACATTCATCACGGTGCGGTTGAACCACACATCATTGCCCCGCCGGGTGGGGATGCCGTCAGCATTCAGCCCTTCGGAAATCTGCTCGTAGTTCAGGCCATCCAGAAACTCGGAGTATATGCGCCGGATGATTTCCGCCTCAGATTCACTTACTGCCAATGCCCCGCCGTCCTTGCGATAGCCATAGAGGTTGACCACTGCAAGGCTCTCCACGCGCCCCTTCTCATATCTGCGCCGTTTGCCCCATTTGATGTTCTCGGACATATTCTCCGCTTCGGACTCTGCAAGTGCCGCCATGAGGGTCAGCATCAATTCTCCCTCCGCCGAGCAGGAATGGAGATGTTCCTTCTCGAAATAGACATCAATGCCCAGGCCCCGTAGTTCGCGGGTATAAAGGAGCGTGTCCACGGTGTTGCGACCAAACCGGGACACGCTCTTTGTGATGATACGGTCTATCAGTCCGGCGCGGCAGTCCTCCATGAGCCGAAGGAACTCCACCCGGTTTTTCACCTGGGTGCCAGAGATGCCCCTGTCGGCGTAGATGCCCACAAACTGGCAGGACGTATCCCTGGAGAGAACCTCTGTGTAGTGGCTGATCTGGGCAGCAAGGCTGTGGAGCTGCTCATCTTGGCTACTGGACACCCGGCAGTAAGCCGCGACTCGCAGAGCGCCGTTCTCTGGCAGTTTCTGATAAATGGGGGTAACCGTTTTCTCATTTGTCATCGGTAGTTCCCTCCGTTCCCCTGCGCTTTTTGTACTGCCGCACACCGTTCTCGATGGGCCGGGAAACTTCTGTTCCGTCCCGGAACACGAAGGTCACGGTGCAGTCCGGGTTGACCCGCATGTGGTTGAGGGTAGCCTGCCAGACCAGCGGGTCGAACTTGGACAGCGACGTTTTCCGTTTTTCCAGTTCGGTGAGGAATGCACCCACCTGTACCCGCTTGGCGGCGCAGAGGGCAATCTGGGTACTGACTTCCTGCTTTTCCTGCTGGAGCGCGTCATACCGGGCCACATACTCTTCATACTGGCGGTTGATCTCCTGGAGGGAGCCACTCTGCTTGCTGCCCTTCTGGAGCAGAGCGTTGATGAGGGTGGACAACTCACCGCACTCCCGGTTGATAGCATCCAATCGCGCCTGATACGCAGAAGTGTCGGTAATGGCGTCCAGGCAGAAGGCATAGTTTTCCGCAATCTCCTCTTTCCGGGACAACAGGCTGTTGAACGCCGCCACAAAGCAATCCTCGATGCTCTCCTCCTTGAGGGTGGGTGTGGAGCAGTAGCGCCGCTTTTGAAATTTATTGTTACAGTGCCAGTGGACCTTAGCGTACTTGCTCCCAGCGTGCCAGACCTTTCTGCCATAGAATCCGCCGCAGTCGGCGCAAACGATCCTGCCAGAAAACGGGGTCTTGCATTGGGCGTGGCCACCCGCCGCCTGACGCCTGCGGAACTCCTCCTGCACCATCTCGAACACCTCCGGGCGGATGATGGCGGGATGATTATTCTCAATATAGTATTGCGGGTATTCCCCCTCATTTTTCTTCGTTTTCTTGGACAAAAAATCTACCGTAAAGCGTTTTTGTAAAATTGCGTCTCCCTTGTATTTCTCGTTATGGAGGATGCTGTCCACCGTACTGGCGTGCCAGACGGTCTTTTTCGCCGGGGTAGGGACACCGTCCTCTGTGAGACGGGCAGCGATGTCATAAGTAGATTTCCCCGCCAGAAATTCGGCGTAGATACGCCGGACGATGACCGCTTCTTCCTCCACGATTTCCATTTCACCATCCGCCGCTCCCTTTTTGTAGCCGAGGAAGTGGGAGTAGCCCAGGCTCATTTTGCCGTCCGCAAACCGCTTGCGCTGGCCCCAGGCGGTGTTGTCGCTGATGTTCCGGGCCTCCTCCTGGGCTAAGCTGGACATGATGGTGATGAGCAGTTCGCCTTTGGAATCCAATGTGTAAATATTTTCCTTCTCGAAGTAGACCTCCACGCCTTTTTCCTTCAGCTTGCGGACGGTAGTCAGGCTGTCCACCGTATTACGGGCGAAACGGCTCACTGACTTTGTGAGGATCAAATCGATTTTCCCGGCGAGGGCATCCGCAACCATCTGATTGAACCCGTCCCGCTTTTTCATGCTGGTGCCGGTGATGCCTGCGTCAGAGTAGACTCCGGCAAAAATCCACTCCGGGTTGCCTTGGATATGGGCAGTGTAATAATCCACTTGGGCCTCGTAACTGTTCTGCTGCTCGTCCTTGTCAGTGGACACGCGGGCGTAAGCCGCCACTCGGCGCTTTTTCATTGGGGCAAGGGATTGTGCCGCCCGAAGAGGGGCCGTTGCCTCGATTTTCCGTACCTTCTTTTCCGCCATGCCGTTCACCTCCCAGCCAATGCCCGCTGACGCGCCGTCTCCCGCATCTCATCCGTCCAGCTCTCCCGGCGGGAGCGGTCCCGCCAATGAAACTCCAACCTGTGACCGTCTCGGAAGTGGAACCGCAGAAGATTGTCTGGGCAGGCATCAATGGCTGTGATTGCGGAGGAAAATGTTTCGTCCTCAAAAGAGCGCAGCCCCAGCACTTGGGCGCAGGCCGCTTTCAGCGTCCCCTCCGGGATGGCCTTGGAGGTAGGGCAGTACCGCTTGCCCTTGGTGTTGTAGGTAGAACAGCACCAGACCACGCCACTGGCGGTGGTTTTCCGGCGGTAGTTCTTGCCGCAGCCAGAGCAGCGGATCAGCCCGGTAAATACACTGGGCGCTCCCCGCTCTCCCGTGTGTGCCGATTTCCGCTGGGCCAGTTCCGCTTGCACCGCTGAAAAATCCGCCCGGCTGACAATGGCCTCGTGGTCATCCTCCACATAGAACTGGGGGAGCTGTCCGGTATTGACCACCTGTTTCTTAGACAGGTGGTCCAGGCGGAATGTCTTTTGCAGGAGCAAGTCTCCAGTGTACTTCTCATTTTCCAGAATCGTCCGAATGGCGCTGGGATGCCATTCACAGCCCAGTCGGGTAGAAACTCCTTCTTCATTGAGAATTTTACAAATTTTCTGCGTTCCCAGCCCAGAGAGATAGAGGTCAAAAATCCGCCTGACAATCTCCGCCTCCTCCGGCACTAGGGCGAACACGCCGTCTACCAAGCGGTAGCCAAGCATGGTACAGCTATTGGCCCGCCCCACCTCAAAGCCCTTGCGGATGCGCCACTTGCAGTTATCGCTGCAGGACAGGCTCTCCGCCTGGGCAAAAGAGGCCAGAAGGGTGAGTGCCATCTCGCCATCGGCGCTGAACGTGTAGATGTTCTGTTCCTCGAACCAGACCTCCACATCCAGGGCTTTCAACTCCCGCACCGTTTCCAGCAGGGTGACGGTGTTCCGCGCAAAACGGGAAATGCTCTTGGTGACCACCATGTTGATGGCTCCGCTACGGCAGTCCGCCAGCAGCCGCTGGAACTGCTCCCGATCCTCTTTCGTACCTGTCTTGGCCTCGTCCGCGTAGACCCCGGCAAACTCCCAGTCCGGGTTGTTTTGGATAAAATCGCGGTAGTAATCGATTTGCGCCGCCAGGGAGTGGAGCATGGCGTCCTTGCCGCAGGATACTCTTGCATAGGCCGCTACCCGCCGTTTTCGGACGCTCTCTTTTGGTGTCGGCGTGATGTCAAAAATGTGTTTTTTCATGGGACACCTCCTTGGTAGGTAGCATATTACCTCTGTTTTTCCTGGTTATCCACTCAATTCTGCGGCATAATGCTCACAAAAATCGGGCGGTATTTTTGTGCTAAGATTGTATCGATTTTATCGTAATCTGACCGGGAGATGTGCCCCTCTGTCAGCAACCGGCGGAAGGGCGCGAGGCTGGCGTGGTAGAGGATTTCCCGGTTGAACTGCTCCTTCGTCATGACACAGCACCCCCTTGGAACCGGGCCTGCACGTAGCATTGGTGGGAGCAGTATTTGCGGCGGCTGTTACCATAGGCGGTGAATGGCTTCCCACAGGTAGAACAGACATAGCTGTAGACCGCCTTTTGCTTGACCATTTCTGGGTGAGCATTCCACCACGCCTGCCTGCACTGGTCGGAGCAAAATCGCCGGGGTTTCTTCTTTTCCGCTTGAATCAACACTTTTCCACATTGGGGGCAACGGTTCTGCTGGTCTACCTGCTTTACCGCTCGGATACCAGCCACACCGTTTCGGCGGCAGAAACTTTTTACAGTATCTTTTTTCAATTCCACAGCCTTCGCGATGGAGGTATATCCATAGCCCTGCGCCCGAAGGGTGAAAATTTGAGTTTTCTGTTCGGTGGTCATAAATCCGCACCTCCTTCGGGATACGCAGAGAAGGAGGGGGTTTTGTCAGGGTTCTGGTACAAAAAATAGCCCACCAGGGAGAAAATCCCCGGTGGGCATGAACTGTAGGTCAAAATATTGACTGCTTGTCAAATTTTCTGTGCGTAGTCCAGGGCAATCCAACCCGCGCCAGACTTCAGCCGCCCCCAGCCCTTGGCGGAACCGGGGCCGCTCTTGACCTCGGTGATAGTGAACACGCCAACCCCGGTGAACTTCCCGGTGGCGGCAGCATTGGTGCCGGGGCCGCTGCGGATGCGCAGGTCGGGGATGGACACCTTCACCGTGAAGGGAACGGCGGCAGGAGCAGGAGCAGCCGCACCAGCGGTGGCGAGGATGGCCTTGAGAATGTCCATAATCTTCTCCCCATAGCCCGCGCCGGTGGCCCAGCCCTTACCTTGGGGATTCTCCTTCTGGCCCAGCCACTCCACCACCTCGGCGCAGCCCCGCGCCACATACTTGAACCGGGGGTCGATGCACTCGCCCTTCAATGGCTCGGTGGAGGCGTAGGCTTTGAGGTGCTGCACCTGCGCCCGGATGCCGAGTTGGGGGGTGTCGAAGGAATTACCCTTCATGCCGTTGGCGGTGACACCCATGCCACAGAAGTTGTTCTGGTCCAGCGTGACGGCAGAGCCGGAGAAGGCGAAGTTCCCGGTCTCCAGACAGGACTGCGCAAAGGCGATGTCGCCCCGCACACCCTCCGCCGCTCCCTCGGAGAGATAGAGCGGCACCATGTCCAGAACGCTCTGGGCCACCTTCGGATTCTTGGCCTTAATGTAGGTGCGCATCTGCTCCGCTGTGGCCACCGCCGCGCCCATGATCTTGGTGCCGGACACACCGCTGGGAGCAGCGGCCCCGCCGCCCATCGCCGCTTTCACGGCCTTGCGGAAGGTGTCCATCGTGTAGGGCAGACCGAGCTGTGTCCACAGATGCTCCGGGTCGCCGTGGTTGGAGGCGATGCCGCGCTTGCAGCCCTCCTTGTGGCTGACGATCACCCCATCGCCGAGCGGGTCCAGAGAGAACTTCTGGCAGAGCATAGCGAACAGCTCCACCGCCGCGTCATAGGTGCGCTTTGCCACAGCCTGGGCAGCGGCCTTGTCGGAGCAGGTGAAGGTGGCCCCGCCCGTGTACTTGATGCAGGCTGGTTCGCACATCTCCACCCCGATGTGGGTGTTGTTGCCGCTGGCCCCGCAATGCCAGCCCCGGTGGTTCCAGGGGAGGCACTGATAGATGGTGCCGTCATTGCCGTCAATGAAGCCGTGGACGCAGGCCCGGTCGTAGCTGGCGCTGTTCCAGTTCTTCACGAACACCGATGCGCTGGGCTGGGGACAGCCCACAGAGTGGAGCATCAGGCCCTTGACCGTGATCTTCCGGCCAGCGGTATAGCAGGGATTCTTGGTGAGGATGGATTCAACGAGCCTCATTCGTCCTCACCGCCTTCCTCCGCCCGGTCATGGAGCTGGGCCAGAACGTCCTTCAGCTTGGTGGGGACAGGCAAGCCCAGGTGGGCGGCGTTCTCCAGCAGGGACACACCCTCGTTGGACAGGTAGAAGAAGATGATCGCCGTCCGCAGCACCGAGCCGGTGCCGATGACCTCCACGTCCAGGATGTTGGCGATGCCCACCAAAATGAAAATCAGTACCTTCCGGCAGATGCCGCGAAAGCCCACCTCGCTGGACAGCTTCTGGTCGCTGATGGCGCACATGACCCCGGTGATGTAGTCCACCGCAGCGAACATCACCAGGGCGATGAGCAGGCCGTCACAGCCGCCCAGAAAGTAGCCCAGCCATCCGCCCACAGCGGCGAACACGCACTGAATCGTGTTCCAAAATTCCTTCATTGCAAAAAACCTCCATTTCTGAATGAAAATTTGTATAATAAAAGGCCATCCGCCAAGCGGCGGACAGCCTTTCATCCGTTATTTGGTTTAGGTCGATCTGGCCTTGATATAGGCCGGGATGCCGTCCTTGCTCATAACCGGGAGCCACGCACCCTCGCCGGAGAAATCCATCAGCCCATCAAACAGGAGCTTGCAGACCACTGGAATGCCAGCGGTGTTGAGGCCGCTGAGATACAGCGCGTTCTCGCCGGGGAGATAGGTGATGCAGCCGTTCTTCGCAATCAGCCCCAAAAGGCCCATCGTGTCGATGTAGCCCCAGCCGCTGGTGGCCAGCTTGGAGCCGAACAGCAGCCCGGTCCCCACGAAGATGAACCACATGGACTGCTCCGCCACATAGCAGACGGAATCGGTGAACAGCACCGCTCTGGAGGGGAGTTTGATGTTGATGTCTCTCCATTCCGGCAGCGTCCCGCCGTTGTACCGCCCATGCATCAGCGTGACCTTTCGGTCAACGAGGTCAACATTGTAGAGATACTCGTTATTGGCCCCGGCGGGGAGCGTGATCATCTGCGGAGTATAATCCTCTGCAACAAATCGCTTTAGATACTCGCCCCGCTCATCCTGCGCAATAGCGGCCTCCATATTGGAGTAGTTCGTGTACGAGGAATAAGGGTCGCTGGCCGGAGTACCATAGAGGGCTTGGGCCACCGATGCAATACTGAACCAGAACTTATACCCATAGGTGTTTCCGCTGGTATAGACCCCCAGAAAGCGAGAGGCATAGATCGCCTCATTCTGATTTTTAACGGAAAAGCCGAACTTCGCTGCCAGCTTTGTTGTGTAATACCTCGTCATAGAACCACTATAGGCATTACAGTACACTTGAACCATAGCCGCAGAGGTGGAGTAAGTTCCGGCTTTCCACGTGATGTAGTAAAGATAGGAATCCGTCATCAGCAGAGCCATCATTTTTGTGCCGACCACATCAACTACATAGGGAATCGTGTACTGGCTTGCAGTTTGATTGACTCTGTTTGAAATGTAGGTCGGAACTTCTGTCATTTGGATGGAGGTTTCCGTCCCTTTGAAAGATACCAGCTCAAACAGCGAAATCTTTGTCTGGGTACTGCCGATCTGCGTCAGGTAGAGAGAACCACCGCAAATGGATAGATACACCGGGCTTGCTCCAGACAGGGCCTCGGCTCCAGTCACAGGGATGGTCTTTGCCGCGCCGGTGGCCGGGACGCAGACCAGCAGATGGGCATCCACCAGATAGGCCCAGATGGAGCCGTTGAACACGCAGGTATTGGTGATAGCTCCGGCCTTGTCTGCGGTGTAGGCCGTCTTGAGGTCCTTCGCCGTGGGCTGCTTGGTCCCCAGCAGGGCCACCAGCTCCGGGTAGTCATCCTCGCTCACAAAGCTGCCGTCACATTTGAGCCAATCATCGCCCATGTCCGGCGCGGCGCTGTAGCGGATGGCCCCCACAGGCTGGATGTCCTCGGCCTTCAGATTCAGCTCCTCCCGCAAATCCTCAATGTCGCCCTCCAGACCGGCGATGCTGTTTTCGGTGTCGGTGAGCAGGTCTTTCAGAATGTCCAACTCACCCACCACATCACGGGCGGTGAACACGCAGGTGCCGTCCTGCACCTGGTCGCCCACTTCGGCGAGGCCCAGATACTCCAGCGGCTCCGTGGCGGCGGTCACGCCTTGGGTGGTGCAGTAGAGCGTCACCCAGCCGGGAGCGTTCTTGCAGGTCACGAAGTCTCCTTTGAAGTATTCGGTGGAGCGCATGAGGGTGCTGGCCCCGCCGCTGCCGGAGGCCCCGGTGATCTTCTCGAAGGTGGCCTCCAGATGGGTGATGCCCGTCCGGGTCACACCGAAGGTCGCCAGTTCCAGGTCGTAGGCGGTGTTGTTGTAGTTTACATCCTCGTCCCCGGTCAGCTCAGTCAGCACCGAGGCCGTCTCCGTCAGAAGCTGGATCGGCTCGTCCGCATTGGACAAATCCATGTGGATGTAGAGCCGCCCTTGGAGGGTGCCGGAGCCGCTGTTGAGGATGACGCCGACCTCGCAGTCGTACACCTCAAAGAAACGGCCTTTTATCATGCCGAAGCCCTGGGACACATGGAGGACGTTGCCTCTGGCGTAGGTGATGTTGCAGCCCTTAAAGATGCCATTCGTGCCAATGACCGTCTGCTGGATGATGGCATCGTCCAGCGGGGTCACGCTGCCGCCGCGAAAGGTTTTCAAAACGATGTTGTTAGCCATTGCCGCTCCTCCTGAGTATTTTTGTGAGGTCCAGCCGGACGGTTCCAAACACCAGCTTGGTGTTCTTGCCGCGCTCCCGCCCGGTGAGGATGCTCCGATAGGCCACCCCGTCCGAAATGATCTCCACCTGCTGCCCGAACTCCATCTGCTCCGGCTTCACCAGCCCATCGTCATTCGCCATCGTCAGCTCGATGAGGTTGGAGTAGGCCAGCCCGGAGAATTTGTCGTGGGCGGCGCGGATGGCGGCGGACTCGAAGGAACTGCCCTCCTCATGCTGCACCGCTTGCAGTTCGCAGACCACCGGGGTGATGCGGTCGCGGTCGTAGGTGTCGTAGCCCAAATCCGGGTGGAGGTAGTAGATACGGGTGGTGGCGTAGTCCGCGCTGTCAAACAAGATCAGCTTGTTTACATCGGCGCTGACCTGCTTGATGGTGACGCTTTTCTTGATGATGTTCGGCAAATCAGCCTCTATGGTGAGGATGCTGTCCCCGGTCCGGCCCACCGTGACGTGTATCTCCCGGTTCTGGATGTCCAGCGCGGCCTTCACCAGAATGCCATATTTCTGCATAGCGGGGACAATGACCGAATCCATGAGGTTGACGATGTTGTAATGACCGCCGCTCTCCGCCGGGGTGATGTGCAGGCTCCAATCCGGGGTGGCGCTGGTGTGTGCCACAGACAGACCGTGGATGTTCTGGAGCGTGTCCGGGTTTTCGATGAAGGTTTCCCGGATACGGTCACAGATGAAGTCCTCCAGCGTCCCCTGGCCCTGGGCGTTCACATCGAACAGGATGCCGGTGTTCAGCAGCTCCACCAGGGGCTTGTAGGAAATGGTCTGGAGCCGCTTGGAGCGGTCGGTGCCGTAGCCGATCTCGGTGACCACCCCGGCGTACTCCTCGCTGCCCCGGCTGATGCGGATGAAGTCCTGCTTTTCAATGCCGGGGAGCGCCAGCACCGTGATGGTGTTCTCGTCCGAGGCGAGGTAGTCCTCTTTGTAGGTGACCTCGTTTACATTGGCGTTTCCGACCATCGTGAAGTCAGGCCGGAAAATCTCCACACTATACGGTCTCATAGCTGATCTTCCCCTCCACCATCATTTTCACTGTGTTCAGCCCGTCGTGGGAAACGGAAATGCGGTTGCTCCCATGCTTGAGGTGGAAGAACCGCTCCGTGGTAAAGTCACAGAGCTGGTAGCGGTCAGCCACGATATCGTCCGCCGCGCCGCGCTCGGTGATGCTGTAGGGAATGCCGGTAGCGTCCACCACCAGCTTGTGGTCCGCCATGACGGAACCCTCATACCGCCCGGTTTCCACCAGCACATTGTCCACATAGTGCTTCCAGACCGGGTTGAGGCAGGGGCCGAAGATGGTGACCTTGCATGGGCTGTCCTCGTAGCTGTCGCTGTCGATGACCAAGGTGTTCTGAGCCACCTCGGCGTAGGAGTAGCTATAGGTGTACGGATACACCTTGCCGCCGATGGAGAGGACGCCGCTCTGCCGGATGACGCTTTTGTAGAACAGCCCGGTGGCGAGGAAGGTCACATCGCAGACCAGACCGCCGCCGCCCTCCATCAGCTCCCCCTTGGACAGCTCCGTCAGGCGGACAGGGACACGGTATGTCTCGTCCGTCTGGTAAATGAGGGTGAGCGGCACAGCCCGGACGAACCGGGAGAACTCCCGGCAGGTCTGGTAGGCGGTGGAGCCGCCGAACAGGATGCGGCCCGACATCTCCCCCTGGGAGAACAGTTCTTCCAGGGGGATGAAGTCGGTGCCGACCTGCTCGTATTGGGTGCCGTCCTTGAAGCCGAACCCGGCGATATTGTGAAAGAAGGAGGAACGGCTGTTCAAATCCCAGCCGTCCCCCGCGCCGTTGGTCAGTCTGAATTTTCGGATCATAGGAAAGCCCTCCCCAGCGTTCGGTTCATACCATCGGACAGTTCGCCCACCAGAGTGCCGGAGTCCAGCACGATCTGGCGGTTCGCCAGCCGGGGCAGATATTTGGTGACCACCTCATACATGGCATCCAGCCGCGTGGCCATCTCGGAATTGCCGCTGGCGGCGGTGAGGGTGTTGTCACTCTGGGCCATGCCTCCATTGCGAATAGCCTCCAGCCCGCTGGTGGCAGCAGTGATGGTGGGCGTGAGGGTCAGATCGTCCGCCACATTTCCAATGGCGGCGCGGACGGTCCCCCGGCTCTGCTCGATGCCCTTGGCAAGCCCAGCCATGAAGTCAGGCATCCAGCTCTCGTAGTCGGTGAGCGGCCCCTCGTCCGGGACGGAGAAGTGTAGGAAGGACTTGATCGTGCTTGCCACATTCCCCACAGCGTCCTTGACCGAGCCAATGGCCCCTTTGATGCCGTTGACGATGCCCATGATGAGGTCGCGGCCCCAGCTCACGGCCTCCTTGCCCAGACCGAGGATGTGGTCCTTGACGAAGTTGAAGCCGGACTTCACCGCCTCCAGCACCTTGGTCATGGCGGTGCGCACCCCTTCGGAGAGACTGTTGAACACACCAGTGACCGCCTCTTTGATGCCGTTGACCACACTGGTGACGGCCTCCTTCAGAGCGTTCCAAGCATTAACAATGGTTTCCTTCAGCCGCTCCATGATGCCGCTGACGGTTTCTTTGATGGCCTCCCAGACCTGGGTGACTGTATCTTTGATAGCATTGACCACCGTGGTGACAGCGGTCTTAATTGCCTCCCACGCAGCGGTGATGGCGGTTTTCACCGCTTCCATGACCGCCAGCACAGCGGTCTTGATGGCTTCCCAGGCGGCGGTGATTGCCGTCTTGATGGCCTCCATGACCGTGGTGACCGCCGTTTTGATCGCTTCCCAAGCTGTGGTGACAGCAGTTTTGATGGCTTCCAGCGCCGTGGAGATGGCGGTTTTAATAGCCTCCCAAGCGGTGCTGATTGCGGTCTGGAGCGCCTCCATCGCTGTGGTGACCACGCTCTCGATGGCTTCCCAAGCCCCGGTCACCACCGTTTTGACGGTTTCCAGCGCCGTGGTGAACACACCCTTGATGGCCTCCCAGATGCCGGAGAGGAACTCTTTGATACCGTTCCACGCAGCCTGGGCCGTGGTGGAGATAGCCGTCCAGATGCCGGAGAGGAAGGTGGCGATGCCGTTCCAGATGGTCTGCGCCGCCGTGGAAATGGCTGTCCAGAGGGTGGAAAGGAGTGTGCTGATACCGTTCCAGACGGCCTCGGCGGTGGCCCGGATACCCTCCCACAGCCCGGAGAAGAATGTCACGATGCCATTCCAGATGGTCTGGGCGATATTTACGATACTCGTCCAAAGGCCGGAGAGGAAGGTGCTGATGGCGTTCCAGACGGTTTCCGCTACAGCCTTGATGCCATTCCAAAGCCCGGAGAAAAACTCGGTGATGCCGCTCCAAATGCTCTGGGCGGCGGTGACGATACCTGTCCACAGGCCGGAGAGGAAACCGCTGATTGCTCCCCACACCGCTTGGGCCGTGGAGGAGATTGCCTCCCACAGCCCGGAGAAGAAGCCCCCGATGCCGCCCCAGATAGTCTGGGCCAAATTGACGATGGCCTCCCACGCTCCCTGGAAGAAGGAGGATAGCGCCTCCCACACGGCGATGGCAGCGGCTTTGATGCCCTCCCACAGCCCGATCCAAAACTCCCGGAATCCCTCGCAGTTGTTCCACAGCGCCACGAAGATAGCGATGAGGGCGGCAATGGCAGCGACTACCAGAGCGATGGGGTTTGCCGCCAAAACGGTAAAAAGCCCGGTGGCGGCGGTCTTGACCGCGCCGATGACCGGGCCGATCTTAGACACCACCGAGAGGATGGTGCCGACCGCAGAGATCACCTTGCCAATGACGATGAGGACCGGCCCCACCGCCGCAACGATCAGCCCAATGGTGACGATGGTCTGCTTGGTGCCTTCGTCCAGATTGTTCAGCCAATCCACAAAGCCCTGGATGCCGCTGAC
>CAJULJ010000062.1 GCA_910587395.1 uncultured Oscillospiraceae bacterium | reverse complement strand
AGAGCCTGTCCCACGACCAGCTCAACAAAATCCCCGTGGGCAAGCTGGTCACCCGGGTGGCCAACGACACTAACGCCATCTCCCAGATGTTCACCAATGTCCTGGTGTCCATGGCGAAAAACATCTTTGTGGTGGCGGGCGTGCTGGCGGCTATGCTGGCGCTGAACCTGTCCCTCACCCTGGCGTTTTTGTGCTTTGCCCCTTTCCTGGTGCTGTTCACCGTCATCTTCCGCAGGTTCACCCGGAAGGTATTCCGGGTGGTGAAGGACCGCACCACCGACATCAACACCTACCTGTCGGAAAACCTGTCCGGCATCAAGATCACCCAGATTTTCAACCAGGAGGAGCGCAAACGGGAGGAGTTTTTCGCAAAAAGCGAGGAGCTGAAACGGGCCAAGCAGAACCAGATTTTCGTATTCAGTATTTTCCGGCCCATGGTGTACATGCTCTACATCTCCTCGGTGCTGTGCCTGCTGTACCTGGGCGGCAAGGGGTACATCCAGGACACCGCCTTTCTGGGGCAGGTGGTGACCAGCGAGACCGTCGTGGCTTTTTACCTCTATATCGAGAAGTTTTTCAACCCCATCCAGACCCTGGCGGAGCAGTTCAACCAGCTCCAGTCCGCCTTGGCCTCGGCGGAAAAGATTTTTACCGTGTTCGACCTGACCCCCGAGGTGGCGGACGAGCCGGACGCCATCGAGCTGGACCACATCCGGGGGGAGATCGAGTTCAGGGACGTGTGGTTTTCCTACGAGCCGGGCGAGTGGGTGCTCAAGGGCGTGTCCTTCCATGTGGGCGCAAAGCAGACCGCCGCCTTTGTGGGTGCCACCGGCTCGGGCAAGACCACCATCCTGTCCCTGATCTGCCGGAATTACGACATTCAGAAGGGGCAGATCCTCATTGACGGCACGGACATCCGGCACATCAGGATTTCCTCCCTCCGCCGCCAGTTCGGGCAGATGCTCCAGGATGTGTTCCTGTTCTCCGGCACCATCCGCAGCAACATCGTGCTTCGGGAGGAGGGCTTCACCGACGCTGAAATCTGGGACGCCTGCCGCTACGTCAACGCCGATTCCTTCATCGGCAAGCTGGAAAAGGGGCTGGACGAGGAGGTTCGGGAGCGGGGCGCCAATTTCTCCGCCGGACAGCGTCAGCTTTTGAGCTTCGTGCGCACCATCCTCCACAGGCCCGCGGTCATGATTCTGGACGAGGCCACCGCCAACATCGACACGGAAACCGAACTTCTCATCCAGGACTCGCTGGAGAAAATGAAGAACATCGGTACCATGCTGATCGTGGCCCACCGGCTGTCCACCATCCAGCACGCGGATCAAATCATCGTGCTCTCCCACGGAGAGATTCTGGAGCAGGGCACCCATCAGGAGCTTCTGGCCCTCAAGGGTCGGTATTTCCAGCTCTACACCCTGCAATTCAACAAGCAAAAGCTCCTGGACGCCAGGTGAGGCGCCGCGGCCAGGTATGCGGACGGCCCGCCGGGGCAGGCTGCGCGGCGGAGCCGGCGGGGACGCATCAGCCACTCACTGAAACAGGGAACCATTCTCAGCTTTTATTGGACGGGGATGACCGGCCGATATTGACACACCGAAGATTTTACAATATAATTGAAACCTCAGTAAGCTATATAAGGAGGCGGCGGCATGAAGCAGTTTTTTGGCATGAGCCAGCGTGGAAACCTGGATGAGGCGCTGCAGGGACTCTATCGTCCGCAGTTTATTATGCTGTTATCCAACAGCGACCAGTTTGAGGATCATGTGACGGCGTTGGAGAAGCGTTTTCCCGGGGTGCCCAGCATCGGATGCATTGGGATGAGTTATCAAATCAGCGTGGTGGAGCACGGCGTGGGGATTGTCGCTTTTACCGACGGAGTAGCTGCCGTTGCCAACGTGCTGGAGCAGGCGTCCACCATGCCGATGAAGTACATACAGCGTCTGGAGCAGGATATGCAGACGCTGGGAGGCTCCAGCCGGGATACCGTCTGTATTGATTTTTGCTCGGGCAATGACGCTTGTGTGCTCACCACAATCTATACCGCGCTGCGCAAGCGGGGGATCTCTTTGGTGGGCGGCACCGGCGATCAGGGGCAGGTGTCCGTTAACGGGCGGATTTACCAGGACGCGGTGGCTTACGCCCTGGTGCGCAACCAGAACGGCCGGGTAAAGACATATAAGGAGAACATTTACCACCAGCTTGGGAATTACCGCTTCGTCGCTTCCAACACCGACCGGGCCAATTACATCCTGGGGGCCTTGAACGGCAAAAGCGCCAAGCAGGTCTATAAGGACATTCTCCATGTGACCGATGAGGAGATCCTCACCCGGACCTTCCAAAATCCTTTCGGTAAGCTGAATGGAGACGACACCTGCATCATTTCCATCAAGGATGTCCAGGGCAATGCCCTGGCCTGCTTCCGTCAGGTAAACGACTCCGACGTGCTCATCCTGCTGGAGCTGGGCGACTATCGGGCCATCGTACAGGATACCATCCGTCAAATCTGCCTGGATTTCCCCCACCGGTCGGCCGTTTTTTCGGTGAACTGCCTGTTCCGGTATAAGCTGTTTTCGGAGCAGGGCTATATGCAGAACTACCTGCGCGACATGGCTGCGCTGGGCAACCACGCCGGCTTTGTAGGCTATGGAGAGCATTACAACAACCGCTTCGTCAACCAGTCCATGACCTGCGTGGTTTTTGAATAAAGGAGTGAGTAGTCATGTTGCTGCGAAAAAAAACTCAGCCGTCCAAACAGGCTCAGGAGAAAAAAAGCCTCTATCCGGTTCTGCATATCGCAGGCAGCCTGAAGGAATACCAGCAGGAGCTGGCCAAAAAGGAGGTCGCCTCACTATGGAACCTGAGCCAGATTGGCGGTTCCTTCAGCGGTGTGCTGAAGGAGGGGGACCAGTTCCAGGAAAAGCTTCAGAACTTGGGAGAATCGTTCTCCAGCATCAATGACACGGCGGAACAGTTCAGCTTTGTTCGGGGAGAAATCGGGCAGGCAGTGTCCGAGGCCAGAGGGCAGATGGCGGCGCTGGAGCAGACCTCCATGCAGGTACAGCAGTCCTATGATACCATGGCGGAAACCTTCTCCCACCTGGAGAGCGCGATTCGGGAGATCCAGCAGTCCATGAGTAAAATTGTGTCCATTGCGGAGCAGACCAATATTTTGGCCATCAACGCCTCAATTGAGGCGGCCAGGGCGGGTGCCGAGGGGCGGAGCTTCGCGGTGGTGGCCGCTCAGGTCAAGCAGCTGGCGGAAGAGATCCAGTCGCTGGCAGGAGAGGTGGACAGCGGCGTGAACGATGTGGAGGGCCGCGCCAACGAGCTTAGCGAGAGCATTTCCTCCTCCCGGCAAACCCTGGGCCAGAATCTTGACATCGTGTCCCAGACGGAGGGAAGCTTTGAGAAGATCACGGCGGCGGCGGAGGGCGCAATATCCGTACAGACTGAGATTTCCCATGTTATTGAAGCGTCTCAGCAGGAATTGCAAACCTTATGTCAATTTTTCGATCAGATCAAGGGCCAGTATCAGGAGGTTGTCAGGTACATTGAGGCGGCGAGCCAGCTGGGCACCACAAAAAGCGCAATGTTTGAAGATATAGACAACATGATTTCCCAAATTTCCCCTATCATTCGCGATATGGAGACCGGAGTTTGAGCGATGCAGGAACCGGCCGAATGCCGCCCACCAGCCGGCGTTCAGAGGAAAACAGGTTTAAAAATTTGTATTTTTAAATATTACCATCAAGAAACCAGGGAGGGGCTCACCGCGGCTATGCTCCCTGGTTTCCTTATTGACATTCTCCGCCCCTTGTGCTACTATATTTTTGACACTAGTGAAATACACAGAGCTAGAGGAGTGAAGCCTCACGAAAAAGGATTACATGGCCCGTCTGGAGCGCTGGGCCCGGTGGATGCTCCCCCACCAGGAGGCGGAGGATATACTTGCCGATTACCGGGACATCGCGGGCGACCCGGAGCTGCTCCAAGGCCTGGGCAGGCCCCGGGACGTCATCAAGTCCCTGACCCAGAAAAAGCCGTACCGCACTTGGCTGGTGGTATTTGCCCTTATGGCGGCGTGCATCCTGATACCAGGCATCAGCCCCACCACCATTGGATATCCGATTTGGCTGCATCTTTTTGATGGCGGGCGCGACTGGCCCTATGGCGCTTATTTCACGATCCCGGGGGCTGTGCTTGCCCTGGTGTGGTTCCGCTGGCGGGGCCGTAAGGAACAGAGGCTTCCCAAGGCTGTCCCGATTTTACTGGCGGTATTCCTGATCTGCATCGGTGCGGTGCTGTTGTTCTGCTGGGCCTGCTCCCGGGATTTTGAGGCGTTCCTGGAGGCGTGGGGGCGGATGAAGGTGTGGATCGGCCCCAACGAGGACGCACCCCGTTCCTTTCACCTGTCACGGCTTGCCATGTGCTACGGCAGTCCCATCATTGCCCTCCTTGGCATGTACAGCCTGGTCAAGGCTCGGAGCGGGGACCGCCGGTGGGCGGCGGTATACGTGCTGGGCCTGACCGCCATGGTGACAGCCCTGCTGGTTTTGGACTGGTCGGGCCGGATCATAATTGACGGTGCGGAGGAAGCGTTCCGTCAGCTGCTGGTCCGGTGCTCCGTCATTGCCGCCGTCGGCATTGTGGGCACGGGGGTAGCCCTATGCTGAAAAAGGACCTGATCGAGCTGTGCCTCCTCCATCTGCTCGCTCAGGGGGACCAGTACGGCTACGACCTGCTGCGCCGCCTTCACGCCGCCTTTCCCGACACCCAGGAGAGCGCCGTGTACGCCCTGCTCCGGAGCCTTTGCCGGGAGGGGTGCTCGGAGCAGTATAAAGGCGAGACCTCCGACGGACCCGCCCGCAAATACTACCGGCTGACAGGCCATGGGACAGCCCGGTATGGCGAACTGCTCAAGCAGTGGCGCGCCCTGTTGGCGGCGCTGTCAGAGCTGGGCATCCAATAGGCGGAGAACGCGGCTCCGGGGCCGCGTTCTTTTTTGCAAAAAATTTTCCGATCCGCATAACCGTTTCCTTTTCCGGCCGTATATACTGATAGAACCGCCTGTACAGAGGTTTTGGAGAAAGGGGCGCAGGCCATGGACGAGCGCACGCTGATCAAAAAGCTGAACAAACAAAGCCGGGACGCGCTGGATCAGGCCGTGAGCCGGTACACCCCCTATGTCAGCGCGGTCATCCTGCGAGCCATGGCGGGCCGGGCCTGCCGGGAGGACGTGGAGGAGCTGTGCGCCGACGTGTTCGTGGCCCTGTGGACCCACGCGGACACGCTGGACCCGGAACAGGGCATCCGTCCCTGGCTGGCTGTGGTGGCAAAAAACAAGGCCACGGACCGGCTCCGCAGCCTGCGCCCCAGCGGCCCCATCCCCGAGGACGTGCCCGACCCCTCTCCCGGTCCCGAGGAGCTGGCCCAGCGCCGTGACCAGTCCGCCCGACTGTGGGCGGCGGTGGACGCGCTGGACGAGCCGGACCGCACGCTGTTTGTGCGCTACTATTACGAGGGGGATAAGCTGAGAACCGTGGCGGCGGAGCTGGGCCTGAGCCAGACCGCCGCCAAGCAGCGGCTGTTCCGGGGCCGGAAGGCCCTGAAAGCCGCCCTACAGGAAGGAGCGGAAACGCGATGAAAAACCGTCTGCAAGAGCTGTGGAAGGACGTGGTCCCGGACTGCGGCCCCTGCCCTCAGCCGGATGTGAAAAAAGTCCAGCGCCGGGTGGACGCCGTTCTGGATGAAAACCGCCGGGCCTTCCACCTCCGGCGGAAGCTGAAGCTGGCCGCGCTGTGCGCCGCCGCCCTGGTGCTGCTCACCGGGGCCGCCGCCGTAACGGAGATGGTGCTGGCCCCGCCGACGTACAACGTGCTCAGCGTCTTTTTTCGAGGGGACACCGCTCCCTGGGAAGGACTGATGGACTTCCAGCCCGTGTCAGTGAGCGACGATAACTACACCCTCACCGTCACCAGCACCGTGGCGGACAGGAGCACCCTGTTCTACACCTTCACCATGGAGGCCCACAGCGATGAGGCGTGGGAGGCGCTGCAAAAGCAGATCAGCGAGAGCTTTTACAACCTGCTCTCCTTCCGCTCCCACGGAAGCCTGAGCATAGGCGGGGGGGAGGATGATCCGGAGGCCCGCATCATGTGCATGGAGGTGTGTACCGAACGGGGCTGGGGCTCCAGCGCCGCCGTCCGGCTCAACCTCATGGAAACAGGCAAATGGCTGAGCTTCTCCTACCGGCCTGTGTCCGACCTCAAGCTGACCATCGGAGCGGAGGGCCAGGGGACCGGCGGCTGGGCCTGGCCCGACCTGACGGGACCGGTGACGCTGAAGCGGCTCACCCTGTCCCCCCTGACCATCGAGGCGGAGTACACCACCGAGAACACCGAACTGTTCCCCGTGCTGTGGTTCCTATGGGAGGATGGCACAGTCAGCGAGATGGAGTCCCTGCTGGGCGGGGAGGGACACGGGTCCGGCCATGGCACTGTGGGCGAGGCCTGGGACTATACAAGAGGCTACAGCTTCGATTCCGTCCAGGACCTGTCCACCCTGGAGGCGGTGATATTCGGCGGCATGGCCTACCCCTTGGACCACGGCGAGCCCTATGCGGTGGACCTCAGCGCCCTGCCCCTGCGGGAAACCGAAAACTGAGCAAAAAACTGCGGAGAGCGCCCTGCTCTCCGCAGTTTTCTCATGCCTTCGCCTGATTTTCCTCCTGGTTTCGGAAGCAGCGGCGCAGCTCAAACAGCCCGGCCATGATAAACAGCATCACCACCAGCATCGCCGCCACAAGCGCCATCATGATAAGGATTTGCTGATCCTGGAACCGCCCGAAGGGCAGATACCGGCACACGAACGTCACCGTGTACAGCACGATGTATACCGTCCGGCGGCGGCGCAGCCGCCGGTCCAGACTGCCGCCCTGGGGCTGGTACTGCTCCGCCAGCGCCGCCATGTCGGTGAGGAACTGGAAATGGAAGTACAGCCCCGCCGCGATCACCAGCAGGTCCAGGGGGAGGAACGTCCCGTCCAGGTCCGCCCCCGCCCAGGAGAGCGGCCAGTCCACCCCGTTCACCCCCGCCAGCAGCATGCCCAGGGGACGCAGCAGGGCCAGATCCCGCCGCTCCCCGGACAGCTTTCCGATGGCGGACAGCAGCAGAAGATAGCCGACAAAGACGGGCAGAATGTCCACCGTGTTCAATTTGAAATGGATGTGGAGGAAAAAATACCCCCAGGCGGCGTTGGACAGGCCGCCATACACCCGCTCCCGGTCAGTCATGGACTCCGCCTCCTTCCACCGGCAGGAGGGTCAGCTCCGCTGCCAATTCATCGTTGAGGTACAAATCCGCCGCGATGCGGTCGGGAATCTGATCCCCGTCCCGCTCCCAGCCAAAGGTGGTGCCGCCGCCGTCCAGTGAGATCTCGTCGGCCCAGTCCCCTGTCAGCCGTGTGCTGCTCCAGGATGACCCGCTGCTGCTGGAGCCGGAGCTGTACGTGCCGGAGCGCGGGTCCCGCAGCTGGGGCCGCGCCCTATCCCCGTCCCAGGGGCGGCTGCTGACGGCGATCTTTTTGTATGTGCCCTTGTCCGCCGGGTCGCCGGTGTAGACGGCGTACAGACTATGCACCTCGCTGGTCTGCCCAAAGGTCTGGCCGTATATTCCGTGGGGAATAGGGACCAGATCTGTGCTGGACCCCGACTCCAGGCACAGAGTGGTGGTGGTCCGGTATTCCGCGCGGATGATAAAGTCTCCGTGCCGGGCCTCATACACCTTGGCGGGTATCGGTGCCTCCCTGGGGAATGTGACAAAGGCCCAGCCCCCATAGTCCTGGTACGGCTGAAAATTTCCTTGGGGCACGACCACCCAGCGGTCCCCCTGCCGTTCCGCCCGGATGGGCTGGGCGGCGATCCAAACGGCCCCGTCCTCCTCCGTCCTGCCCTCCGGGGGGCGGCTCAGCGGGATCACCAGCAGGCCCTCGCAGCTCCCATCCGGCAGCTT
This sequence comes from uncultured Oscillospiraceae bacterium, assembly GCA_910587395.1. Classification (GTDB taxonomy): domain Bacteria; phylum Bacillota; class Clostridia; order Oscillospirales; family Oscillospiraceae; genus Enterenecus. Next base: position 7,088 of record CAJULJ010000062.1, on the reverse strand, counting down.
TTCCAGGTTAAAGACCCGGTACCCTTCCCAGCTGCTGGGCCGGCAGGGCAGACCGGCCTGCTCTATCATCCAGTCGATGCCTCTCCGGCTTCCATGGTGGCCGTAGGCCGCCGCCAGCTCGTTCTGACGGTCCAGGGGCGCGCTCATGGCCATATAGGGGAGCTCCCCAGTCAAAATTCCCTTGGCATAGGCGTCGATGGCTCCGGCGGGGGTGGAGCACCGCACCGCCCGGGCGGCGGACATGGTGAAGGCCGAGGTCCCCCGCCACTCGGGGACGCTCTCCGCCCGGACGCCCACTACCAGCGGAACCGCCAGCACCACCGTCACACACACCGACGCCAGCGCCATCCCCGCCGGGTAGCGCTTGAACCGGGCGATGGCCTCGATGCGCCGCCGGACGTTCTCGCCCCCGTTGGAGGCGGAGGAGGTGCCGGGAGCGCGGGCATAGCGCTCATCCGCCATGGACAGGAGGATGCGGCCGTAGTCCCGGCGCTCCTCACCCTCCAGGCGCTCCAGCACCCGCTGGTCGCACAGGGATTCCAGGTCGTTTCCCGCCCAGTCGGCGCACAGCCAGAGGATGGGATTGCACCAGTGGACACAGCGGAAAAAGGCGATGATCCAGCCCCAAACCACATCGTTGTGCCTGAGGTGGAGCAGCTCATGGAGGATGACCTTGCCGTCCGGCTCCCTCCCGGCGGGGAGGGCCAGCACGGGACGAAACACGCCGCAGATGAAAGCGGTGGGCAGGCCGTCCACCGCCACCACGGGGCAGGTGGGCAAACCGTACCGCTCCGCCACAGCCTTGACCTGCTGGCTCCGGATAGGCTCGCCCTGACGGAGAACCAGCCGCAGGCGGACATAGGAAACCACATACCGGACCAACAGCACTACGACACCGGCCGCATAGACCAAAAACAGCCAGTCCGCCCACGTTCTGGGGATGGTCAGTGGCAATGGAATGGGGACAAGCACTTCGGTTAAGGTTCCGTATTCCCCGGTGGCCAGGGTTTTCAGAATTTCCACCCACTGGGGCCAGTTGAACAGGATGTGGCGTCCTCCCCAGCCCGCCGGGGCCAGCAGGACCAGGGCCAGGACGCTCCAAAGGCAGAACTGCCAGCGGGGAGAGAGCTTGTCCCGGAACATGACCTTGACGGTCAGCAGCAGGACCGCCGCCCCGGAGACGGTGAGGGTCTGAAGCAAAAAGGACCAGATGTCGGTCATGGGTCAAACCTCCATTTCATCCAGCAAGCGCCGGAGCTCATTGCGCTCCTGGGCCGAGATGGGCTTCTCCTTCAAAAACGCCGCCACCAAATCCCCCGTAGAGCCCCGGTAGACCTGCCTCAAAAAGCTGTCCCGGGCCTGGGCCTGGCAGTCCGTCCGGCTCAGCGCCGCCTGGTACCGCCGGGGATACCCCTCCCGGCCAATGTCCACCAGCCCCTTGGCCTCCATCCGGGTCAGGTAGGTGAGCACCGTGTTCCGGTTCCACCCCGTTTCCCCCTGCAAGGCCTGGGTCAGCTCCCCCAGGGTAGACCCGCCGCTGTCCCACAGCGCCCCCAGCACCAGCCATTCCCGGTCCGACAGCTTTACCATAAGACAACCTCCTACAATTGTAGTTTCTACATTTATACTACACCTGTAGGAGGCGCTTGTCAAGGCCGTGTCCCAAAAATTTGAATCCCGGCTGAATTTGTGGTATGATGGGGAAAACCGGCAAGTCCCACCATTAAGGAGGCCCCGCCATGGACAAAGCATCCGCCCTGAGACAATACTTCGGCCACAGCTCCTTCCGCCCCGGCCAGGAACGGCTGGTGGACGGCATCCTGTCAGGCCGGGACGCGCTGGGCATCATGCCCACCGGCGGGGGAAAGTCGCTGTGCTACCAGGTGCCCGCCCTCCTGCTGCCGGGACTGACGCTGGTGGTCTCCCCCCTCATCTCGCTGATGAAGGATCAGGTGGCCGCCCTCACCGCCGCCGGAGTGCCCGCCGCCTTCTTCAACAGCTCCCAGACCCTGGAGGAGTACCAGGAGGTATTTCGCGGCATCCGAAGCCGCGCCTACCGCTTGGTGTACGTGGCACCGGAGCGGCTGGAAAATCCCCGCTTCGCCCAGCTCATGGCCCAGCAGGATGTCTCCCTGCTGGCGGTGGACGAGGCCCACTGCATCTCCCAGTGGGGACAGGATTTCCGGCCCAGCTACCTGAAAATCGCGGACTTTTCCGCCAATCTGTGCCGCCGCCCCATCATGGCCGCTTTTACCGCCACCGCCACGGCCAGGGTCCAGGAGGACATCGTCACCCAGCTGGCCCTGCAAAGGCCGGTGCGGGTGGTCACCGGCTTCGACCGCCCCAACCTGTTTTTCGACGTCCAGCGGCCCCGTCACAAGCTGTCCGCCCTGCTCTCCCTCATCGCCCAGCGGCCGGGGAAAAGCGGCATCGTCTACTGTGCCACCCGCAGTGCCGTGGAGCGGGTCTGGACCGCCCTCAACGAGCACGGCATCCCCGCCGCCCGCTACCACGCGGGCCTGCCCGAGGAGGAGCGCCGGGCCAACCAGGACGACTTCCAGTTCGACCGCCGGGCGGTGATGGTGGCCACCAACGCCTTCGGCATGGGCATCGACAAGTCAAACGTCAGCTTCGTCATTCACTACAACATGCCGAAAAACCTGGAGGCCTACTACCAGGAGGCGGGCCGCGCGGGCCGGGACGGTGAAGCGGCGGACTGTATCCTGCTCTACTCCCCCGGGGATGTAACCACCGCCCGCTACCTCATCGACCACAGCGCCGACGGCTCGGAGCTGACCCAGGAGGCCCACCACGCCCTGCGGCGGATGGAACAGGACCGGCTGGCGGTGATGACGGACTACTGCAAAACGGACCGCTGCCTGCGGGGCGCCATCCTGGACCACTTCGGCCAGGACCACGCCGACTCCTGCGGGAACTGCGGCAACTGCCAGGGCATTTTTGAGGAGGCGGATATCACCGTCCCCGCCCAGATGATTTTGTCCTGCGTAAAGCGGGTGCGGGACAGGCTGGGCTACCATGTGGGAGCCAGCCTTGTCAGCCAGGTGCTGCGGGGCAGCAAAAACCGGCGGGTGCTGGAGCTGGGGCTGGACCAGCTGCCCACCTATGGCCTGATGCGGGACACCAGTCAAGAACAGCTGCGGGCTTATCTGGACTGCCTCAGCAGTCAGGGTCTGGTGTTCACCGACCCGGAGCACGCCACCCTGCGCCTGGGTCCGGGAGCTGGAGGCGTGCTGTTCCGCGGAGAACGGGTCACCATGACCGCCAAGGTGCGCCCGGCCCAGGTGAAGCCCGCCAAAAACGCCCCGGAGCCCGTTGCCGCCCCCGCCGCCCCGGCGGACAGCGAGCTGCTCTCGGCCCTCAAGGCGGAGCGCGCCCGACTGGCTCGGCGGGACGGCGTTCCGGCGTACATCGTCTTTTCCAACGCCACCCTGGCCGACATGGCGGCAAAGGCCCCCGACAGCCTGGAAGCGCTTTTGCAGGTGTCCGGCGTGGGCGAGGTGAAGGCCGCCCGCTACGGCGAAGAATTCCTGGCCGTCATCGCCGCCCGATGCTGACAAAGCAAAACCGTCCGCCTCGGACCCGGGACGGACGGTTTGATCGTTATGCCTTGATGATCTCCAAATACTTCTCCTGATAGTATGCCAGCCACTTTCGAAACTCCGGCTGATCGCCCTGGCGCACGCCCCGGGCGTAGTTATGGAACTGCAGGTCGGCGTACCGAAGCTCCAGCACCGCCAACGCCACGTTGGAGCAGTGGGCCGCCACACGTTCAAAGTTGTTGATGAGGTCGTTGATGATAAACCCCATCTCCAAAGTGCACACACCGCTTTGCAGACGCCGGATGTGGCGCAGCTTCATGCCCTCCAGCAGCGTGCTGATCACCTCTTCCAAAGGCTCCACCCGGAGGGCCGTGTCAATGTCCGCCTCGGTCAGGGCCTCCTGGGCCAGGGCCACAATCTCCAGCACCGCGCCGGCGGACCGGTTCATGTCCTCCAAGCCGTCGGGGGAGAAGGAAACCCCCTTGCCGTCCATCTCCTTGGCCAGATTTGCCAGATTCACCGCGTGGTCGGAAATCCGCTCTAAATCGGTGAGACAATGCAGGTAGTGGGAGCTGACCAGCGTCTCCCGCTCATTCAGCCCCTGGCTGTTCAGATGAAACAAGTAGCTGCCCAGCTTGTCCTCGTAGCGGTCCACCACGTTCTCACGGGCCAGAATCTTGTCATATCTCTCCCCGTTGAAGGTGGTGAACAGTTCAATGGAGCGGTTCAGGTTCTTCACCGCGGCGGCGGCCATCCGGTCCACCGTGCGGCCGCTCTGCTCCAGGGCCAGGGGCGGGTAGCGCAGGAAGCGCTCGTCCAGCAGGTTCTCCTCGAATTCCTCGTCATCCTCGGAGCGCTCCTCCTTGATGGTGGCGCAGGCAAGCTTCACCAGCAGAGCTGTGAAGGGCAGCTGTACCAGGGTAGCGCCCACCTTGAATACGGTATTGAACACGGCAATACCGAAGGCATCGGCGGGGCCGGCCATGAACTGCATTTCCATAAAGGCGTGGATCAGGTAGAAGGGGAGCATGAACAGCACGGAGCCCACGATATTGAAGTACAGATAGATAACGGCGGTGCGCTTGCCGTTGGCGTTGGCCCCGATGGCGGACAGCAGCACCGGCACGCACGCGCCGATACACATGCCCAGGACCATGGGGATTGCCACCTCATAGCTGATGGCCCCGGTGGCGGACAGCGCCTGCAAAATACCGATGGAGGCGGAGGAGGACTGGATCACCGCCGTCACCAGCACACCGATGAGCAGGGAGATCACCGGGGTGGAGGCGGCGGAGATGAACTGGAGGAAGGCCTCGTTCTCCTTCAGCGGGTCCATGGCGGAGCTCATGGCCTGCATTCCGCTCATGAGCACAGAAAAAGCCAGCAGGATCAGCCCCACGTTTTTTTGTCCCTGCTTACGGCAGAAAAAGTACAAAATGATGCCGATGAAGGCAATTGCGGCAAATACGGTGGCGGAGGTGAAGCCGCCCTCGCCCTCCACGTTGGCCAGCGTCAGCACCCAGCCGGTGGCGGTGGTGCCGATGTTGGCGCCCATGATGATGCCCACGGCGTTGGTCAGCTGCATGATGCCCGAGTTGACAAAGCCCACCACCATGACCGTGGTGGCGGAGGAGGACTGGATCACCGCCGTTACCAGCGCGCCCAGCAGCACTCCCTTGATGGGGTTGGAGGTCAGCTTGCCCAGGACGGTTTCCAGCTTGCTGCCGGCCACCTTCTTCAAGCCGTCCCCCAGGAGAGTCATGCCGAACAGGAAAAAGGCGAGGCCGCCCAACAATGAGATGATGTCCGCAATACCCATGCGTTTGATTCCTTCCCGCAGGTCCGGCCCGCTCTTTGGCAGACTGTTACACATATGAACGCAGACATTGTATCATATCTGATAAGGGATTTCTCGCCTTTTTTTCAATTTCTCCAAGATCGTCAAAATTTTTTCCAAAGCAGGTCGAATTTTGGATAAAATAGAAAAAGTGGGAGCAGGCCGCCGCCCGCTCCCACTTTTCATCCGGTTTTACCTCCGGCCGCCCCCACGGCCTCCGCCCCCGAAGGAGCCTCCACCGGGGCGTCCGCCCCCGCCGAAGGAGCGCCCACCGCCGAAGGAACCGCCGCCTGGACGGCCTCCGCCCCCAAAGGAGCGTCCGCCGCCAAAGGAACCGCCGGGACGGGGACCCGCAGAGGGCCTGCCCCCGCCAAAGGAGCCGCCGGGGCGGGAACCGCCGAAGGAGCCGCCGGGACGGGGTCCGGGGCTGGGCCTCGGTCCCGCGCCAGGTCTGGGGCCCGGACCAAAGCCCATGCCGGGTCCAGGGCCGGGGCCGAAGCCCGGACCGCGGGGCGGCCTGGGCGGTCTGGGAGGACGGGGCCGGAAAATATAGAAGGGCCGGTAGACGTAGGTGGGTCCGTACCAGCCGCTGCGGTAGCGCCGCCGGTGGGAGCCCTCCATCACCAGCAGCAGAATCACCGCCAGCACAATGATGGCGATCACATCAGAAAATCCGCCCATGCGCAGCCTCCTTTCTCAGTTCAGTCAAAATAGTTTCCGTACCAAATCTCCAAAGCCTCGGTGAGGTCCAGCAGAGCGTCGCCGTACATGCCCCGGGCAAAGTCGTATTCCATATATTCATAGGCGTAATCGGAGCAGTCGTTGTCGGTGAAATCCCGGCGGATGTCGCTGCCCTGGATGAGCCAATAGTTGTCGCCGCTGATATCCAGTGCCACGATCATATCATAACCGCCCAGGCCCATCTCCTCGGCCCGCTTCATGGCGTATTGGTCCAGGTCGTCCCTGCCGTAGTTGCAGGTGACCACGCCAATGGTGACATTATAATTGTTCCACAGCCGCTCGTTGCGCTGGTCCAGCTCCCTGAGCGTCCTGTCGGACAGCACGTCGGCGTTATCCAACAGGAATTGGCCGCCCTCCCAGTGGTAGGAATCGCCGTAGTCGGGGGCGGGGGCCGGCTCCCTTGTCCCGGCCATGGGGGCCCTGGCGTAGCCGATGCCGACGGCGGCAAAGACCATCAGCAGGGTAAGCCCCCAGGCCACGCCCTGCTTTTTGAACACGCTGGCTCCCCGCTTGCCCGCCGCGGCCAGTATGACTGCCGCCAGGGCAACCGGTATCACCAGCAGCAAAAGGTTTCTCATTCCAAATACAGGTGACATGTTCCAATCAGCCTCTCAGCTCCAGGAGCTTCTGCTTCAGCTCGCCCTCAATGCGGCCCAGCTCCAGCTCGGCCTCCTTGCGCTTCTGGGCGCCGTCCTTCTGGATCTGCATCACCTCGTCCAGGGTGGAAATGAGCTGCTGGTTGGTGTGCTGGAGGGTCTCGATGTCCACGATGGACCGCTCCGCCTCCTTGGCGGTCTCAATGGTGCCCATGCGCAGCATCTCCGCGTTCTTCTTCAGCAGGTCGTTGGTCATGTTGGTGACGGCGGCCTGAGCGGCGGTGGCCTGACGGGAGTGCTCCAGCCCCAGGGCCAGCACCATCTGGCTCTTCCACAGGGGGATGGTGTTCACCA
>CAJULJ010000061.1 GCA_910587395.1 uncultured Oscillospiraceae bacterium | reverse complement strand
CCAAATTCGTTGTATTGCCATTTGGCTCCTCGTTTATTGACGACACCATCTAGAAAACAGATTTGGGTTGAGAGCAGGCGTCGAGACTATTTTTACCGCGTCCATAATCTCTGTGATGCTGCTGAACTTCTGGCTGTCCACATATGCTTTCACCATATTTCCCATTTTGAACTCAGCAGATCACACTGGGATCTGGCCCAGCATGATTTTCAGAATTTCTGCGTCTGTCTTTTTCATGCCAACCCGCCCGATATGTCCCAGGCATTTAATGGTCTCTTCAATATCTCTCTGTACAAAGCCCTCGCCAGCATGAAAAGTCCGCCCCCGCATGCTCATCTGATGGCCGGTGATCGCCGCCTCCACTGCCGACGAAATCTTTGCCGCGCAAGATGCCTTCGCTCCATCGCAGACCACGCCGCCCACGTTGGCCGCTGTATTCACAATGGTCATGCAGATCTGCTCATAAGAGCCTCCGCACAAATAAGTAATGGCCGCGCCGCAGCCGCAGGCCGCAGTCACCGCCCCGCAAAAGGCGGAAAGGCTTCCGATAAAGTGCTTTTGGTAAATGGATACCAGATTGCTGACCACCAGCGCCCGATACAGTTTCTCCTCGCTGACGCACAGTTCCTCGGCGTACTCGATGACCGGCAGAGACACCGTAATTCCTTGGTTGCCGCTTCCTGAATTGATCACCACCGGCAGGGAACAGCCCCCCATCCGGGCATCCGACCCAGCGGCCGCCTTGGCACGGGCCCTGGTATGGAGGTCATTTCCGTATGCCTCTAAAATCGTCTTTCCCACCATGGCTCCATAGCGCTCACTCAATCCCTCGGCGGCGATGGCGGTATTTTTCTCAATCTGGCTGGAAATAACCTGGCGCACCGCCTCCAACTCCACCCCGTCGGCGAAATCCAGAATATTGCGGATGGTCCAGCAGTCCCATGTATCCTCATACTTTCCGGCCTCCACCGGCTGGCACTCAAAGCGAACCTCATCGTCATAGACGATCTTGGTGACCAGCGTGTGCCGGTTGACGATGGTCACCTCAGCCCGGTGACGCTCGGAAAACACGCTGGCCACAATGTAGAGGTTCTCCACATCCTCCTGCAGGGAACAATCCACATAACCTTGGGCAATCAGCTCCTTCGTCTTTGCGATATCCGCATCCGTAATCTCCTCCAGCACCTCCAGCTCCCGGGCGGGATTCCCACCCACTACGCCCAGCACCGCAGCCACGCCAATCCCGCGCAGGCCCTTAGAATTTGGCACCGTCACGCCTTGCACATTCTTAATAATGTTGCCGCTGCACCGGATGTTCAAATGGGTGGGAAATTCCCCCAAAACTTCTCTGGCGGTCGCCGCCGCATAGGCGATGGCGATAGGTTCCGTACACCCCAGCGCGGGGACAAGCTCTCGTTTTAACGCATGAATAAAAATGCTCTGCATATTTTGATCCATAGATTGTCGCCCCTCCTCGTAAAAGTTACTCACGCTCCGCCCAATGGGGAGCACTCATTCGCGGCCGTTCAGTGGCACGATTCCAAAAGGGCCCCGGGCAAAGCTTATGCCCGGGGCCCTCTTCCACAGATTCAGTAACCGAAAATCAGTCGTCGATCACGCCGGTGTACTCGGGATTGACCTCGCGGTAGGGTATAAACAGGCCGTCCTTGATGGTGACAACGCCCATGGGCTTATCGGGGTCGCCGTTTACCACATTATAGGTGCCGCACAGACCTTCCACGGTGCAGTTGCGCATATATCCCGCAATGGCCGCGCGGTCAGGCCCGCAGGCGGTCAAAGCGTCGATGAAGCAGGTCACGCCGTCATACATATTCAGCACGTGGGAGTTGATGGACTCCACATTGTAGGTTTCCATGAAGCCCTTGGAGAACTCTTTGAACTGAGGGGTGTCCGCATCCAGGTCCAGGGCGGTCATAATCAGGGTGCCGTCGCCTTCGGTTCCCACCACGTCCAGCAGGCCTTGCTGCTGGGCGGCGCCAAAGGTCATGATGGGGGCCTCGATCTCCAGATTCCTGGCCTGCAGGATGATGGAGGCCACGTCGGCATAACCGCCGTAAACCACCAGGACCTCCGGGTTCTGCGTTTTCATGGAGGTCAAAATCGCGTTAAAGTCCTTCTGCTCCTTCTCGTAGGAGACGGCGGACATCACCTTGCCGCCCCGCTCCTCAAAGTACTGGGTGAAATACTCCTTGCTGCTGTTGCCCGCATCGTCGTTCAGGTACAGGAACACCACGTTCTCGGCGCCGTAGAAATTGGCCAGGAATTTGGCGTAGAAGCGCTGTTGAATCTCAGAGGTGTTGCAACCCCGCACCATATAGTCGCCCAGGCCGGTGAAGTCGGCGTGGGAGGAAGAAGGGGCAAACAGAACCAGACCGGCGTCTTCAAAGGTGGGGGCGTCCGCGATGGCGCAGGTGGAGGAGAAGGGACCGAAGCAGGCCAGATACTCATCCTTCTCCGCCACCAGGGAGGCCACGGTCACGGACTCCTTGGAATCACCCTTGTCGTCATAGAAGTCGCACTCAATCAGGTGGCCGTTGACGCCGCCGGCGGCGTTGACCTCGGCCAGCTTGTACTCGATGGCCGAACGGTAAGAGGCGCCGTGTTCGGCGGAGGCCCCGGTCAGCGGCGCAATCAGGGCGATTTTGTACGGTTCGTTGTCGGTCTGCACCGGTTCACTGACTCCGGGGTCCGCAGAGGAGGCGGGCGGAGTGGAGGCGGCGTCATCCGCGCTCTTTCCGCAGCCCATCAGGGTGCCAAAGAGCATCGCGCCGGCCAGCAGCATGGAAAGTTTCTTTTTCATGTTGTCCGAATCCTTTCTTTTAGTAAGTGTCACATACCTTTGCCATTGCCTTTATATTGTCCATGGGGGCATATGCCGCCAATGTACAATCGCATCCTACGATCAGTCCCTGCTTGCCATAGGACTCCAGCAGGACCCGGGTTTCCTGGGCGGTTTCCTGGGGGGTACCGTTTGAAATGGCCGCCAGATTGTCTAAGCCGCCCATGACCTTCCGTCCAAACATGGCCCGTCCCTGCTGAAGGGGCAGGTTGTTGCCGTGAATGTCCCAGTTGATGGCCGCACATTCATAGGCGCGGTACTGCTCCATTCGTAAATTATCCCCACACATATGGAAAATATTGTACTTGGAGCGGGTATTGATGTAGTTCAGCACACCCAGGTCATAGTGTTTCACGTAGCGCTGGAAGATATCGTCCTCAAAGCGGTTCAGCTCGCCGCCCCGGGACGCGTAATACATTCCGTCCACGCCCGCGTCAAAGAAGATGTCGGCCTGCCGGATCACCGCGTCCTCCAGCCGTTTCAGCGCATCCTCAAAGGCTGGGTGTCGGGAATATGTATGGGCGTTGACAATGGCGTCGTCCCTGGTCATGGCCCGGGCATGGTTCCACGGGGTGAACAGAGTCCAATAGACCAAATCCTCGCCCTGGTTCAGGTCTACAATCCGCTTGAGCAGGTCCAGATTCATCTGAAAATACTTCTCGTTGGGATCAAACCCCTTAAACGCCCTCCAATCCGTGGGCGTTTGCAGGGGGTAATCCACCACGAACCGCAAATCCACAATGATCTTCAGGAAAGAGTTTCCGCTCTCCCGGTGAAATTCCATCTGGGCTTCGGCCCCCGCCTGCCCGAAGCGGCGCTCCTCCGGCATATGGGCAAACACACAGTGCGGCGCGTGATCCACCGGCTGGTCCTTGAAAAAGGCCAGCATCCGCTCTCTTTTTGTCATTTCTCTCCCACCTTTGTCCAGGTTTTTGTTTCCAGCGACCGATAGGCCGCGTTGATAACCTCCAAGCAGTGCAGCCCCTCCCGAGAGGTGCACATGGGCTTGGTGTCCTCCAGCACACACTTGGCGAAGATGTCCACAATTTTGGTCAGAGGCGGCTCGTAATGGCCGGGAATCCGGCCGGTATCATAGTAGACCCGCTCGCCGCTGCGCTTATGCAGCACCACGCCGTACTGCCCCGCATAAGTCTCGATGGTGCCATCGGTGCCGTAAATGACGGTCTTTCTGGCATTGTCGGAAAAGTCCAGCCAGGAGACCTCCACCGTGCCGACGACGCCGCCCTTATAGCGAACATTCATCACCGCCTGATCCTCATAGGGGATGGGGGCGCCGTCGCTCATGGTCTTGGCCAGGGTGTTGGCGGCGAGGAACACCTCCTCCACCTCATCCTCCAGTATATACGTCATCAGATCAATCCGGTGGCTGCCCACCTGGGACAGGACGCCGTGCACATGGTTGATCCGGTCATAGTGGCCTTGGTTGACATTTCCTTCGGCATCGGTCTCGTGCCCCCGGAAGCCATATTCAGTGCGGAAGAACAGCACCTTGCCGATGGCGCCGGACTGGACCAGCTCCTTGGCTTTGATATGGGGCGCGTACAGCCGCTGATTGTGATTGATCATCAGCTTCTTTCCGCTGCTTTTCTCCGCCTCGATCATCCGGCGGCATTGCTCGGGGCTGGAGGCCATGGGCTTTTCGCACAGCACGTGCTTGCCGGCCTCCAGGCCCTTGACGCTGATCTCCCAGTGCGAGCCTTCCGAGGTGGCCACCAGGATGGCGTCCACATTCTCGTCGGTCAGGACCTCCTCCAAGGTGCCATACACCTTTCCACCGTATTTTTGAGCAAATTTCTCCGCTTTTTCCTGGGTACGGTTATAGAAACCGTACAGATCCACGTAGGGGCTGCTGTCACACAGCGGGGCGTGGCGCTTTTCCGATACGTTGCCGCAGCCCACAATTACAATTGAAAGCCGTTCCTTCATTGGGTTCTCCTCCTTTATCAGCCGCCCAGATAGGCGTTTTTGACCTGCTCGTCCGCCAAAAGATTCCGGCTGTCCCCACTCAGCGCGATCCGCCCGGTTTCCAGCACATACCCGCGGTCCGATACGCCCAGGGCCATTTTTGCGTTCTGCTCCACCAGCATGATGGTGATGCCCATGGCGTTGATCTTTTTAATGAGGGAAAAGACGTCCTTTACGATGATGGGCGCCAGGCCCAGAGAGGGCTCGTCCATGATAAGCAGCTTTGGCTTGCCCATCAGCGCCCGGGCAACGGCCAGCATCTGCTGTTCGCCGCCGGACAGCGTGCCGGCCGGCTGGCCGCTGCGCTCCTTGAGCACAGGAAACAGAGAAAATGCCCGCTCGGTCCCCTCCTCCAGCAGCTTCTTGTCGGAATATGCGTAGACGCCCATCTTCAAATTTTCCGTGACGGTCATCCGGGGGAATACCTGCCGCCCCTCCGGGGATATGGCAATTCCCTTCTTGATAATCTGATGGGAGGGGAGGGCGGTGATGTTCTCTCCATCGAACCAAATTTCTCCCGACGCCGCCTTGACAATGCCAATAACGGTGTTCATGGTAGTGGACTTACCCGCGCCGTTGGCACCCAGCAGCGTAACCACTTCGCCTTCGTTTACGGAAAAGCTGATCCCCTGCACCGCTTTAATGGCCCCATAGCTGACGTGCAGATTTTTGACTTCCAGTAATGCCATTGTCACTCATCCTTTCCGAGGTAGGCCTCAATGACAGCGGGATTGGCCTTGACCTCCTCCGGGGTGCCGTAGGCAATACACTCGCCGTGGTCCTGGACGTAGATATGTTCGCAGATGCTCATAACCAGCTTCATATCATGCTCAATCAGAACCACCGTATATCCCATTTCCTTCAGGCGGAGGATAAACTCGCCCAGGTCCTGCGTTTCCTGCTCGTTCATGCCCGCCGCCGGCTCGTCAAACAGCAGAATCTCCGGCGAGCTCGCCATGGCCCGGGAAAACTCCAGCCGCCGCTGCAGGCCGTAGGGAAGGCTGGTGGCATAATTGAAGCGGAACTGATACAGGCCGGTGATGTTCAAAATTTCCTCGGCAATGGTCCGGGCCTCCTCCTCCTCCCGCCTGGCCCGTTTTGTCTTCAGGACTACGTCCAGCAGGTTGGACTTCGTTTTGCAGTGGACGCCCAGCATCACGTTTTCCAGCACCGTCATCGTGGGAAACAGCCGGATGTTCTGGAAAGTCCGGGCCATGCCCAGCTTGGTGATCTCATAGGGCTTTTTTCCTGTGATGTCGGTATCACGAAAATAAACCTTGCCCTCCGTGGGGGTGTACATGCCCGTAATGTCGTTGAACAGGGTGGACTTGCCCGCACCGTTGGGGCCGATGATTCCTACGATCTCATTTTTTCTGACGTTGATGTTGGCGTCATGGACGGCGCACAGCCCCCCAAACCGCTGAGTCAGATGTTCGGTACGAAGGATGACCTCATTCATCTTTACCACCTCCGGAACGGACGGACATCTGCTGCCGAATATGCTTCAGGTTGAATCCGCCCAAAATGCCCTGGGGCCGTACCAGCATCATGATAATCAGCAAGACGCCGTACACGATCTGGCGGACGTCCATCAGCGGCCGCAGAATCTCGGGGAGGATGGTCAGCGAGATGGCGCCCAGCACACTGCCCATCAGGTTCCCCAGGCCGCCCATGATGGTCATGCTGATAAAAATGGTGGACTGGTCGAATGTAAAGTTGCTGGGGTCGATAAAGCCGATATAGTGGGCGTAAAAAGCACCCGCAATCCCTGCAAACGTGGTGGCAATGGCAAAGGTCATGACCTTATAGCGGAACGGATTGACGCCCATGGCCGACGCCGCGATATCATCATCCTTGACCGCCAGGATTCCCCGGCCAAGCCGGGAATTGATGATCCGGTTGATGAAGAACATCGTCAGCACTACCAGCGCTAAAATCGTATAGTACTGCATCCATTTGGGGAACCGGTACCCGAACAAAGCGATCTTGGAGATGTTGGGGATGCCGCGGGAGCCTCTGGTCAGCCAGTCCATATTGGTCTCCATCGCCCGGCATATCTCGCAGAAGGCCATGGTCACGATGGCCACATACCGGCCGCTCAGCTTCAGCGTGGGCAGGCCCACCAGAATGCCGCACAGCCCTGTCACCACACCGCCCGCCAGAAGGGTCACTCCAAAGCCCCAGCCCAGCTTGGTAGCCAGAATGGCGGCGGTATACGCGCCGATCCCAAAGAAGCCGGCCCACCCCAAACCAGTGATTCCCATATAGCCGGTCAGGACATTCAGGCTCAGCGAGACAAGCACATTGATCAGACACAGCGTGCCCACGTTGACCAGATATGCCCGGGAAAACATCAGGGGATAGACTACCGCAATGACGAACAGGGTTAAGTTAACCCATTTCTCATACTTTGCCCACGCCTGCAAAAACCGTTTCATATCGCTCCCCCTTTCCTAAACCTTGTTCAGCTTGCGGTGGCCCAAAAGCCCGTTGGGCTTGAAGATCAGAAACGCAATGATGATGATAAACGCGATCATGTCCTTATAGGCCGAGGTTACGTAACCGGCCACAAAAGTCTCCACCATGCCGATGATCAGGCCGCCCAGCATGGCGCCGGGAATTGAGCCTATGCCGCCCAAAATGGCGGAGGCGAAGGTCTTTACGCTGACGGTAGTATACAAAGTTGTATCCACAGAGCCGTAGTACATGGCCACCAGAATACCGGCAATGGCGGCGCTGACCGAGCCAATGAAAAAGGTGATGGTAATAATCCGGTTCACGTTGACGCCCATCATGCGGGAGGCCACAGCGTTCTGGGCAATGGACCGCATGGCGCTGCCCAGCTTGGTCTTGTATACGATCACCGAGAGCACCACCATAATTACCACAGACGTCGCGATGATCACCAGCTGGTTTCCGGTCATGATGGCCTCCCCGATATAGATGCGCCCGATGTTCACCGCGTTGGGCAGAGATCTGGTGGCGCTTCCAAAAATGGCGATGAGTCCGTTGATGATAACGGTGGATACCCCCAGAGTAGCCACCATGGACGAGGAGGTCTGAGCCTTATGGTTCCGGATCGTGGTGAGGATAAAACGGTCCATCAGCGCCCCCAAAATACCCGTCGCCAGCACTGCGATCAAAAATGCCGGGACAAAACCCCACCCTATGGACGCATAGAGCAGGACAACCATATAGGGCGCAAACACATAGAACGCGCCGTTGGCGAAGTTGGCCAGCTCAAGGACGCTGTATACCATGGAGAAACCCACCGCGACCAGAGCGTAGGTTGTTCCAACTGTCAAGCCGTTGATAATCTGCTGCACAAGCATTACGCTGTCCTCCTCTATCCCTTTGTCCTGCCGTATCAGACGCTATAATTTCCGTATAAGCTGCTCAGCCCCAGCACCGCTTTTCGGAAGGCGGGGGAATCCAGAATTCTCCGAAAGCGCATGATCGTCTTTTGCGTGTGGTCGCTGATGGCCTGGATGGAACCATCCAAATCCTTATTTTCCAGCGCAGCAATCAACTGCATATGCTCGTTGACGGAATCCGTCTGCTGGGGAAACAGCACATTCAAAA
Source organism: uncultured Oscillospiraceae bacterium (assembly GCA_910587395.1). Classification (GTDB taxonomy): domain Bacteria; phylum Bacillota; class Clostridia; order Oscillospirales; family Oscillospiraceae; genus Enterenecus. Next base: position 6,871 of record CAJULJ010000061.1, on the reverse strand, counting down.
GCTGCGCCCGCTCGTTCTGATACCGGATCAGGTTGTTGATCGTGCACAGCCGCCGGTTGCCGGACAGCTCCAAAATCGTTTGGTGGAAGTTCATGCCTTCCTGGAAATAGGCCCTGTCGTCATCCACGTTGGCCGCGTGGGAGTGGCGCTCCACGATCTGTTTGAGCTGGGTGAGCTGTTTTTCCGTCAGGCCGCCCTTTTCCAAAATGATCTTGGCCGCCTCCACTTCAATGGCCTCCTTTACCTGATAGAGCTCAATCAGGTCTGTCAGGTCAAAGGTGCTGACAATAAATTTCCCATTTTCCACAGTCACAAGCCCAAACTGCTCCAGCAGCAGCAGCGCCTTTTCAATGGGCGTCCGGCTCATGCCCAGCTCGGAGGCGATCTGGTTGCTGGATAACCGGCTTCCCGGAACCCACTCGAAGGAAATGATCTTCTCCTTCATCTGCTCAAAAGCGTCGTTCACCTGAATTGCTTTCATCTTGTCCTCCTTTTTGAATGCAAATTTTATCAATTTTTGAATTCACTTTTATTGATAGTTTACATTCACTTTCTCCCTGTGTCAATATCCAACAAGCATTTTGTCCGATTTATTTAAAAATTCGACAACCTTTTTATCAAATATGACGAATTCTGGCGTGCTTTCGATTTGTTCGGCTCTGCTGACCGGGAGATGGGTCTCTGCGGCGGCGGAAAGGCCGCGGGAGATGAAGGCGCTGCGGGTTGGAAAATTTTTAATCGAATTGAATGATAATTTTGCAAACGTTTTCCGGGTGCTCTTTGATCTCGTGGAACGCTTTCTCTGTGTCCAGGTAAGAGATCTTATGTGTGCACAGCTTTTGAGGGGTAAACGCACCGTTTTTAAAGCACTCAATGACCTCGGAGAAACGGGAATTGCTCAGGCGGGACCCCACCACATCCAGCTCCTTCTTTGTGATAGCCACCTGCGCCACCTCGGAGGGCTTATTGATCAGGCCCAGCGTCACCACACGGCCGGCCGGGCAGGCCAGGTCCAGCGCCTGGGGAAAAGACTGGACGCTGCACACAGTGTCAATCACCACCGTGAAGCCCTGCCCCTCTTCCGTCAAGGCCAACGCTTGCAGCTGATAATCAGCGGCACCGGCGTTCAGCGTATGGTCCGCGCCCAGTTCCCTGGCCCGCTCCAGACGGCTGTCCATCAAATCCGTCATGGTAACGACGGCCCCACGGTACTTTGCCGCCTGCATGATGCACAGGCCAATGGGGCCGCTGCCCATAATGAGAACGTTGTCACCAGCGGCGACCCGGCCGCGGTGGTTGACCTGGACACCGATGGAATATGGCTCTACCAGGCACAGGCACTCCTTTGGAAAGCCAGGAATGTCCGCACGGTAGCAATACTGCTCCTCCGCTGTCACGTATTCCGCGAAACCGCCGTTCCGATGAACACCTGTGACCTCCAGCGTCGAGCATACGTTGTGCCGGCCGTGCCGGCAGGCGTAGCAGCGGCCGCAGGAGCGCACAGGATCCACCGCCACCAGGTCGCCCACCTTGAGGGTCTTCACCCCACGGCCCACTTCCACCACCTCACCGCCGTACTCGTGGCCGATCAGCCGGGGATAGGAGGCCAGAGAATTCGTACCGTAGTAGATGCCGATATCAGATCCGCAGATACCGGCGCTGATGATCTTGATGAGCACATCTTTTTCTCCCACGCCGGGCCTCTCCACATCAGCAATGCGCAGGCTCAGGGGCTGGTCAACAAAAACGGCTTTCATCGCATATTCTTCCCTTCCATTTAAACTGCATGCTGCCGCGCTGTCGTGAGCGCACGGTCCAGAATCGCCTTGCTGCGGGGCAGCTCCTGGGCTATGTCGCCGAAAAAGGCCTCCAGATTAAGCTCTCCGTCATACCCCGCCTTATAAAGCGCCTCCACATAGGGGAGGTACTCCGTCATATTCTCTTCCCGCAGATAACACCGCTTTCCGCCCTCGTTCTGTGCAATATGAACCGCGTGGATCAAATCGCCCGCCTCCAAAATATAGCGGGGATCTTCTCCCATCATGTGGGCGTGATAGATATCATAGACCAGGCCAAGGTTAGGCAGATTCAGCGTCCGGACCAGCCGCGCCGCCTCCTGGGTGTAAGTGATCAGGTTGCATTCCAGCGTACAGACAGACTCCAACAGGATGGTCAGACCGCAGGACTCCCCCAGGCGGCAGAGAATAGCCAGTGAGTTTTTCAATTCCTCCAGAGCCGCCGCGGGGTCCTCGCCGGGGCGGGTGCTCCTGGAAGCCGGGCTTCCCACTCCCACGTACCGCACACCCAGCCTGGCCGCACGGCTGAACAGCCGGTCGGCGTAGTCCTCCAGCGCCTGCCTGTTGAAATCCGCGCCGGTCAGGCGCAGAGAGGGCGGGCAAAAGCTGTTGATGCTGTAAACATCCAGCGGACCGGACGTTACCTTTTTAAGGTTTTTTTCAAAAACGGCTTCATCCATGGCGGACAGCTCCACCCCGGGGAGCGTAATCGAACGGTATCCCGCGTGGAGGACCTGCTCATAGCAGCCGATACCAATACAACAGCCAACTTTCATATTCCCACCCCTCACTGTTTTGCCGTGATGCCGCCGTCCACGCACAGAATCTGTCCGGTGATGAATTCCGCCGCATCGCTGCACAGGAATACGGCGGTACAGCCCAGGTCCTTCGCCGTACAGATCCGGTGCAGGGGGATCCGGTCCACCAGCGTGCGGTAGAAATCCTGGTCATCCAGCTGGAAGGCGTTGATGGGCGTGCGGGTGAACGTGGGGGCGATGGCGTTGCAGGTAATCCCGTATCTGCCCCACTCACAGGCGATCTGGCGCGTATAGGCATTGACAGCGCCTTTGCTGGCACAGTAGGCGGTATAGTCCTGATCTGTGCCGATGAATGCCTTGACAGAGGAAATTGACAGAATACGGCCGTATTTCTGCTCGATCATCACCCGGCCTACGGCTCTGGTGGTCAAATGAAGACCCCGCAAGTTGATTCCCAGAACCTTGTCCCAGGAGGCGCCGTCGTATTCCTCCGCCCTCTTGAGGATGTTGATGCCGGCGGCGTTGACCAGGATATCAATGCGCCCAAACTCACTTTTTGCCTCAGCCGCCATCCGGTTGACGCTCGCCTCATCCAGCAGGTCCACCCCCAGGGCAAGGAACCTTTTTCCAGCGGCCTCAGTCTCCGCCTTCGCATCATCCATGGCCGAGGGGTTTATGTCCGCCATAATCAGATCTGCGCCGTTCTGCATGAGCGCGGAGGCGATGGCCCGGCCCAAGCCGCCCCCCCCCACCACCAGAGCCGTTTTACCGTCCAGAGAGAAGACGCTCTTAAAATCAATCACAAAATCTACCTCCAATCATAATCGGTACGCGGGAGCCGCCGCGCGGCATATGAAAATTGGCACTTGACAATTGATAGAGAAAAGCCCTATAGTTTAAGAAATATTATCTATGCAGGATTGACACAATAGACAGTTTAGGAGGGCATCATGGCTAGAAAAAAGGGGCCGCAAGTCCAACAAGCGTACGAGTATATCAAAACAAAAATACAAAATTTTGAAATACCGCCGGGGGGCGCCGTCTCCGACCATGCCTTGGAGCAGGATTTGAATATGAGCCGGTCCCCCATCCGAGAGGCGATTCTCCGCCTGGCGGCGGAGGGGTTGGTTGAGTTTACAGGCAAAGGCGCCCAGGTGACCAATATCACATTGCACGATATCATTGAAATTTGTCAGGTGCGCCGGGCCGTGGAGACCGCCTCCATTGAGATTCTTATGGAAAACGGTGGACCCTCTCCGGAGCAAAGGGAGCAGTTAACCCAGTGCTTTGAGCATCTTCAGGCAGCCACAGAGCCGGCCGGCAATTACTACTATGACGACCAGTTCCATGACTTGATTATGAGTATGTCCGGCAACCACCGGCTGGTCGAAATCTCCCACCAAATGCGTGCGCAGATTTATCGGGCACGCTGGCTGAACTGTATTCTCCCCGAGCGCATGAGGGAGGCCCACGAAGAACACCGCGCAATCTACCAGGCCTTGATGGCCAGCGACCGGGAGCAAACTGTCCACTGCATCAAGGTTCACTTGGATCAGAGCGAAAAGAATTTCCGCAGAATTCTCTCCAGCACCAATCTCACATCCAATCTGCCGCCAGCCGTTCCCGGCGCCGCCGCATTCGCTCAGGGGTACGGCTCAAGTTTGGGTTAAAAATAGTATATAATATTGTATACAATTTTTCAACCCAAATTATCTCTCTGTTGTCGACAAATTTTCCGCTATATCTTTGTGCAAAATGGTTGATTGCCTCAAAAAAGTCTTGGTTTGTGGGCATATGAGCAGGATTTTAAGCTGAATTTACTGCTTTCCAAAACAAGGGAAACCAGCGAAGATCAGTTTGAATGCAGTGCTGCACCTCGTAGAGAACGGGTGCAAATGGAGGGGTTTGCCCAAAGAATACGGGAATTGGCACGTGATCTATGTCCGAGTGAACCGCTGGGCAAAAAAGGGTGTGCTGCAAGAGGCGTTTGTGCGTTTGCAGCAGATGGGGATCATCCAAATCCAAGTGAATGTTGTGAGTCTGGATTCCACCTGTATCAAAGTAAGGACGGTACAGGCGCTTTGAAAAAAGCGGCCCTCAATCCGTTGGAAAGACACGGGGCGAATGGGATACCAAGCTTCATATGGCTGCAGGATCTGACCGGGATGGGGTAATGTTTGCGTTGTCCGCAGGAAATTGCGGCGACGCTCCGGAAGGGCGAGCCCTTTTGCGGCAGCTTGGCCCGGTTGACCATCCGGTTTATTTTCTAATGGACCAGGCCTATGAAGGGGACGAGACGCGGGCTTTGGCGGAGGAACTTGGCTATATACCTGTAGTTCCACCAAAAAGCAATCGCAAAAATCCTTGGAACTATGATAAGCAGTTGTATAAACAGCGCAATCAGGTTGAGCGGCTCTTTCGCCGCCTCAAAAGATTTCGCCGTGTTTTTACCCGCGATGATAAACTTGATATTATCTTTTTGTCTTTTGTGTACCTTGTTCTCATTGTCGATGCCCTTATGTAAACACTCCCTAGCAATCTAACTTTATCCGTGGATAATATTGTGATGGACTTATACATATCCAGACCGCCGGACAGGGAACGTCTTATGCGCCTGCTGGAAACACTTTCCATTACCCATGCGGTGAAAGCAACTCACTGGGATAGCTTTCGGTTTGGTAGCTTCCGGGAGCAATTCACGATACGATTCCAGGGCGGCAGCAGTTTTTGGACGGATGTGGTATTGCATGGGCGTAAACCCGAGTGGGGGCGCGTCCGGTTGGACTTCAACCCAAATAAGATTGCACACCTGTGCTCCAATTGTGCTGGGGCATTGTGTGGGGAGTACGCGTCCCATGCACCGCAAAATCCGGCGGTATGATTTGACTGTGGATATTCCTGTGTTGCGGCAGGACGCCTTTGGGGTGAAAGATTCGCGGGCCTATATAGAACGCCGCCACGGTCAGGAGTGGACCCAATATCTGGGGGCAACGTCCTCAAGAGTGGGCAGGGTTAAACTATATAATAAGGCGGTGGAAGCGGAGCTAAATTACCCATTAACTCGGTTAGAAATGACACTCGACCCGTCAACAGCCTATGATCAGGCAAATTTTCCAACTGTTTACTATCTGGATGATTTGCAGATGTGTTTTTCAGGTTATAAGGCGACCGAAACAGAGCGCTTTATAATGAACGCGCTGTTTTGGGGCGCGGGAGACAATAAAAATGCTGATGTCGGACTATGTAAAAAAGGTAGAAATTCGCCGGGAGGATTATGGGCAGATTGTAAGCCAGGTAAAAGGATATGCGAACGGTAAAGTAGAGCGTGGCACCGTGGACCAGGACCAGCCGCCGCAAGGAGCAAGGTTTCCGGCGTGGGTAAGGGAAGCGGAAGGAGTCGCGTTAACATCCCCGCTTATGTTGGAGGAGGAGAGCAAGGGAACAGAGGCGAAAATATAAAATCCGCCGCAAAGCGGTCACCGCCGGCTCCCAATACAATAACGGCTCCGCAGGGCCGCTCCGAAAAAAACCGCAAAAAGGAGGTGAAAACGGTGACCCCGGCAGACCCAAAGAGGGCAGATGATAAACAAATAGTTATCCCCGACTTTGAAATAGATGCAATGGCCCGGGTTTCACTTCCGGCATTCCGCGCTTCTATGCCAGCCCGGAAGGGCAGGCGGCGTTTGAGGCGCGGAAAGAGCATACATAAGTCGTGCACGCGTCAAGAGCTTTCAAGCTCCCGACACGCGCACGTCTTTTTTATGCCCCTTCCTCCACCATGGGGATATGGCAAATCCCGCAAATGATACTGACATGGCGGGTCGCGCGAACACTCTGCTTGCAACACGGGCACCAAACCTTGCGCGTGGAGCTGGGGCGCTTGAGCCCTCCCGCCGTCCCGGTACACGTCCCCGGCCCTCCTACGGCCATACAACCGCCCTCCCGGTTCATTTTGATATCGCCCCAGCCCTGGGAGATGATGAAGTCGATAAGGGCCTCTGTCGGCTCGGTGATGCTCCATCCAATGCGGGGGTCATAGCTGATTTTGAGGTCCCTCGCCTCTGCCGTATCGCGGAAATTTTTATTGTGATAGCGCCCGCCCCGGCTGGTATCAGGAATTTTGTTCTGAAAGCAAGCTAAAGAAAGCGTGGACAAAATGAACCACAACAAAGAAACCATTAACCTGGGCAACAGCCTGACTTATCTGGCCGGACGCCTCGGAAACGGCCTCCGCGCCATCCCTGGAAGTTCCTTCCGACTTCTGCTGGCCGCGCTGTACCGGCTCGTTGCCGCCCTCATGATTCATGCCGCCGCGTC
>CAJULJ010000060.1 GCA_910587395.1 uncultured Oscillospiraceae bacterium | reverse complement strand
GCGGGGTACTGCTCCCGCAGAAAGTCCAGCCATTCCTTGGGGATACTCATGCTTTTATCACTTCTTTCTCTTGAATTTCGCGCCGGATTCCCTCCGGCTGGGTGTGAAAAAGCCCCGCTCCATCGGACGAAGCGGGGCGCAGCGGCGTTTGCGCTGGAACGTATTCACTTGATATTTCTGACCTCGCCTGTTCATCAGCTCACCTCCCTCGGCAACACTATCACACCTGCCGGACAAAAGCTATCCGGCAGAACCAACAGACTTACCGCGCTTCATGATTTCGGCCACATCGGTACGCAGGCACGTTTCCGTGTCCATGCGCCAGCAGACAAAACCATGGCCGGGGTAGGGGCAGTCGGCGCACCGCTCGAAGGGGCCGGTAAGGATGGGGGGAGGTTCCCGGGGGATGGTGGTCAGGCACCCGGGCTCATAGAACTGCACCATGCGGCCCTTTTTGTACTTGACTTTCACGGCGACAACCCCATTTCCGGACTGTCATCCGTCTGCCCCGCTGCTTCCAGCTCCCGCTGGTTGGACAGATTGACACGCTCATCCAGATCGTCCACGCTGCCCTCGACCTGTTCTGCCGCCTGCTCCAACACCTCGCGCCGCTCTTTTGTCAGCGGGTATCCGCTTTCCAGCGTTTCACAGACGCAGCGGTACAGTTCGACAAGCTGCTGGTCCGTAAACTGGCGGTGCCCATCCACCAGCCCCGCCCGGCAGGCGAAGTCCAGCTTGGCGGCCCCGTAAAAATGCCCGCCATCGAAATATTCGCCGCTTCCCACGGCGGTGCGGTCCGGGCTGCGCCGCCAGGTGGCGAACTTGTAGCCCCAGTTGGCCTCCAGCTCCTGCCCGGCCAACATCACACCGTTAAAATCCGCCAGCACCCGGAAGCCCTCGTGGAGCCCCTCCGCCACCAGCGGCGGGGCGGACGCCATGGCCCCGGTGTACTCATAGACCTCGCGGCTCAGCCTGAAGGTGAGGTCGTAGACGCTGTCCGCTTCCGGGCCGCGCTCCACATCGGCGTTGAAGGCAACGGTGCCGTGGGACATGACCAGCACCGCCGCCCGTCCGTCTGCCAAAACCGGCAGGCAGCCCTTTTCCACCGGGCCGGTGGCAATGCCCTCCCGCTTCAGGCGGCGGGCCAATTCGGGAAAAAATTTGTCGTTCATCATTCTGTTTCCTTTCCATTTCAATATGTAGGCTCAGCACATTGTCTGGCCCAGTTCCGGCTCCTGCTGGGGCCAGGGGGCGCTGAGGCGTTTGACGGAACCAAAGCTGGTTTCCCTCACGCCATCCGCCTCCATTTCAGACCGGCCCAGGGCGTCAAAATCGGTGAAGCCTTCCAATATCTCAAGGATCTCATCCCCCGCGCCGGCGTACCGCAGGGCGGTGATGGCGTATCCCCTCTCGCTGCTGTCCACCAGCTCGTAGTCATAGATGTCCATGGCGATGGTGCCAGCCTCATGGAAGGAACAGGGTTCCTCCACCTCCAGCACCGCACCAAACACCCTCAGTTCTTCCCTCGTCATCCCTCGGACGCACTCGGCCAGGACGTTGGCGTCCTCCATGGTGATAGCGTCCCTGGGCAGCAGGTGCGCCCAGGGACAGCCGATCTCCACATCCTTAATGGCGGCGCTGCCCAGGTCGTCTATCCCCAGCGCCCTTTTCGCCTGTTCCAGCTCATCATCCGAGGCGGGGAGGTCAAGACGGACGGTGCCGGTGGGGGAGGCCAGGGTGAGGGCGAAAGCGGGCCGGTCTGTCTCTTTCTGCGTCTGAACCACTTCCCGGCGCTTCACATAGCCGTTGGGCGTGTACGCCCCGCCGTGGTCGGAGTAATAGGCCGCGCCGATCCCGGCGTAGTCCAGGTAGGGACGCACCGCCTCGGGGAACTCCACCCCGGCCTGCCCATGCTCCACCAGCCAGCCGCCCAGCTCCTTGTTCGAAGTGACATCCTCGATGAACTCATACCGGCCCAAGTTGGAGGCGATGTCCAGGATATCATCCAGGCCGTTGACGCTCTCCGCCCGGAGCACCCCCGCAAAAACCTTCTGGGCATCCAGATCCATGGCGTCCACCAGCCCGGCCAGCCGGTTCAGCTTCTCCACTCCGGCTTCCTGGTACAGCGCGGCGGGATCCAGCCGATCCTCAAAGTGCCACACAGGGCCATCGCCCCGGATGAACAGCGGCTGGACACCGGCGTCCAGCTTCTCCAGCTCCTTCCGCACCTCCTCCGCCGTGGCGGGGAAGGGGATAGGTATACCCTCTCCGTAGTATTCGTTGGAAGCGTACAGAATCATGGTCAAATCCCTCCCATTCCTTGTTCCTGCCGGTACTGTTCGGCGGGGTCATCCATCATCAGGGCTTCCAGTGTCAGGCTGCCGTGATAGGACACATAGCCCAGATCGGTTATCGCGCAGTCAGCGTCTGGGTTGGAGGGCTTGGGTACAAAGTCGAACTGATCCAGGCTTTCCGCCAGCTGGCGCACTTCGCTGGCATACGTGGGCTGGGCCAGCAGCACCGCCGCTCCCAGCTTTTCCCGCTGTTCCGTGTCCAGCGGCTCAATGACCCGGCACAGAGCGTTGAGATCGTCAAGGCCATCGCGGGTGACGCTGACCACAGCGGACACCTGCGGGGGCAGCTCGTCCATGGTGATCTCCATTCGATAGCCCTCCGGCCCGATCCCGGCCCGCTCCAGCGTCCGCTGGATCTGCTTGTCCGAACAGGGCAGGTAGAGGCAGCCGGTGGTTTTGTCCTTCGGCCCGGACTTGATCTCAATCATCATCTGAGGCATTTCGCAAAGGTATGCCGGGAAATGCCGCCCGTCATAGATCTGCTCCAATTTCATCCCGTTGTCATACACCACGCCGTAGGGGGTCACCACCCCGGTACCGCTCTGGATCAGGTCCAGGGCCACCGCCCGGCCATCCACCTGGTCGTACTCATCCGAGGGCATTGAGCCTCCATTGACCGTCAGGCTGTGTTTTTTGCCCGCCTGGTCCAGATTGGAAAAGTCGATGATCACCGTAGCCCGCTGACAGCAGAAGGTAAGGTTGATGAAGTCCTTGATGTCGGACAGGTGCAGCTTGCTGGCCATGGCTTCAAATTTGATATTCTCGCCCTCAGAGAAGCTGTCCAGCCGCTTGGCCAGATAATCCAGCTCGTCCACGTTGACGCACTGGCTCACCAACCGGTTGAGAATGGGGTAGGGGCTGTCCAGCTCCAGCACCCAGCAGTCTTGCACAGTGGGGGAGCCGATACTCATATTCTCCATCATACCGATGATATGGTCGTACTCGCTGTCCGGGATGGGGAAGGGAACGGTGATCTGCCCAACCCCCGGGAGGGCTTTGCTGCCGAGAACCGCTTGATATTTCATAGGAGCAGCCCCCCTAACTCCTGGCGCACCCGAAGGCTGGGAAGCGCTGTCTTGCTCATGACCCTGATGTCTTTGGTGTGGGTGGTTTTCATGTTTGGCCCTTTCCTTTCTTGAAAACAAAAAAGGCCGTGATCTTTCACAAACGAAAAATCACGGCCTCGCTGGAGTACCGATTATGGAATTGTATTGCGGTATCTTGCATCGTTAAGCTCAAAAAATTTGGCGCCCTTTTTCCCGCTCAAAAAGGGCGCCAAGCTGATTGACTATTGTGCGGGTTCAAATACCGCCAGTCGCTCAAAATGGCCCGTTGGCATCTGTCGTTCGGCTTGAGAAATTTGCGGGGGTGAAAAGCCCGGAAACAGTTGATGCCGTAGGCGTGCAGCCCACGGCATCTAAACTGTTCGGTTCTTTTGGCGCAGCGGGAGGGATTCGAACCCTCGAGCGGTTTCAGCCGCTACACGATTTCCAATCGTGCTCGTTATGACCTCTTCGATACCGCTGCAAATCGGTGGCGAAGTCATAATTTACCGCACCACTCATAGTGTGGCGCAACGTAGATTATTATAACAGCTTTTCCGTGGTTGTCAAGTGTCTTTTGCGCAAATTTCCCGTTTATTTTTTTGTCCTTGCAGCCAGATCCTTAGCAAGTGGAACGCCTCCGGTGAGAGCAGCAACAGCGCAGGCAGATTTACCACCGCCAGCAGGCCGTTGAACACATCTACCAATTGCCACACTGCGGTCAAATCACTGACCGCTCCCAAGATGATGCAGACTGGGAATACCAGCTGATACACTCCCCGGGCCCAGCGGAAGTTTGTGAGAGACTCCACACCCCGCCGGCCGTAATACCCGGACCCCAGTAAGGAAGTGAAGGCAAACAGTATCAGGCTTACCGACACGATCCACTCTCCAGCTTCGCCAAAGAGCGTACCGAATCCCGCCGCCGTCAAAGGTGCGCCCAGCATCCCGTCAGGGAGTGTGCCGGCCTCCAGGAGCACCAAAGCCTGGACCGGGTCATATACTCCGGAGGTGAGGATGACCAGGGCGGTTACCGTGCAGATGATGACGGTAGCAAAAAACACCTCGAAAATCCCCCACATGCCCTGTTCCGCCGGTTCCTCCACGTCGGCGCAGGCATGGGCAATGGCCGACATGCCAAGCCCCGCCTCGTTAGTGAACACCCCCCGAGCCACGCCGTAGCGCAGAGCGGTTCCCATGGCATACCCTCCGGCCACCGCTCGGGGCGCGAAGGCATAATTGACAATGTGCTGAAACGCCGCCGGAACTGCCCGCCAATTGACGGCAATCACTGCCAGCCCGCCTCCCACAAACAGCAGAGCCATGGCGGGTACCAGCAGCTCGCACAGCTTCCCGATGCGTTTAATGCCCCCCGCCAGTACGACGGCGGTGACAACCGCCAGCACCACGCCCACCACAACAGGATTTGCTCCAACAGCGGCCGATAAGGCGGTGGCGATGGAGTTGGCCTGAGCCAGATTTCCTCCCGCCAGCGTTTCGGCAATGCAGAACAGGGCGAATACTTTTGCCAGCCCCGGCAGGCGCAGCCCCTTTGCAATATACTCCATGGGCCCGCCCCGCCAGCGGCCGTCCGGCCCCTTTTCCCGGTGGCGCACCGCCAGGATTTTTTCCCCGCACCCTGTCATCATCCCCAGCAGAGCGGACATCCACATCCAAAACACCGCCCCCGGTCCGCCATAGACGATGGCGGTGGCCACTCCGGCGATGGAGCCGGTGCCGATGGTGGCCGCCAGGGCGGTGGACAGGGCTTGAAACTGGGTCACGCCCCGGCGCTCTCTGCGATCCGTGTTCCTCCGGAACAAGGAACCCACCGTGCTCCTCCACCATATTGGCAACCCAAAAATCTGGAAAAAGCCTGAGCCAAAGGAGTACCACAGCCCCACCACCAGAAACGCCACCAGCAGCGGTCCGCCCCACAGCCAGTCGCCCAGCGCCTTGAAAAAAGCCATGCCCGCATCCCTCCTTTTCGTTCAAAGGTATGCGGACATGGCACAAGTTATGCGGTTTCGACGGGCGGGGACAAGGTCACCCCTCCCATGGCGGCTGGGTACCCTTTTCGGGAGGCTTCTTCCGCACCGGCGGCTTCCACAGCTTCAGCCGCGCCGAATGGTCGGGCAGAAAGCCCATACGGTGCAGGATGGGCAGCAGCGCGGCAAACAGCGCCGCCAGCATAATGGTCTGTACGGGCAGCATGATGGCGTTTTTGACTGCGCTGGCGCCCACAATGACCCAATAGCCTTTGCCATTGGAGTACCACAGGTAAGTGCCCAGACCACCCAGAAACACGTTTTGCAAATTGGTGGCCAGCTTGGCCAGAAACACTCGCAGCACCGTCACCTCGGCCCGGTAAAGAAACAGGGCGTAGGTGAACACCCCCAGCATGGTGGTAAGGATGTAGAAGGGGTTGTAACCCCCGGTGGGGTTCCAGAGGTAGCTGATCGTGTCCTCCACGAAGCCGAACACCAGCGCGTTCACCGGCCCCCCCACCAGGGCGCACAGCGCCCGGGCCAGGAAGCCCCAGCTCACCCGGATGTTGTTCACCACCGGGACAGATTTCAGGTAGCCCAGGGCCACACAGGCCGCCACCATGAGGGCGGAGAACACCAGGGTGCGCGGCTTCCTGAAGTCCCGAAGGGCGCACTGCCAGTAGGCGCGGGAAAAGGGTGTTTTGAAGATTTCCATGAAAAAAGACCTCCTTTTTTCGGCAGCACCCAAAACGGGTATGCCGCACAAAGGAAGCCGTAAAAACGCGATCCGCTATGCGGCAGCGGGATGCGGAACACGCACTGCGGGGATGCTTCCCCTTCGTCCGGCGGACAACTCCCCGTCCCGCCGGCACTTTTACACGCGCACTCCTACTCTGCCTGTTGAGGATAGTGTACCCCAAGCCGGAGGAAATTGCAAGTGGCGATATTTGTAAGCGCCAAATAGCAGAGCACCATAAGCAACAGGCGGTTCAACGCCCGGTTTCCCCTCTGCCCGAGCGACACATCCATGGTATTCAGCCTAACGACGATCCCCCCTGCCCCCACTGTTTGGGTGAATGCTTTCCTGAAGCGGGGAAAGGGATTTTATGGAAGAAATAATGTTCAGGGCGCTATACCGCAAAATATTGATACAAAAAGTCGCGATAGGAATTAATATTTCCGATCTATTGATGTATACTGGATGGAACGAGGCAGAATAGAGAGAATATGTTTGTGGGGTGGAATATGGAAATACTGGGGCAGATATTGGAGCAGGCGAAAGAACTGTTTGAAGCTATTGTTAATGCCATATTCTTTGAGTTTTTGAGCAAGCCATACTTATCTCTCAAATGCGTATAGAGAAACTTGGAATCTGTACATACTGGTCGTCCCGCACACCAGCCATGCCCGTTTCACGCGTTTCTCGGACTTGCTGGCTCGTGCCTCCTGTATCAGTTTCTCCTTCCATTCCTCTACACTGTCCGCGCTGATCCGCCGCTTCCCACGACGCACCCCTTTCTGGGTGAATCGCCTCGATACTGCGCATCTTCGGCTGCAATACCGCCGCCCCTGCCCGCTGATGTCCGTAAACTTCTCTCCGCACCACTCGCATATTTCCTCCACATGCGTTTGGTCCATTGCCAGCAGATAGCAAAACCGGCTGTAGTATTTTCCACCCGACTCCTTCAGCTGCCCGATGCACATCAGGCACTCTTTCGGTGGTTCCGCTTCCGGCGGGTTTGCCTTGTGATACTCCCGCCACCATTCGATCCGGCACGCATCGCTGCAATATTTCCGCTGGCTCCCAACCTTCCACTCCGGATGGAATTCTTTCCCGCAGTTCGGGCAGACCTGCGGCGGTCGTCCCTTTGTCGCCCGCCGTTCCTTGATTTTTCGCTGATCGTACTTCACCCGGCATCGTTCGCTGCAAAACCGCCGCCACCGTCTAGCCCCGCGCTCCCGCTACTCTACCGTCCCTCCGCACGCTGGTCAGATGTTTACCTCTGCTGATGAAATACCATGTTGACACATGGGAACAGCTTTCTATGATCTGCGCGATTCGGGTGCAACAAATATGTTCGGCGCTGTGCCCTATCTAAAAAGCAGATTTTTTGAGCTGTATGTTGACGAAGCCCGGGCCCGGGAGGTGCTGGCGGCCTGGATGGACAGCCGTTCGGGCCGCTAAAAGAATTCTGGGAGCCAAGGGCCGGGTAATGCGCCCCTTTTTGGTGCCAACAAAAAGCAGGTTGATATTTTAGCGTAATTATGCTAAAATGAGTGGTGGAGGCGATGACTATGAAACTGATACGGCCTGTGTCCGATCTGCGAAACAATTTTGCGGATATCTCCAAGACGGTTCACGAAACAGCCCAGCCTGTGTTTCTGACGAAGAACGGCTATGGCGACATGGTCGTCATGAGCATGGAGTCTTTTGAATCGCTGCAATTTGAGAGCGAGGTCTATTTCAAGCTCCAGGCAGCGGAGCGCGAGGCCGAGCTGACAGACCAGCGTTACTCCTCAAAAGAAGTCCTGCAGGCGATGCGCGAGGCCATTGGAGGGGAACAGGTTGTATAAACTGGAGTATCTGCCCGCCGCCCGCCGGGACATGGTAGACATCGTGCGGTATGTAAGCCAAGAGCTTTGCAACCCACAGGCCGCGGAGCGGCTGGCTATGGAGCTCATTCAGGCGGGGGACAGCATCCTGGGATTTCCGTACGCAAATCCCGCCTACACCCCCATCAGGCCGCTGAAACATGAGTACCGGAAGCGGCTGGTGCAGAATTACATCATGTTTTATTGGGTAGACGAAGGCAAACAGCTGGTAACAGTGGCCCGTGTTGTTTACGCGAAGCGGAAACTTGAACGGCTGCTGGAATGAAGATACACATAGGAAAACAGGGTGGGGCCTCAATTGAGACCCCGCCCTGTTTTGCGTTAGATGCGGAAGTTACGGATGCAGTTTACAAGCGTGATGCACAGCTCCTGGTAGAGATCCTCATCGAAAAAAACGTTGCAGATGGATTCCTTCGCCAGTAGCGGCCGGTAGCGCGCCAGGATTTCCTCCAATGCCGCTTCACTGCCAAGCTGGGCCTGGGTCAGAAGTTCTTCAAAATTCACTTGCCCTCACCTCGCAGTTCTTTCCGCAGTTTCTTTATCATGCGGTGATAGGCGGAAACAACCCCGTTGTACCGCAAACCCAGGGTCTCGGCAAGTTCATCGTACCCGCGGTCATTCAGCACACGCTCAAACAAGATGAAGCGTTCCCGTGCTGTCAGGCCGGACAGGGCCCGCGAAAGCGCAATGTCTTCCAGTTGCGGGAGACCTTTACCGCTTTCATTGAAATCCAGAGCAGGGAGAACTAGAACCATCCTCCTGACAGGGATTTGACGAACATCTCAGGGAATTCCCTCAACATACATAGCATTAGTCGAAATCAACAAAATTATATTTTGCAAAATATATAATATTAAGAATGTGAGAATCTGTCCAGTGCTGAACTTACTATTTTTTACTGTCCCCGTGCGCTGTTGATATTTTATATTACACAAAGTATAAAATATAATATTTCTATTGCTTTTCCGCGTGGCCGGCCGTATACTGGTCTTACCAGGAAGGAACGAGGTGACGTGAGATGAACGAAAAAGGAAATTTCTATGCGGGCTCCAACGGGCCGCATCACAACTTTGTCTTTTTGGGAGAAGCCGGTAGCGGCAAGAGCGAAATTGCCATCAGCTTCACCAAATTGCTGACAAAGTCTGTGGGGCGGCCCGTTCATTTTTTTGACCTGGATATGACTAAACCTCTGTTCCGCTCTCGGGATGCCGAGGCCAAACTGGAGGAGTCTGGTGTCATTGTACATTATCAGGAGCAGTTCATGGATGCACCCACCCTGGTGGGCGGCGTGGTACCTCTGCTACGGGACAAAAACAGTCCAGTGGTTCTGGATGTGGGAGGGGACCACATTGGTGCCTGCTCCATTGGCTGCTTTGCCCCCTACTTGAATTCACCTTCCACAGCATGACCTCATCCTCCTCCCCCGGTATCGCCCTGAAGAGCGAGGGCATTTCCTACTGTGCCGCCGCCCGAATCCCCATCGTGTACGCCAACATTTCCCGGGGAGGCCCCGGCGTGGGCGCCATCCAGCCAGCCCAGCAGGACTACCTCCAGGCCACCAAGGCCAGCGGCAACGGCGGCTTTGAGATGATCGTGCTGGCTCCCTCCACCGTCCAGGAGGCAGTGGATCTGACCTACGCCGCCTTCGATTATGCCGACCGGGACCGCAACCCGGTGCTCGTTCTGGCGGACGGTGTCATCGGCACCATGATGGAGCCGGTGGAGCTGCCCGAGATGAAGTCCGACGATGAGATTGCCACCCTCAAGGCGAAAAAGGCCAAGTGGGCCTGCACCGGCCACAAACTGGACTACGCCAACCGCTCCTGGATACAGCCCGGCCAGTGGAACACCCAGACCATGCAGGCGGAGAACGAAAAAGCCGCCGCGCTGTACGCCTCCTGGGAGAAGGACATCCAGGTGGAGGAGTACATGGTGAAGGACGCGGAGGTGGTCATCGCTGCTTACGGTGTGTGTGCCCGCATCGGCAAGCCCGCCATAGACCTGTGCCGGGCCGCCGGGAAGAAGGTGGGCCTTATCCGGCCCATCACCGTCCATCCCTTCCCCTTCGCCGCCTTTGATCACATCGACTATAACGTGTGCAAAGCTGTCCTGGACGTGGAGATGTCCATCCCCGCCCAACTGGTCCAGGATGTGCGCATGGGCGTGAAGGGCCGCTGCCCCATCGAAACCTGCCTGTGCTCCGGCGGTAACATCATGAGCCGGGAAGCCGTCCTCAATGCCGTGGACGCCATCCTGTCGAAGTAAGGGGGAACGAGAGACATGGAAAAGATTTATTCCCGCACCACCACCATCCAGGAGGACAAAGTCTCCGGTTTCTGCCCCGGCTGTATGCACTCCACCGTTATCAAGCTCATCGGCGAGGTGCTGGACGAGATGAAGCTGGTGGACAAGGCTGTGGCCATCACCGGCATCGGTTGCTGCGGCCTCCATATGGATTACATCGCCTATGACACCATCACCGCCCCCCACGGCCGCGCCTGTGCCGTGGCCACCGGCATGAAGCGCACCAGCCCGGACAGCCTGATTTTCACCTATCAAGGGGATGGCGACTTTGCCTCCATCGGCCTGGGTGAGTCCATCTCCGCCGCCAACCGGGGTGAGAACATCACCGTCATCTTCATCAACAACGGCATCTACGGCATGACCGGCGGCCAGATGGCTCCCACCACCCTGCTGGGCATGAAGGCGTCCACCGCCCCCAAGAGCCGCATCGCCGAGGAGCACGGCTATCCCATGCATATGTGCGAGATCCTCAACCAGCTCACCGCGCCCCGCTATCTGGAGCGTACCAGTTGTAACACGCCCCAGAACGTCATCAAAACCAAGAACGCCATCAAAAAGGCGTTCCAGAACCAGCTTGATGGCAAAGGCTTCTCCATGGTGGAGATTGTCACCAGCTGCCCCACCAATTGGGGCCTGGACCCGCTGGAGTCCTTGGACTTCATCGAGCAGAAGATGCTGCCCGAGTTTCCGCTGGGCGTCGTCCGCGACAGATAAGGGGGTACAGAAATATGGAAACCAATCTGTGTGTAGCCGGTTTCGGTGGCCAGGGCGTCATGACTCTGGGTAAATTCCTGGCGTCCGCCACCTGCGACGCCACTGACAGGAACGTCACCTTCTTCCCCTCCTACGGCGCGGAGCAGCGGGGCGGCACCGCCAACTGCTTCGTGGTCATCTCCGACGGGATGATCGGCGCTCCCCTGGGGGACGTGATGGATGACCTCATTGTCATGAATGGACCTTCTCTGAGCAAGTTTCTGAAAACCCTCAAGTCCGGCGGCACCCTGTTCATCAACAGCTCTATCGTGGATGAGAAGGACGTGGACCGGGACGATGTGAAGCTGGTAAAAGCCCCCGTCACCGAGATGGCCCTGGAGATGGGCAACGCTAAGGTGCTCAATGTCATCATGCTGGGTGTGTATGGGGGCTATACCGAGGTGGTGCCTCCCGAGGTGGTATGGTCCACCATTGAGCACAAGCTGGGCAAAAAGCCCAAGCTGCTGCCGTTGAACAAGCAGGCGTTTGAGACCGGCTTGAAGCTGGGCCGGGAACAGCGGGCCTGATTTTGTTCTGTTTCGCAAAAAGGGCCGGCTCCATCTGAGCCGGCCCTTGCGGGAATCCGTATACTATGTGCGGCGGTTCTTTTCCAGCCACGCCTGGATAGCGGGTACGGACCGCTCCCCATATCGCTGAAAAGCATCGCAAATCAAATCAACATTTCCCTGAACTACACCGTCGTACATCTGCGTCAGGTCAGCCAAATGGTCTTCGTTTCCCGGACATTCCGCATAGATGTACCGTAACAGCAGTACCTGACCCTGGATGGCCACCATGCTTCGGTCCAGCCGCTGATTGCCGCAGTGGTGGTAGAACACCCCAATCAGGTTGTGCACCGCCTTCACCCGATCCCGGGAGCTCCGGGCGTTCTGATAGCGCTCGATCTGGGCATTGATCTCCTGAGCCATTACCTCCCGGTCCCCGCTTTTCATGGCCAGACGCACCGCAGCCTGCTGGAGGGTCAGGGCCAGCTCGTGGATTTCCCTCACGTCGTGGGCGTCCAGGGTGAGGACGCTGGCGCCGATATTGTTTTCATTGACAATCAGCTCCTCCTGCCGGAGGCGGTTGAGGGCTTCCCGGATCGGGGTACTGCTCACCTCCAGTTCCGCCTGGAGCTCGCTGGCGTTGAGCCGGGTTCCCATGGGAATTTTCAGCGTGATGATGTCCTCCCGCAGCCTTTGATATGTCTGATCCACCAGAGAAGCCCGTTTGATGCCCGCCATGCCGCATCCCCATTTCTGCGGAAATTCGCTATATCTTGTAAAATATATTATAGCGGCTGTCCTTGGAATTGCAAGAAAAAAATTTAAGTTAGAAAAAATTGACAAGAAAGGAAGCACCCGCCATGGTTTTCAAAACCTTTGATGAACTGATCGAGCACCAGAAGGGCCATCCCCATGTGTCCCGGATGGCCGTGGCCGCCGCTGGGGACGAACACACCATTGAGGCCGTCCTCCACGCCCGGAAAGAGGGCATCGCCCACCCTGTCCTGGTGGGGGACAAGGCCCTCATCAACGAGGCCCTGGCCCGCCTGGGGGAGGCAGTGGCCCCTGAGGACATCATCGACGTGCCCGATTTGGCCGAATCCGCCCACCGTGCCGTGGGCCTGGTCCGGGACGGGAAAGCCGACTTCCTGATGAAGGGCAAGCTGGACACCTCCGTGCTGCTCAAGGCGGTGGTGGACAAGGAGCACGGCCTGGGCAAGGGGGAGGCGTCATGAGCCACTTCACTGCCTTTGAGGTGCCCTCTTACCACAAACTCCTCCTGCCTGTGGACGGCGGCATGGTGACCTATCCCACCCTGGAGCAGAAGAAGGCTATCATCGAGAACACTGTGGGCGCGCTGCATACCATGGGCTACGACTGCCCCAAGGTGGGTATCGTGGCCTGCGTAGAGAAGCTCAATCCCAAGATGCCCGAAACTGTGGAGGGCGACGCTTTGAAGCAGATGAACCTGCGGGGGGAGATTACCGGCTGCATCATTGAGGGCCCCATCTCCTATGACTGCGCCGTCAGCAAGGAGATTGCCGATTTCAAAGGGTTCGAGAGTCCCTGCGCCAGCGACTGCGACGTGCTGGTTGCCCCCAACATCCACGCGGGCAACCTGATGGGCAAAATGCTCACCGTCACCGCCGGGGCCAAGATGGCGGGCTTCATCGTGGGTGCCAAGTGCCCCATCGGTATGGTCAGCCGTGGTTCTACGCCGGAGGAGAAATACCTGTCCATCGTGCTGGCCGCCGCTGCGGCTCGATAAGGAGGCTTTTATGGAAAAACTGCTGATTCTGAATCCCGGTTCCACCTCCACCAAAATCGGTGTCTTTGAGGGAGAGACGCCGTTGTTCATCGAGTCCATCGACCACTCCCCCGAAGAGCTGGCTCCCTTCGACCATGTGGCGGAGCAATATGAGTTCCGCAAGGAGCTGGTGGTCAGCACACTGGAAAAGCACGGCGTGGCCCTGGACAGCCTGTCCGGCATCGTGTCCCGGGGCGGGCTGCTCACCCCTATTCAGGCGGGGGCCTATGAGATCAACGACGATATGGTGTGGCAGCTCAAAAACAAGCCCCAAAACGAGCACGCCTCCAATGTGGGGGCCATGATCGCCCGGGCCATCAGCGTGGAGCACAATATCCCCGCTTACATCTACGACGGCATCACCGTGGACGAGCTGCTGCCCATCAACAAGATCACTGGCCTCACCGCCTTCCGCCGGAAGGGGATGGGCCACAACCTGAACACCCGAGCCGCCGCCATGCGGTATGCCAGGGAGAGCGGCAAACGCTATGAGAACATCACGGTCATTGTGGCCCACATGGGGGGCGGCATCTCCGTCAACCTCCACAACAACGGGCGCATCGAGGACTTCATCAGCGACGAGGAGGGGCCCTTTTCCCCAGAGCGCGCCGGTGGTCTGCCCATGTTCGATGTGATTAAAATGTGTTTCGACGGGGAGCATACCTACGGCTCCATGATGAAGCTGGTCAAGCGGCAGGGCGGGCTGATGGCCCACCTGGGCACCACCGATGCCAGAGAGGTGGAAAAACGGATCGAGGCGGGGGATGAACACGCCAAACTCATCTATGAAGCTATGGCGCTGAGCATCGCCAAAAATATCGCCAAATGCGCCCCGAATGTGTGTGGTCGGGTGGATGCCATCCTGCTCACCGGTGGTATTGCCTACTCTCAGTACATCACCAGCTTCATCCGAGACCGGGTGGACTTCATTGCGCCTGTCGTAGTCTATCCCGGCGAGGATGAGATGCTGTCTCTGGCCCTGGGCGGCCTGCGTGTGCTTCGGAAAGAGGAGACGGCCAAGACCTATACAAAAGTCGAGAATCCGGGCTACTGACCGGAATGCCTCAAAAAATGAGACATAAAAAGGAGAAATCAATATGGCGCATCAAAATTTGACCCCCGAGCTGCTGGAACAGCTGAACGCGGCGGTTCCGGGCCGGGTATACACCGGCGAGGACCTGAATCCGGATTACGCCCGGGACGAGGCCCCGACTTACGGCCAGCACATGCCCGACGCGGCGGTGGAATGCCTCACCACCGAGGAGGTGGCGGCGGTCTGCAAGCTGTGCTATGATAGCGATGTTCCCATTGTGCCCCGGGGCACCGGCACCGGGCTGTGCGGCGGCTGTGTGCCCACCCACGGCGGTGTAGTCATCGACACCCAGAAGATGAACAAGATCCTGAGCTGGGACCTGGATAACTTCGCGGTGCGGGTCCAGGCCGGCGTACTGCTCAACGACCTGGCTAACGCCTGCCAGGAGAAGGGCGTGTTCTACCCCCCTGATCCGGGGGAAAAGTTCGCCACCATCGGCGGCAATGTGGCGGTGAACGCCGGAGGGATGCGGGCCGTGAAGTACGGCGCCACCCGGGACTATGTGCGGGCCATGACGGTGGTGCTGCCCTGCGGCGAAATCATTCGCCTGGGCGGCGAGGTGACCAAGACCAGCTCGGGCTACAACCTGCTCCAGCTGATGGTGGGCTCTGAGGGCACCCTGGGCATCATCACCGAGGTGAGCCTGCGGGTGCTGCCCCAGCCGGGGGAGACCTTCAGCCTGCTGGCTCTGTTCTCCAGCCTGGACGAGGCTATCTCCTGCGTTCCCCGAATTAAAATGTCGGGGCTGGACCCCCAGGCGCTGGAGTTTCTGGGGCGGGACATGGTGGTGTCCATTGAGCGGTTCCTGGAAAAGACGGTTTTCCCCGGCACCAGCGAGGGGCAGGAGGTGGGCGCTTACCTGCTCACAACCTTTGAGTGCGCCCGGGGTGAATCTGTGGCGGATCGGATGGAGTGGGCTGCGGAAGTATGTCTGGAAAACGGGGCCATGGACATCATCGTCTATGACACCCCGGAGGCTCTGCGCAACGCCTGGGCGGTGCGGGGAGCCACGCTGGAGGCTATCCTCACCGATTTCAAACTCAACGATGAGTGCGATGTGGTGGTTCCCATCCCCCGCATCCCGGAGTTCGTGAACTACGTGTTCTCCCTGGAGGAGCAGGTGGGACTGGCAGTCCGGGCCAGCGGCCACGCAGGAGACGGCAACGTCCATGTGAACGTGTGCGCCAATGACATGGACCAGGCGGAGTTCCTGACCCGTGCGGAAAAATTCATGACCCTGGCCTACGCTAGATGGTGTCGTCAATAAACGAGGAGCCAAATGGCAATACAACGAATTTGG